>JALYGT010000001.1 GCA_030776965.1 Actinomycetota bacterium
CGGCTATGAAGAGTTCTACCCGTCGGAGACCATGGATACGACAGGCTTCCAGGTGACGAACACCTTCGGCTACGAGGACGCCATCATGCTCGGGCCGAGCCGCGAGTGGCTCGAAAACCGCGACAAGAGCAGGCCTTTCCTAGCCGAGTACTTTACGGGCACGGGGCACTACGGTTACGAATGCTCCTCCCTGCGCACCGGCTTTGAGGACTACGGCGAGCCCGACGAGCTCAACCGCTACCTCAACTGCCTGCGCTACCTGGACTACTTCGTGGAGAACCTCGTGAACCAGTACAAGGAGCTGGGGATCTACGAGGAGACGATCTTCGTAATCTTCGGCGACCATGGTGAAGGCTTCGGCGAGCACGGCCGCCTCTTGCACGGCGACACCATCTACGAGGAGGGCCTCCATGTCCCGCTCCTCATCCATGCCCCGGGGTGGTTCGAGGGCGGCGAGCGGGTAGAGGGCCTCTCGAAGCAAGTCGACATCTTGCCCACCGTGCTGGACATGCTCGGTTACGAGGTGGAGAACGGGGAGTACCCAGGCTACTCTCTCTTGCGCCCCATACCAGAGGACCGCCGCCTGATGTTCAGCTGCATCACCGACCGCAAGTGCTTGGCGAGCATAGAGGGCTCGGAGAAGTACATTCACCACTACGGCAACCAGCCGGACGAAGTCTTCGACCTGTCGGAGGACGCTGGCGAGAAGCACAACCTCGCGAGCGAACGAGACAAGAAAGAGCTGGACGAGCGGCGCGAGGACTTATTCAGGTGGCGTTCGGAGGTCAACGCCCAGTACGGTGGCGAATAGGCGGGGATCGTCAGATCCGCGCGAAGTAGCCGGAAAGGTCAGACTGTTAGGGGGAAAGCATATGCTATAACCTCTACCGATGCCCGATGTGCGACCGTGTCTAGATCCGTTGCGTGGGTCCTGCGCTGACGCGTTAGGAGAACGCTGTGGAGCTTCTTGAGGCCATCCGGCGCCGGAGGACCACGAACGGGCCATTCCTGTCCGAGCCGGTGAGCGCCGAGCACCAGCGGATGCTCGTGGAGTTGGCCGCGATGGCGCCGTCGCACTTCAACAGCCAGCCCTGGCGCTTCGTCCTGGTGGACGACAAAAAGGTCATCGAGGAGATCGCACGCATCAGCGGTGAGTCCATGCGCCGTCTCATGGAGGAGGGCACCTTCTGGAAGCGCTACCGGCCCTACTTCCGCTTCTCCGAGGGGGAGATGGAGGAACGCCGGGACGGCATCCACATCGACCAACTGCCCAAAGTCTTGAAGCCTTTCCGCCGTCAGATCTTCTCGGACACCGGCCAGGCCATCATGAACCGTTTCGGTGTTCCCAAAACCTTAGCCGAGGACAACCGAAAGCTGGTTGCGGGTTCGCCTTTGCTCTTGGCGGTTCTTCTCGATAAGACCGAGTACCGGCCCGGCGAGCTCTCGGGCTTCTACTCCATCTTTGGGATGGGCGCCGCCGTCGAGAACGTCTGGCTCGCCACCATCGAGCTTGGCATGGGTATCCAGTTCATCAGCGTGCCGATGGAGATCCCCGAGAAGTGGGAAGAGATTCGACGCCTGCTAGAGGTGCCCGAAGACCTCGAGCTTATGGCGGTCTACCGCCTGGGCTACCTGCCCGAGGAGAAGCAGCGGCCGTCGATAGACTGGACGAGCACCCAGCGCAAGCGCCTCTCCCAGTACGTGTTCCGCAACACTTGCAGGTCGCCGGAAGCCGATACCTTGGGAGTGGCCGGCAACGGACAGAGATCCTGAACGCTTCGGTGCCCTCAACGAACCCGAAAGTCCTCTCCGTAGCGACGGCCGTGCCGCAGCACCGTGTCGCCCAAAGCGTGGCAAAGGATTTCGCGTGTGCCTTGTTCTCCGAGGTCTACAAGGACGTGGAGCGACTCCTGCCCGTCTTCGACAACGTGGAGGTAGACTGCCGCTACTTCTGCGTGCCGCCCGAGTGGTTCTACGAGGACCACTCGTTCCCCGAGAAGAACGCCCTCTACGTCGAACACGCCCTCGGCCTCTCCGAGAAGGCCGCCCGCCGCGCCCTGGATAAGGTCGGTGCCGACCCGTCGGACGTCGGGGCCATCTTTTTCGTTTCGACTTCGGGCCTTTCGACGCCTTCTATAGATTCCCAACTCCTCCCACGCTTGGGCTTATCGGAGCACACGAGGCGCGTCCCCATCTGGGGACTGGGCTGCGCCGCTGGGGCGGGAGGGCTGGCGCGGGCCGCGGACTACGCCCGGGTCTACCCGGAGGAGCTCGTGCTGCTCGTCGGGGTCGAGCTGTGCGGCCTGACCTTTCAGAAGGGCGACCGCTCCAAAGCAAACCTCGTCTCCACGGCCCTCTTCGCCGATGGCGCGGCCGCCGTGGTCCTTGGCTGCGCACCGAAGGACGGCCTGGAGCTTTTCGCGAGCCACAGCACCACCTGGCCGGGCACCGAAGGCGTTATGGGCTTCGACGTGACTGAGGGCGGCTTGCGGGTGCAGCTCTCCCAAAGTGTCCCGAGGATCGTGCGCGAACGGATGCCCGAGAACCTGCGGACGGCCTGCTCCTCGGCGGGGACTTCGCTTGAGGATCTAGAGCACTTCGTTACCCATCCCGGCGGCGCCAAGGTCCTCGACGCCTTCGAGGAGATATTGGAACTAGAGCCCGGCGGCCTCGTCCTTCCGAGGGAGATACTGCGGGACTACGGCAACATGTCGAGCGTTACGGTACTGTTCATCCTCGAACGCTTCCTCGAAGGACAGGACTACTCGGCGAGGGATCACGGCGTCCTCTCGGCGATGGGACCGGGCTTCTCCGCCGAGCACGTCTTTTTCTGGTGCTGACGCTACTCGTCCTCGGCGTCGCCCTCGTCGCCAGCCAACGCCTCCTCGAGCTCGTCCTCTCTCGCAGGAACGAGCGACGGGTACGGGCGAGGGGCGCCGTCGAGCGGGGGAGGGGACATTACCCCTTCATGGTCGCCCTGCACGCTTTATGGATCGCCTCTACCCTCGTCGAGGGTATCTTGCGCGGTCCGGAAGTCCCCACCCTTTGGCCGGTCCCGCTCGCGCTGTTCGTGCTCGCGCAGGCATTGCGCTACTGGGCGGTCTTCTCCCTGGGGGAGAGCTGGAACACGAGGATACTGGTCGTGCCCGGCGCGAAGCTCGTCAGACGCGGGCCGTACAAGTACCTCGATCATCCCAACTACGTGGTGGTGGTCGTGGAGATCCTGGCCTTCCCCTTGATCTTCGGGGCGTGGGTGACGGCGCTCGTCTTCACGGCCCTGAACGCGGCGCTCCTCTACGTGAGAATCCGCGAAGAGGATCGCGCCCTCGCCGAACTCTCCGGATGATATAAGCTAGTCGGCGTTGAGCAAGAACAGTAGCTGATACCTAATAGCCGCCGACCGGAGGGAGGCAACTCATGCTAGACCTCAGATTCGTTCGTGAGAACCCCGAAGCTGTTAAGGAGAACTGCGAGAACCGGGGCGTCGAGGTGGACGTGGACCTGGTTGTTAACCTCGCCGACAGGCGCTCGGAGCTTATACAAGAGCTGAATCAACTCAGGCGGCGCCAGAATGAGATGGCGAGGAGTGTAGGCCAGGAGAGAGACCCCGAGAAGCGCGAGGGGCTTATAATTGAATCGCGGCGGATGAAGGAGTTCATCCCCGAAAGCGAGGCCGAACTCGCCGCCGTCGAGGGCCGCTTGAGGGAGGAGATGCTCAAGATCCCGAACATGACCCACTCGGACGTGCCCATCGGCAAGGACGACACGGAGAACGTCGAGATAAGGCGTGAGGGCGAGATCCCTGACTTCGGCTTCGAACCGAAGGACCACGTCGAGCTCGGCGAGCTTTCGGGCACCATAGATTTCGAGGCGGGCACGAAGGTAGCGGGGAGCAAGTTCTACTTCCTGCGAGGGGATGCGGTGCTCCTGGAGCTCGGGCTTGTTCGTTATGCTTTAGACAACCTCATCGAGCGTGGCTACGAGCCGACGATCACGCCGGACCTAGCGCGAGACGAGGTGCTCGTCGGGACAGGATTTATCCCGCGGGGACCGGAGACCCAGATCTACTCCATAGAAGACTCGGACCTCTCGCTCATCGCCACCGCCGAGATCACGCTCGCGGGCTCCCTCGCCGGCGAGATCCTGAACGAAGATCGCCTCCCCATCCGGCTCGCCGGGCTCTCCCACTGCTTCCGCACCGAGGCAGGCTCTCACGGCCGCGCGAGCCGCGGCCTCTACCGCGTCCACCAGTTCACAAAGGTCGAGATGTTCGCCTTCACGACTCCTGAACAGTCCGAGGCGATGCACGAAGAGATGCTAGGCATAGAAGAAGAGATCTTTCAGGGCTTAGGCCTCCCGTACCGGGTCGTGGAAATCTGCACCGGAGACCTCGGCGCCGCCGCCTACCGCAAGTTCGACCTTGAAGCTTGGATGCCCGGCCGCGACGCCTACGGTGAGGTCACCAGCACCTCCAACACCACCGACTACCAGGCGAGGCGTCTACAGATCCGGTACCGCAAAAACGGAGGGCGCCCCCATCTCCTCTACACCCTCAACGGCACCGCCATAGCAGTAAGCCGCGCCCTCATCCCCATCTTGGAGAACTACCAGCAAGAAGACGGCTCTATCCTGATCCCCGAAGCCCTAATTCCCTATGTCGGCAAGAAGGTGCTCGAGCCCGCCGGCTAAAACTCGAGTCCCCGTCCCACAGCAATCCATAACAGCGCCCCCTCGTACCCGACCGTGCCCTAACAAACGGACGCGTTGCAGGCATTGTATTAACAGCGGATATATCGACGACGAATGTTATAGGTGCGTGGAGGAAGAGAAAGGTATGGGTGAGGGGGTGCGTGAGCCCTGTTCGTTGTTGCCGCTGACTCCGGCGGTCTTGAACATCGTGCTGGCCCTAGCTGACAGGGAGCGGCACGGGTACGGGATCATGCGAGAGTTCGAGGATCGGACCGGGGGAGAGGTAAGTCTAGGCCCGGGGCATTGTACGACACTATAAAATGCATGCTCGCCGACGGCCTGTTCGAGGAGTCCGACGAGCGTCCCGACCCAGAGATGGACGACCAGCGCCGCTACTAACGCATAACGGACTTCGGCGGAAGGGTACCCGGGGCGGAGGCCAAGGGCCTGAGGAGCCTGGTCGACGCAGCCCGTGAGAAGAAGCTTCTTTGCGATCTGCGGCCCTCCCCGAAGGAACGTGATGCTTGCGAACGTGCATTGCCTACCTCAAAGCGTGTTTACGAGGCGCTGCTCCTGACCTACCCGAAAGAGTTTCGCGAAGGGTACGGGCCGGGAATGGAGCCGGCTTTCGAGGACTTGTGTTGGCAAGAGCAGCGGCTCGATAGAGTGTTCGGCCTCGTCAAGCTATGGGCCCGCACGTTCTTAGACTTGGCGGCGACCGTACTCGTGGAGAGGAGCAGCGGTCGTGCAAACAATAAGGAGGCGGTTATGAAAGACTACAAGCTGGCAGCGGTTGGCTTCGCTCTTCTTCTGGCCCCTCTGTAGTTTGTCTCTGCATCGCTTTTGAAGCACGGGCTAGGAATAGGGCTTCTGTTTCGATCCTCTAGAAGCTTTTCTGCCCGGCGCACAAATGCAGGATGTCTTCGACCTGATTACACCGTTCGCGTTCCTAGGTGGGTTGGGCCTGGCGCTGGCACGCAACTCATACGCCGTCATGCGACTGAACGTCAGTAAGGAAGGTGGGGCGGTAGTGAGCACCGTAAGATTGAGGATAAAGTTCCTAATATCGCGGTGGTCGCTACGAGTTCTTGCCATTGGTTACATTGGTTGGATACGCTTTTTGGAGAACTTTGCCCATCGCTGATCGCCAGTCTTTCGGCCCCGGACGCTATACTCTCACCTGAGTTTGTATATGGAGAGGAGCGTCGGATGGTCGAGGCGGTCGAGAAGCTCACGAAGAAGAGCGAGGACCCGAGCAAGTGGTACTTGCAGCTCGTCCGGATGGCGAAGCTCGCCGACTACGGGCCCGTGCGAGGAACGTTCGCCATAAGGCCGTACGGCTTCGCGATCTGGGAGCGCATCCAACGCGACCTCGACGACCGCTTTAAGGCTACCGGCCACCAGAACGCCTACTTCCCACTCCTCATCCCCGAGAGCTACCTCAAAAAGGAGGCTGCACACGTCGAGGGTTTCGATCCCGAGCTCGCCTGGGTGACTGTTGGGGGACGCGAGGAGCTCGAAGAGAGGCTCGCTATCCGGCCGACCTCCGAGAGTATCATCTGCGACTTTTATAGGAACTGGATCCAGAGCTACCGCGACCTGCCGATCCTCGTCAACCAGTGGTGCAACGTCTTGCGCTGGGAGAAGGTGACCCGTCCCTTCCTGCGTACTGCCGAGTTCCTCTGGCAGGAGGGACACACCGTCCACGCCACCGCCGAGGAAGCCCGGGAAGAGGCCCTGAGGATGTTAAACGTCTATCGCGACTGCTTCTACGAGACGCTGGCGATCCCCGTCCTAACCGGCGTCAAAAGCCCTTCGGAACGCTTCGCAGGGGCGGTCGAGACCTATACTTGCGAGGGTCTGATGGGCGACGGTCGGGCGCTGCAGGCGGCGACGAGCCACGATCTGGGTCAGAACTTCGCCCGGGCCTTCGACATCACGTTCCTCGACGAGAATCAGGATCGGGTGTACGCCTACCAGACCTCCTGGGGCCTCTCGACACGCACGATCGGAGGCCTCATCCTCGTGCACGGGGATGATCGAGGGCTGAAGCTACCGCCGAAGCTCGCGCCCACACAGGCGGTGGTAGTCCCGATCTGGCGCGGCAAGAACAAGGGCGAGGTCAGGCGCGAGGCCGAGAAGCTGTACGTCGAGCTTAAGGGTGAAGCGGGGGTCCGGATGGAGGTTGACCTCGACGAGGAGCACTCGCCGGGCTGGAAGTTCAACGAGCACGAGCTCAGGGGCGTGCCGGTGCGGGTCGAGATCGGCCCGAAGGACATCGAGAAAAACCAGGTCGTACTCGTCCGGCGCGACACGGGGGGAAAGGAGTTCGTCGGGCGCGAGGAGCTCGCGGGACGGCTACAGGCGTTGCTGTCGGAGATTCAGGAGAACATGCTTCGCCAGGGCGAGGAGTTCCGCGAGACGAACACGAGGCGGGCTGAGAGCTACGGGGAGTTCAAGGAGATCGTCGAGGAGAAGCGCGGCTTCGTCTTGGCCCCCTGGGACGGCACCGAAGAGACCGAGCAGAAGATCAAAGAAGAGACGAAGGCCACCATCCGGCTCTTGCCCTTCGAGCGCGAAGAAGGAAAGGACCTCGTCTCCGGCAAGCCCGGACAGACCGCCTTCTTCGCTCGGGCTTACTGAGTAGGCCCTGAGGGACGTCGAGCGGGGGGTAGCGAACGGACGAGCACATCACTGACGGGCGTGTTCTTTTAGGGGTATGGTGGAGTAGGTGGAGTTTCTCGTCCTGTTTGTCGCGGTGGGGTTGGGGGCAGTGGTGCAGGGTTCGGTGGGTTTCGGCCTCGCCCTGGTGGTGGTGCCGGCGATGACGCTCGTTAGCCCCGAGGCCCTGCCGGCCACGGTGCTACTGCTCACTATGCCTATGGCGTCGGTCATGGCCGCCAGAGAGAGGCATGCGATCTACGCCCCCGGCCTGGTGTATCTGCTCTCGGGTCGTCTGTTGGGGACGCTCGGAGGCCTGGGGCTACTTTTGCTGGTACCGGACGACTACCTCTCGGTGCTGTTCGGTAGCCTCGTCGTGGTGGCCGCGCTCGCGAGCTCGTCCAACCCCAAGATAGACTTGAGCAACCGGACACGGGTAGCGGGCGGGATCGTTTCGGGGGTAATGGGCACCGCCGCCGGGATCGGGGGACCGCCGCTCGCCCTGATCTACCAAAACCGAGAGGAGCAGGAGATCAGGGCCACGCTCGCGGTCGCCTTCGCTATGGGGACAGCGATTTCGCTTCTGGTCCTTGCTCTCGCTGAGAGGGTCGGCTTGGACCATCTTCTACTCGCGCTCGAGCTCTTGCCCGCGCTCCTCCTCGGGCTGTGGGGCGCAGGATTCACTGCCAAGCTTCTGTCCGGGCGCTGGTTGCGCCTCGCGCTCCTCCTGTTCGCCGCCGTCTCCGGGTTTGCGGCAGTGCTCCTCGGTATCGCCGGATAGCAGAAGACCGGGACACGCAAAAGGCCCTGGGCGGCGATACCGAGGTCACCGCACGATTCCGATGATTTCGTACGGTAGCCGGTCTTAGCGGCATTCGAGCTCAGTCGATGTGAACCTAGCGGTCACGACGACGAATGTCTCTGCCTCAACCAGGAGACGGTCCGCAACCACATCTACAACACGTCACCAAGCTCCAGGTCGCGGATAGGGTGCAGGCCGTCATCCGCGCTCGCGAGGCCGGGCTGGGACAGAACCGGACGTATGGCAGTGTACTCGAGCGCACACTGCGCCAACCGGTAACGGAAAATTGTAAGGGAACTGACCTTCCATTTTCGCTTGCCCTTGACGCTGAACCCTAAGGTGTTTTAGCATCCTGTTCTACGCGGACTCGCATCGAGAGCGGTGGAGGGAACTGGCCCTACGAAACCGCGGCAACCGGCGGCGAGCTAGCAGAGCTAGCCACCGCGAGGTGCCAAGTCCAGCAGGACCGAACGGTCCTGGAAGATGTGGGGAGAGCCGGAGGGCCTCTTCTACGGAGCGGGTTGCGCGAGCGGCGGAAGACCCGACACGGTAGAAGGAGGCTGCATCACCACTGAGTATGACACTAGACCCGGGGGCCGGGGCTAACCGTGCCCCGGCCCGCCCAAACAAGAACTTTCACCGTATAGGCTCTTTCGAGCCCGAACTTGGCGGTTACCTAGAAGAGGTCACGCTCGCCTACGAGACGTGGGGCGAGCTAGACGATGCGGGCGAGAACGCCGTGCTAGTTGCCCACGCATTAACGGGCGACTCCCACTGCTCCGGCGGGCCCTCCGAGGCGTACAAGCGGGGTGGCTGGTGGGACGCGATGGTCGGGCCGGGGCGCTCCGTAGACACCGACGAGTATTTCGTTGTGTGCTCGAACGTCCTGGGCGGGTGCTCGGGGAGCACGGGGCCGGCTTCCGTGGCTCACGAAACCAGATATCCTTACGGGATGAGGTTCCCGGTCGTAACCATCCGGGACATCGTACGGGCGCAGAAGCGACTTCTGGACGACCTCGGGGTGCGCAAGATCGAGGTCGTCCTCGGGGGGTCCATCGGGGGGCAGCAGGCCCTGGAGTGGGCGGTCGAGTACCCGGATTTCGTGGAGAAGTCGGTGGTGATAGCGGCGAATGGGGCTCTAGGGCCGCTGGGATTGGGGATGAGCGAGATCGGACGCCGCGCCATTATGGCCGATCCCTTCTGGCGGGGCGGCGACTACTACGGGGAGGAGAAGGGACCGGAGACGGGCCTCGCCATAGCCCGGATGGCCGGGATGTTGACCTACCAGAGCACCCCCGGCCAGTGGGAGAGGTTCGGCCGCGAACCCGCGAGCCGGCCCGCCTTGTACGAGGAGTTCGGCGGTAGGTTCGAGATAGAGAGCTACCTCCACTACCAGGGCCAAGACCTGGCCGGCCGCTTCGATGCCAACTCCTACCTCTACTTGACGCGCGCGATGGACATCTACGATGTGGGCTTCGGGTATGCTTCGCAGGAGGAGGCTTACGAACGCGTAGATGCAGAAATGCTCTTCGTCGGCATCTCGAGCGACTGGCTCTTCCCCGCGACCGAGGTGCGCGCGTCGGCGGAGAAGGCGAAGGGAGCTGGGGCGGAGGCATACTACGAGGAGATGGAGTCCTTAAACGGGCACGATGCCTTCTTGAAGGACTGGGACGAACTTAGGGCGGCCGTCGAGCCGTTCCTCGATAATTAGGAGGAAGATATGACGGACACTACTGACCAGAAGATACGGGAGCGCGAGTACGGGTTCGACACCCTGGCGCTGCACGGCGGGCAGGAGGTCGATTCGGGGACCACGGCGCGAGCGGTGCCAATCTACCAGTCGACCTCCTACGTCTTCCACGATACTGACCACGCGGCGAACCTCTTCTCGCTCTCCGAAGAGGGCAACATCTACACCCGCATCATGAATCCCACGACGGACGTCTTCGAGAAGCGGATGGCGCTCCTGGAAGGGGGCGTCGGGGCTTTGGCGACCTCCAGTGGGCAGGCGGCGGAGACGTTGGCGCTCTTGAACATCATGGGGGCTGGCGACGAGATCGTCTCGGCCGCCGGCCTCTACGGCGGGACCTACAACCTCTTCCACTACACTCTGCCCAAGGTCGGCGTGGACGTGAAGTTCGTGGACGACAGAGACCCGGAGAACTTCCGCGAGGCCATAACCGACAAGACCAAAGCGCTCTTCGCCGAGACCGTCGGCAACCCCTCGCTGAACACTTTGAACATCGAGGCCGTGGCGGCGGTGGCGCACGACGCGGGGATACCCCTCATCATAGACAACACCCTACCTTCACCGTACCTGGTGCAACCCCTCGAGCACGGGGCCGACATCGTGGTCCACTCGGCGACCAAGTTCATCGGCGGGCACGGGACGAGCATAGGCGGCGTGATCGTGAGCAGCGGCGACTTCCCCTGGGACAACGGGAAGTTCCCCGGGTTCACCGAGCCTGACCCCTCTTACCATGGCCTCCAGTTCTACCCCGCTTTGGGCGAGCTGGCGTACATCCTCAAGGCCCGTGTCCAGCTCTTGAGGGACTACGGTCCGGCCCTTAGCCCGTTCAACAGCTTCCTCTTCTTGCAGGGCCTGGAGACGTTGCCCTTGAGGATGGAGCGACACTCGCAGAACGCCATCGCCGTCGCGGAGTTCTTGCAGGGCCACCTGAAGGTCAACTGGGTCAACTACCCGGGCCTCCCCGATCACCCGGCACATGACCTGGCGCACAAGTACCACCGGGGAGAGATGTATGGCGCCATCCTGGGCTTCGGCATAGACGGCGGCCTGGAGGCCGGCAAGCGCTTCATAGACCGCCTCGAGTTGCACAGCCTGCTCGCGAACGTGGGCGACGCGAAGAGCCTGGTTATACACCCGGCCTCGACTACTCACTCACAGCTCTCGGTGGACGAGCAGAAGGCCACCGGGGTGACGCCGGATTACGTGAGGCTGTCGGTGGGCCTGGAGTCCATAGACGACATCCTTTACGACCTCGACCAGGCGCTGAACGGGTCGTGAAGCGCGTCGAGCTAGTCCAGCTTGGTTTAGGGAACGTCGGTCGGGCGGTCGCCCAGATCGTATTGGAGGAACGCAAACGCTGGCTCGAGCGGTGGGGCGTGGAGATCGTGTACCGGGCCGTTGTCGATACCTCGGGCGCTCTGGCGGGCGAGGAGCTCTTGCCCCAGGCCATACGCCTGAAGGAGGAGGGGAGCAAGCTCGCCGAGTTGGGCGTCGAGCCATTGGAGGACGTCTTGCGCTCGGAACCCGAGGCGGGGGCGACGCGCGTAGTCGTGGACCTCGCGGTGCACGGGGACACCTCGGATCTCGATCTGCTCGGGGTGGAGAACGGAGCGTACCTGGTGCTCTCCAACAAGGGCCCGCTCTCGGGGACGACGCAGCGCTACGAGCGGCTCATCGGGACTTTGGGCGACAGGCTGTGGCACGAGGCGACCGTCGGTGCCGGGATGCCCGTCATCTCGACGCTAAAGAGCCTCATCGAGGGCGGCGATGAGGTGTTCGAGATCCAGACTAGCCCGAGTGGTACTTTGGGCTTTATCATGAGCGCCGTCGAAGGCGGGCGATCTTTCTCCGAGGCGGTTAGGGAGGCGGTGGAGCTCCGCTACACCGAGCCCGACCCCCGCGACGACCTCTCAGGGCTCGACGTGGCCCGCAAGGCGATCATACTCGCCCGCACCATGGGCCGGAAGATAGAGCCCGAGGAGATCCCCTACGAGTCCCTCGTGCCTAAAGATCTTGAGGACGTCCCCCTGAAGGAGTTCATGGAGAGGCTACCCGAGGCCGACGAGGAGTTCGCTGAGCGGCTTCTGGCGGTCGAGGAACATCACATGCTCCGCTATCTGGCCCGCATCCCCGCGCGGGGACCGGTCGAGGTCGGCCTCGTGGACACGCCCGTTGAGAGCCCCTTTGGCCCCATAAACGGCCCCGTGAACGTCTTCGACTTCCGCACCCGACGCTACTCGGATGTCACCCTGACCATATCGGGCCCCGGGGCTGGCCCCGAGAGGACTGCGAGCGGCGTCGTCTTCGACCTGCTCGACATAACTCACAAGGTCGTAGAAGAAGAGGGTGGTTAACGTGCAAAACGGATACACGGTCGCGGTGGTGGGCGCCGGGCTCGTCGGCGAACGCCTGGTCGCCGAGCTCAGGCGCCGGGAGTTCCCCCTGAAGGAGCTACGCGTCCTGGCCCGTAGCGTGCGCCGGGTTACTTTAGCCGGAGAGACCTTCGAGGTCGGGGTGGCGAAGCCCGACGCCTTCGAGGGCGTGGACCTCGCGCTCTTCGCCGGGACCGAGGGGGAGAAGGGCGCCGCGGTCCAACTCGCCCGCGAGGCCACCGATCGTGGCGCCGTCGTCATAGATAATGGTAGCGACTTCCGGCTCGATCCCGAGGTGCCTCTCGTGGTGCCCGAGGTGAACGTGGATGCTCTAAACGACCATAAGAGCATAATCGCCAACCCAAACTGCTCCACTATACAGCTGGTCATAACGCTCGCTCCTATAGCCCGCGAATTCGACCTCAGAAAGGTAGTTGTCTCGACTTACCAGGCCGTCTCGGGCGCAGGGAGGAGCGGCGTCGAGGCTTTGGAGAACGGGCGGGAGGACGCCTTCCCAAAGCCCATAGTCGGGAACGCCATCCCGATCATCGGCGGCGTGGGCGAGGACGGGTACACGACGGAGGAGAACAAGATGAAGGAGGAGTCGCGCAAGATCCTCTCTCTCCCCGATCTCCCGGTCTTCCCGACGGCTGTCCGCATCCCCGTCCATACCGGACACTCCGAGAGCGTCTACGTCGAGACCGAAAGGGACGTAACGCTGCCAGAGGTCTTAGAACTCTTCCGCGAGGCGCCCGGCGTCTCGTTCTCGGGTGATGCGGTGGGCTTCCCGACGCCGCTCGAAGCCGCGGGCGACCCCGGGGTCTTCGTCGGGAGGGTGCGCGTGGACGAGGGTGCAATAGAGTACTGGTGCGTCTCGGACAACCTCTTGAAGGGCGCCGCGACGAACGCGGTCCAGATCGCTGAGTCGCTCGTCGGAGCGAGGGTGTAGAGCTTATCTGGTAAGGGTGCCGAACCTGGAGATCAGGGCCGCAACGCCGGACGACGTCCCGCTGATCCTCTCGTTCGTAAGGGAGCTCGCCGAGTACGAGCGCCTCTCGCACGAGGTCGCCACCGAGTACACCTTGCGAGAGTTGCTCTTCGGGGAACGACCGGGGGCCGAGGTGGTGATCGGGTACCACGAGGGCACTCCCGCCGGCTTCGCGCTCTTCTTCCATAGCTTCTCGACCTTTCTGGGCCGACCCGGGATATACCTGGAAGACCTCTACGTGAGGCCGGAGTTTCGCAGTCTGGGCATGGGACGCGCTCTGCTTGCCCATCTCGCCAAGCTGGCAAAGGAGCGCAACTGCGGGCGTCTCGAATGGTCCGTTCTCGACTGGAACGAGCCAGCCATTAGGCTGTACAAGGGCGTAGGCGCCGTCCCGATGGACGAGTGGACAGTGTACCGCGTAGCCGGGGAGGCGCTGGACAAACTGGCAGCCCGGGGCTGACGGTCGTGCGGCCCTGTACGAAGGGCCGCCG
>JALYGT010000002.1 GCA_030776965.1 Actinomycetota bacterium
CGGGAAGATGAGGCTCCAGCCAGGCCCATTCGGCATCGGAAAGATCGGTTGAGTAAAGCTTTCTCATGCATGCTAGAGTACCGGCACCAAGATCGGACTACCCCTTTTTAGACAGTCTCACAAGGTAGTTTCTCGGAAACTCAGCTGGGCGAATAAAGGTAACGAGGCTTCCCCCTACTCTACGCTCTGCAGGTTGAAGTTTTCAGCAACTTGTCTCCCGATGGCGACACCGACATCTCCTGTGGTAAAGACGGCTTCGCCTGGCTGCGTGGGAGATACCATCGGTCTGGCAAGAGTAAAAGCGGACTTTAGGCGCTTTCGCGCTGCTTCGAGACGTAGCGCATGAGGCCCGCCACCAGCATCTCGTAGTTGGCCGCGAGTTCGTAGCGCTCAGACTCCTCGGGATCGGAGCCCTCGCGGAGCATCTCCGCGTCGCCCTTCGCCTCCAGCTCCTCGGCGATATCTTCCTGCGAGCGCTCCTCGTCCATGCGCTCCTCGACGAGGAGCAGCCAGTCCTCCAGGCGCTGCTCGAGCTCGCCCAGGTGCCGCTCCACGTCCTCGTAAGAGCCGAAGTGCGTGGGGCACAAAAAGCGCGGCGCTAGCTTGCGCATGCCTTCGATGCTCCCCTTCCAGGCCTTGATGTCCACCTCCGGCGGGGGTGTCGGCGGTTTTACGTACGATTGGCCGGGCAGGCGCACCCCCGCCACGTCCCCGGTGAAGAGCATTCCCGACTCCGGCTCGAGGTAAGCCAAATGGTGATAAGCGTGTCCCGGCGTGTAGTGTGCCTG
This sequence comes from Actinomycetota bacterium, assembly GCA_030776965.1. Taxonomy (GTDB): domain Bacteria; phylum Actinomycetota; class Rubrobacteria; order Rubrobacterales; family Rubrobacteraceae; genus Rubrobacter_F. Next base: position 789 of record JALYGT010000002.1, read on the forward strand.
CAGAGCGCCACCCACGGCCTCGATCTCCTCGCCGCCTTCGAGCCTGACGAGGCGATCCTCCGGTACAGGCCAGGCCTCGCCGAAAAGCTCGTCCATGTTCTCCTCGCCGTAGAGGCGAGTGGCGCTTTTTAAGAGCTTCGAGGGGTCCACGAGGTGCGGATAGCCGACCTCGTGGACGTAGAAAACGGCGTTCGGCAACCTCTCAGCCAGGTGTCCCGATGCCCCGGAGTGATCCAGGTGGATGTGGGTTAGGAAGACCTTCTCCACATCCTCGGGCTCGACGCCGTTATCCGCGAGGCCCCGCCTAAGGTTCTCGATACAGGTCGTAGGGCCGGTCTCGACCAGCGCCGCCGATCCCTCTCCCATGAGGAGGAAGGAGGCGATGATCTCCTCCGTCCCCATGAAGCCAAGATCTACCGTTTCTATCTTCATCCGCCACCCCCGACGCTTCGTTACACGCGGTCGTTTTCTGCGCTCCGAACCGGGAATTATACAGGCCTTCTCTGCTAAACTTTTCGCACCGCAAAGCGATGACCTTAGGAGGAGGACGCCGCCTTGGACCTGAACCTCATGCGCGAGCTGTCGGTCGTCACGGACTCCAAGATCGTCTTGCTCGTCCTAGACGGGCTCGGAGGTCTCCCGATGGACCCCTTCGGCAGGACCGAGCTCGAGGCCGCGAGCGCCCCGAACTTCGACGCCTTGGCCACCCGTTCCGACCTCGGCCTTCACAGGCCCGTCGCCGCGGGCGTAAGCCCCGGCAGCGGTCCCGGTCACCTAGGGCTCTTCGGCTACAATCCCTTAAAGTACAAGGTCGGCCGCGGCGTACTTAGCGCCTTGGGGGTAGGCTTCGAGCTCGAAGAGAGCGACCTCGCGGCCAGGATCAACTTCGCCACCAAGGACGAGGCCGGCAAGATCTCCGACCGGAGAGCAGGCCGCATCCCCACTGAAGAAGCTTCCAAACTCGTGGACCTCCTCAACGAGAATGTGTCGCTCGATGGCGCTCAAGTTCTAGTCACGCACGAAAAGGAACACCGAGCCGTCGTCGTCTTCCGTGCTCCGGACCTCTCTGACGCCCTCTCGGACTCCGACCCCCAGAGAACGGGTCTCGAACCGCTCCCCGTTCAGCCTACGGACGGCGCGGGAGGCGAGGCGAAGAAGAGCGCCGAGCTCGCCAACACCTTCATCGAGCAGGCCAACGAAGTCCTCGTGGACCACCACCCGGCGAACACCATCCTCTTGCGCGGCTTCGGGATGCACCCGGCGCTCCCCAGGTTCGACGAGGTCTACAAGCTCCGCGCGGCGGCCATCGCCGCCTACCCCATGTACAAGGGCCTCGCTCGCCTCGCTGGTATGGAGATCCTAAGAGAAGGCGAGGGGATAGCCGGCGAGTTCGAGACCCTCACGAGCAACTGGGATTCCTACGACTTCTTCTTCGTCCACGTCAAGGCTACGGACGCCGCCGGCGAAGACGGCGATTTCGAGCGCAAGTCCGCGGTCATAGAAGAGGTAGACGCCCTCGTGCCGGACCTCCTGGACCTCGGCCCCGCCGCCCTCGCCGTGACCGGCGACCACGCGACCCCGGCGAAGATGAAGAGTCACTCCTGGCACGGGGTCCCGCTCCTCCTCTCCTCGGAATACGCCCTGCCGACGGCGGAGAGCTTCGGGGAGCGCGCCTGCGCGGGCGGTTCCCTGGGCGTCTTCGCGGCGGAGGAGATCATGGGCCTCCTCATGGGCCACGCCCTCAAGCTCAACCGCTACGGCGCTTAAGAAAGCATGGACCAAAAAGAGGAGCGCCTCGCAGCGCTCGAAAGGGAAGTAACCTCCTGCCGGCGCTGCCCGCGCCTCGTCGAGTGGCGCGAGAGGGTCGCCCGCGATAAGAAGTCCGCTTACGCCAACGAAGAGTACTGGGGCCGTCCCGTCCCCGGGTTCGGGGACCCGGACGCCCGGATGTTCGTCCTCGGGTTGGCCCCCGCTGCCCACGGGGCCAACCGCACCGGCCGCTACTTCACCGGCGACCGCTCCGGCGACTTCCTCTTCGGTGCGCTCTACCGCACGGGTTTCTCGAGCGCCCCGGTCTCCCGGTACGCCGACGACGGCTTGCGCCTCTTCGATCTCTGGATCTCCGCCACCGTCCGCTGCGCGCCGCCGCACAACAAACCGACGCCGGAAGAGCGAGACAACTGCCTCCCCTACGCTGCCCGCGAGCTCGAACTGCTCCCCACACGGGTCGTCATCTGTCTCGGCGCCTTCGCCTGGGAGTGCGCCTTACGCCTCCACGCGGTCAGGCCGAAGCCCAGGTTCTCCCACGGCGCCGAGCACGAAGTAGTAGTCTCCGGCCCCACCCTCCTCGGCTGCTACCACCCTTCCCAACAGAATACCTTCACCGGCGTCCTCACCGAACCCATGCTCGACGCGGTGCTCCTGCGGGCGAGGGAGCTGGCGAAGGAAGGATAGAATCGTGAAGCTCGTCGGCATAGACTTTGCCGCTACCCCCCGTAACTGCGGTGTTTGCGTGCTCGAAGACGAGGTCATCACGCATATCGGTCATGGGATTGCACACGCCAAGCACCCGGAGTGGCTCGTAGAATATTGCGCTGGAGCCGGCGCGGTGGCCGCGGACGTTCCTTTCGGCTGGCCCAAGCCATTTATCAGGGCATTGGCAGGATACGAGATAGGTATAGCGCTTAACCGCGACCGGAGACGTTACCTGCGCCGCTCGACGGACGCATTCATCACCCAGGCGCTTCCGGAGCTACTTCAGAGGGAAGCTAACCCCCCTAATCCTCTTACGGTCGCCGCCGACAAGCTCGGTGTTAACGCGATAGTCGGCACCGTTCTTCTTAACGCCCTCTCCGGCGCGTTCGTGCTCTCGCACGAACGCGTAGCGCCTCAAAGGCTGTTGTGGAAGTGCACCCAGCGGCTAGCCTTTAGGCTTGGGGCTTGCACCACCGGAACCTTGAAATGCTCATGACACTAGAACATTTGCGTAGAGCATTCCGTCTTTTGATCCCCGAACAAATTCGGGAAACGCTGCTCGAATCCAGGCACTGCTTCGATGCCTTGGTTACCGCGCTCCCTGCCCGAGAATATGCCAATGGTAATACCTTCGACCAGCCCAAATGCTTCTCGGATGAGATACTGAAGGTTGAAGGCTGGATTCGGATCCCGAATCGAACGGTAGAATAAGCACCCCTTTACCATAACGATTGCAGGAGGTACCGATTGAACCGCGAGAAGTCCTGGGAGTTGCTCTGTGAGTGGACGGAGAGCGACTCCTTACGAAAGCACG
>JALYGT010000003.1 GCA_030776965.1 Actinomycetota bacterium
GTCCCCAGAGAGAGCCGCCCACCGGAAGCGCCCCGAAGCTCCCCTAAGCGCTGCCTGCCCTCCTCGAGGCTCGCCATGCACCGCTCCGCGTACGGCAAGAACTCCCTGCCCGCCTCCGTGAGACGCATCCCCCGGCTCGTCCTCACGAAGAGCTGATCCCCGAGCTCCTCCTCCAAAGCCTTTATCCGCGCCGTCAGGGTGGGCTGCGTCAAGTACATCTCCTCGGCAGCCCGGCTTACGTTCCCCAGACGCGCCACCGCCAAGAAACACTCCATCTGCCTCAAGAGCACGCTAGCTCCCTCCGGTCGCTAACCCTCAGCCGTCAGATATTTGCTTCCCCTGACGGCACTAGCCGATTGGTATAAGCTTTTTCTATGGCAACAATTTAAGCAAACGATTGGACTAATAGCAACAGGACCGTTAAATTTCATGCAGGTCGACGGCGAACGCAAGGAGGACGCTAATGATACCGGTTCAGTACAGGGATCCTGAGACGGAGGACATCCTGGATCACCGCTACGAGGAGGGGACACCCGCCATAGGGACCCGGGTGCAGATCGGCTTCTCGGAGTTCGAGGTCCTCTACAGGTGGCGGTGCGTGCCGACCTCGTGCGTCGTCTACGTGCGCAGGGCTCGGGAGGGAGCTCACGCGGCCTAGTTCTCAAGCGCTAGTACCCGCGACTTGCTAAAGTAGTCCGAAGCTTTGGAAGTCGCAGGAACTAGAGAGGTGTAGCGCGAGAACATGGGTAAAACGCAACAGCGGTTCGAAGAGGGGGTCGAGTTCACGTCCCCTATCCCGGAGGAGTTCGAGGAGATACTGACGCCTGAGGCAGCTTCGTTCGTGGCGAAGCTGAGCCGGGAGTTTCACGGGCGCGTCGAGGAGATCCTGCAGAGGAGGGCCGAGCGCCAGGAGCGCATAGACGCCGGCGAGATGCCGGACTTCCTGCCGGAGACCAAGGATATCCGCGAAGGCGACTGGCAGATAGACCCGATCCCGGAAGATTTACAGGACCGGCGCGTCGAGCTTACGGGTCCGCCGGACCGGAAGATGACGATAAACGCCCTCAACTCCGGTGCCGCCACGTGGATGGCCGACTTCGAGGACGCCAACTGCCCGACGTGGCACAACATGCTCGAGAGCCAGCTAAACCTCAGGGATGCCATAAACCGGACCATCACCTACGACGACTCCGAGACCGGCAAGCATTACGAACTGAACGAGGACCTCACGAGCCTGGCCACGATCATCGCCAGGCCTCGCGGCTGGCACCTCTTCGAGAAGCACATGCTCGTGGACGGCAAGCAGGTCCCGGCGGGCATCTTCGATTTCGGGCTGTACTTCTTCCACAACGTCCGAACGCTCCTCGACGGCGGTACCGGCCCGTACTTCTACCTGCCGAAGTTGGAGAGCCACCTGGAGGCGCGGCTCTGGAACGAGGTCTTCGTGATGGCGCAGGACGAGCTCGGGGTTCCTCAGGGCACGATCAAGGCTACGGTCCTCATAGAGACCATTACGGCGACGTTCGAGGAGCACGAGATCCTCTACGAGCTGCGCGAGCACTCGGCGGGCCTGAACTGCGGCCGGTGGGACTACATCTTTTCCTACATAAAGAAGTTCCGCAACAAGGACATGCTGCTCCCAAATCGGGCCGAGGTGACGATGACGGTCCCGTTCATGCGGGCGTACACGCTCTACACCATCAAGGTTTGCCACAAGCGGGGTGCGCACGCGATAGGGGGGATGGCGGCCCAGATCCCGTCCAGGGACGATCCGGAGTGGACCGAGTTCGCCTTCAACAAGGTCCGCGAGGACAAGGAGCGCGAGGCTAAAGACGGGCACGACGGCACCTGGGTGGCCCACCCCGGCATGGTCGAGACCGCCAAAGAGGTCTTCGACGAGATCATGCCGCAGCCGAACCAGATCGACAAACAGCGCGACGACGTGGACCCCACGGCGGAGCAGCTCCTGGAGAAGCCGGAGGGCAACATCAACGAGGAGGGCTTCAGGAACAACGTCAGCGTCGGCGTCCAATACCTGGGTGCATGGCTCGCGGGCCGGGGGGCGGTCCCGGTCTTCGGCCTCATGGAAGACACGGCGACGGCGGAGATCAGCCGGGCCCAGGTGTGGCAGTTGATCCACCATCCGCAAGGGCGCTTCGACGACGGCACCGAGGTCACGGAGGAGCTGTTCAACGAGGTCCTCGCCGAGGAGCTTGAGAAGATCAAGAACGACATCGTCGGCCCGGAACGTTGGGAGCAGGACGAGTTCGGCAAGGCCGCCGAACTCTTCGCCCGCATCTCCACCGACGACAACTTCGTCGAGTTCCTGACCTACCCCGGCTACGAGTACCTGGACTAGCGGAGCGAGAGATACCGGCCCTTCCCGACAACACGACCGGCGCCGGTCGGTCATCCCACGCCCCTCGGCGGCACACACCATTTGACACGCCCCGAAAAGATATACACAATGGTTGCATGCAAGGTGCACGTATATTCGTACTGAAGATAGGGTAGGCACGACGTTCGGTAGAAGGAGACAGTAGATGCTCGACGGCAATCAGGTGGTGGAGATAGAACGAGAGTGGGAGGGCCCTCGATGGGAGGGTGTGACGCGCCCTTATTCGGCCGAGGACGTGGCGCGGCTTAGGGGTTCGGTCAGGATCGAGCACACTTTGGCGCGGATGGGCGCCGAGCGGCTCTGGGAACTTATGCGCGAGAGGCCCTACGTCAGGGCTTTGGGCGCCTTGACGGGCAACCAGGCGGTGCAGCAGGTCAAGGCGGGGCTCGAGGCGATCTACCTCAGCGGCTGGCAGGTCGCGGCGGACGCCAACCTCGCGGGGCAGATGTATCCCGATCAGAGCCTGTACCCGGCTAACAGCGTGCCCCACGTCGTCAAGAGGATCAACCAGGCCTTGCAGCGGGCCGACCAGATCGACCATGCTGAGGATCGCAACGGCACCTACTGGTTCGCGCCCATCTTGGCTGACGCCGAGGCGGGCTTCGGCGGTGCCCTGAACGTCTTCGAGCTGATGAAGGCCATGATCGAGTCTGGGGCTGCGGGCGTACACTTTGAGGATCAGCTCGCGTCGGAGAAGAAGTGCGGCCACATGGGCGGTAAGGTCCTTTTGCCGACGGCGCAGGCGATAAGGAACCTAATCTCGGCGCGCCTGGCGGCAGACGTCATGGGGGTGCCGACGGTGATCGTCGCGAGGACCGACGCGGACGGGGCGGACCTCATCACGAGCGACGTGGACCCGACGGACGCAGAGTTCCTCACCGGGGAGCGGACGATGGAGGGCTTCTACAGGACGAGGGCCGGCCTCGAGCAGGCCATAGCGCGCGGGCTCTCCTATGCGCCGTACGCCGACGTGGTGTGGTGCGAGACTTCCAAGCCGGACCTGGAGCAGGCCAGGCAGTTCGCCGAGGCGATCCACGAGAAGTTCCCGGGCAAACTCCTCGCGTACAACTGCTCGCCATCGTTCAACTGGAAAAAGAACCTCTCCGACGAGGACATAGCGACCTTCCAGGAGCAGATCGGGGAGATGGGCTACAAGTTCCAGTTCATCACGCTCGCGGGCTTCCACACGCTGAACTACGCCATGTTCGATCTGGCGGACCAGTACCGGGAGCGCGGCATGGCCGCCTACTCCGAGCTGCAGCAGCGCGAGTTCGACGCCGAGGAGCACGGCTACACGGCGACCAAGCACCAGCGCGAGGTCGGCGCGGGCTACTTCGACGAGGTGGCTCAGGTCGTCGCCGGCGGCATGGCCTCCACCACGGCTCTTACCGGCTCGACCGAGGAGATGCAGTTCAACGACGCGGACGACGACCCGCGCACCGAGATCGCCGACGAGAAAGGGCAACTCCTCAAATAGCTGTCAGCTCTTAGAGACTGGCGAGGGGCCGGAGATCCGGCCCCTCTTACTTGCCCGGTGTCCGGTCGTACAATACGGGCATGGGCTTTCGGAACAGGCGCGAGCGGCTGCTGCCCGAGGAAGTACCCCGCTACGTCTGAAACTACGATAACGGCGGCGTGTCCGCCGAACGCTACACCGCGGTGTTCACGGGTGCCCTCACCGAGAAAAAGCCCGGGGAGTACCTCTACCTGACCATGAGCAAGGACCCGCTCGGAACAAAAGGCAGCCATACGTTGCGCCGGGGACGGCCGCCCTACGAGGATTTTGGTCACGAGAGCACGTTCGAAGACCTCCCTGAGGATTGCCAGCGGCTGGTCCTCGACGCCTACCGGAAGCTTTGGGACCTGTAAGGCGAAAGGCCTCGTCTGTGGCAATATTAGTAGCATAACCCAGAGGAGGAGAGGATGGGGTACTGTCTATTCTGGACGCACAGAAAAAGGCGCATCAAAAGGGATCTCTCCGGCAAACCGTGCGCAGCCTCAAAGCCGTTGGTGCCAACATGCTCGGAACGGTCATAAATAGAGCCAACGTAGAGGAGCTCTCCGAGCGGGAGACCACCGAGAACCATCAAGAAGAAGTAGAGTCGCAGCAAAGTGAAGACGAGAAGCAGCAGGCTACCAAGAAGAAGAGGCTTCTAGTTGAGTTCGGGATCATGCTGCTCGTCTCTTTCGCCGTGCTCTTTGGGGTTATAGAGCCATTTATTGTGGAGGCGTTCTATGTCCCCACCGAGAGCATGGTCCCCACCCTAGAAGTCGGAGATCGGGTGCTAGCGAACAAGTTCATCTACCGCTTTAGTGAGCCAGAGCGAGGAGACATCGTCGTCTTTGAGAGCGCCGATAGCGAAATGAACCTCATAAAGCGGGTGGTGGGGCTACCAGGGGATAAGATAACGGTCGTAGGCGGCTCGTTCTATGTGAACGACGAGCGCCAGAGAGAGCCGTACGTAAAGCCGATCTCCCGGATGAGAGGACCTACGGCCCGATATGGGTGCCAGAGGGGCACATCTTCGCTTTGGGGGATAACCGCGCCGACTCGGCCGACTCCCGCGTCTTCGGCCCCGTTCCTAAAAGTAACATCGTCGGCGAGGCGTTCTTGCGCGTCTGGCCGCCGGGCCGGCTGGGTTCGCTTGAGGCACCACTGCCCTAATCACTTCCCTAATACATTGAGTGGTAGTTCCTCTTAGGCGACCGTGAAGGAATCTGGTACTCCTTTCTTGCGAAACAAAGCCATTACTAGAGAGGCGACCTGAGGTTGACCACTGCGGCACGATAGGCCAAGTACCCACACCACCCCGTTAATACAAAAAGCCGGAGCCCCGAAGGACCCCTGTCATCTTTTTACGCCCTGGGGGCCTAAAGGCTACGGAGCAGCCCGCCACAACCTTTAGAGGAGAGCTCTTGGGCTTTTTATGTACCGGAGATGCACGGGAAGCACCAGTCTGTAATTATAACGTTACGTAATATTGGCAAGGACTAGGAGGAGTAGTAGAAGAGTGAGTAAGCGCACTGCTACCTGGCTAGCCTGGTCTATGTGTGCGCTCTCCTTGGCGCTGACGGCTCTGAGCCTTTTTCTTCTAGCCCTGACCTCGTCCTACCCTAACGTCCATGTCTTCAGTTACTGGGTCGAAAACACGCTGGTCGCAGTGGTCTTCTCCACAGTAGGCGCTGTTATCATGCCTCACCGCCCCAAGAATCCCGTAGGGTGGCTGTTCTGCTTAGTAGGCTTACTCGCTGGGGCACGGCATTTTGCCTCTGAGTATGCTATTTACACCTTATTAGCAGCACCTGGCTCACTTCCTGGTGGTGAAGCGCTGGCTTGGGTTTCTACCTGGGCGTGGATCCCGCTTATCGGCCTTATGGTGTTCTTGGGGTTGCTGTTCCCCGACGGTCAACTGCCGAGTAGCCGCTGGCGGTGGTTCGCATGGCTTAGCGTGCTCTTATTCTTGGTGGGAACGATTTTGGAAGCGATCTCCCCTGGACCGCTTGCTGGGCATGGCCCTATACAGAATCCGCTCGGGATCGAGGGTATGAGAAACGTTGTAAGCCAAGTTCATGCCCTCATTTGGCTTCTTGTGCTCGTCACGGCGGGCTCTGTGCTTATACGGTTTAGACGTGCAAGGGGTGTAGAGCGCCAGCAGCTAAAATGGTTCACCTATACAGTCGCAGTAGCCGCCGGTAGCGGTACCCTTGCATACATTGGCTCTGAAGCGATAAGCGTACATTGGCTCTGGTTGATGGGATTCATACTAATGGTGGTTGGTTTCGTGAGTCTCCCAATCGCCATGGGGATAGCCATCCTTCGCTATCGGCTCTACGAGATAGACCTCATCATCAACCGTACCCTCGTCTACGGCTCTCTTACAGGGCTGCTAGCGCTCTTGTACTTCGGGAGCGTAACCGCCCTACAGTCCCTCTTCAGCCTCCTCACCGGCCAAGGCAACACTCTCGCTATCGTAGCCTCCACTCTAGCTATAGCCGCTCTTTTTAATCCCCTTAGAAGAAGCATCCAGTCCTTTATCGATAGGCGCTTCTACCGGCGCACCTACGATGCGAGAAAGATCCTAGAAGCGTTTGGTAGCAGGCTTAGGGAGCAGACCGATCTGGAGAAGCTCTGCGAAGATCTGGGGGAGGTAGTGGATGAGACGATGCAACCTTCTCACATGTCTTTATGGCTAAGTTTTCCTTCTTCTTTCCCTAATAGGTCAGAGGGTAGTAGTGAGGATAGGAGTAGTAAGCAAGGTGCACCTCCTCCTCAGTAGGTGATTTAGCTCCGACAGGATAATCATTGACCCGCGCCTCGACCTCGCAAAAGAACTGATAGACGAGCTCAAGAACCTGCAGCTAGAGCAGGACCAAGAGACCGGCAACAGCCATGTCGCGCACCGCGAAGGTCAGCGCGACGATTTGAGTATTTGTCTCGCTGCGGCTAATTGGTGGGCAAGCCAGCCTAGGCCGAACAACACGCTTCGGTTCGTCCGGTAGTCTAAGAGGCGCGAAAGATCCGGTTAAGGTTAGGATATCTAGAATGGAAGAAGCCACGCTCTAGCTGAGGAGCAAGCGAAGATAAGGTGTGTCGGTCGGACGCCAGGGATCGCGAGGTCGCTGAAATAGGCGAAGGCACGAACCGCGCCAACGAGGCTCCGGGAACCTGGGGCGAGGACGAGGCAAAGATCTTCGTCGAGTTCGGCCGGGCGATGGTGCCGGGCCGCGAAGAGATCGAGCGGACACTCCTGGACCTTATACCCGCCGAACCCGACGAGCCGTTCTTGGGCGTGGAGATAGGCACCGGTGCGGGATGGTTGAGCGCGGCGGTCCTGCGCGAGTTTTCGAAGGCTAAAATCTTGGGGTTGGACGGCTCGCCGCAGATGCTAAAGAAGTCGGCGCAGCTGCTGGGGCACTACGGGGACCGCGCCGAACTGCGCCGATTCCGTCTGGAGGAGCCCTCCTGGGCGGACGGGCTGCCGACGGTGCGGGTCTTTCTGAGCTCCTTGGTGTTCCACCACCTCGACGGTAGTGGCAAGCAAGACCTGTTCGTGCGACTTTTCGATCGGCTGGAGCCCGGCGGCGCGCTGCTGTTCGCCGACGTGATGGAGCCTCGCAACGAGCGCGCCAGGGGCCACTTCGCCGCGGCGTGGGAGCAGGAGATACGCCGCCGCTCGGTGGAAATTCACGGCGATGCGCGAGCCCACGAGTTCTTCGTCCGCGAGCGCTGGAACATCTACGATCATCCCGACCCGGTGGACAAGCCCTCGACGCTCCCCGAGCAGTTGCGCTGGATGGAGGAGGCGGGCTTCGAGGGGGTTGACGTGTTCTGGGCGCGGGCGGGACACGCGCTCCTGGGCGGTTACAGGTCCGTGGGGTAGCCTGAGCTTCTGCCACCGGTTTGCAACGCGCCTCCGCGTCGTCGCCCCGCCGGGCGATGAGCCGGAGGTCGAGCCGACGCTGGTCTAGCGGTTAGCCGCTCGTGCCCTGCTCATTAAACGGCGTGCAATGGGCGTTCTCGGAAGTCGGACAGACCATTGCAACAACATATTAACAGATGTTAGTATAACTGTATGGACGAACGATGCGACTTACTGTGTGTAGATGCCCCACACGCGGAGGAGATCCGCCAGACACTGCTCGGCAACGAGGAGGCCCAGAAGGCCGCCGACCGGGCGCGGGCGTTCTCCGACCCTACGCGCTTGACCCTGGCGGCCGCCCTTAGGGAGGGCGGGGAGCTGTGCGTGTGCGACCTCTCGTGGATAGCCGAGCGCAAGCAGGCGCTTGTCTCACACCACCTGAGGACGCTGCGCTCCGAAGGGCTGGTATCCTCCCGACGCGCCGGCAAGCTCGTCATGTACTCCCTCACGGGCGAGGGGCGTTTGCTCCTCTCTGCCGTGCTGGGCGAGGAGGTGGGGGTAAGGGCGTGAGCCGCCCGAAGAAGATGTTGCCTGTGGTAGGCCAAGCGTCGCCGAGATCGGAAGCGCCGCAGGAGGCACCGACCGACGAACCCGACCCATGTTGCGAGGCCGGGGCTGGCCTAGTAGCTGCGACCCCGAAGACGCGGGAGGCGAACCCAGAGACTCCCGCGGTCGGCGCCCTCGACGGCCTGCAGAGGACCGTCGTGCGTGTCGAGGGGATGGACTGCGCAAGCTGCGCCGCGACCGTCGAGAAGCGGGTTACCCAGCTTCCGGGGATGCACCGGGCCGTGGTGAACTTCGCCGCGGGCAGGCTCGACGCCGAGCACGACCCCGGCCTCGCCCTGGCCGAGATCGAGAAGGCCGTCAGGGAAGTAGGTTACGGGGTCGAGAGCGTTCAGGAGGTCGAGACGCCCCCGTTCTGGCGTACCCCGAGGGCCGTCTCCGTGTTCGCCTCGGCCCTGCTGTTCGTCCTTGGCCTAGCGCTGAGCCTCACGGTAGCGCCCGAGGTGGCGAGCGTCGCGGCTTACCTCTCGGCCATCGCGGTCGGTGGCGTGCCGATCTTCCGGGCGGCCCTCGCGGGGCTGCGCGTCCGGCACATGGATATGAACGTGCTGATGAGCGCGGCCACGATCGGCGCGGTGGCAATCGGGGAGTGGGCCGAGGCCGCTTCCGTGGTGGTGCTGTTCGCCGCTGGCAACGCCCT
>JALYGT010000004.1 GCA_030776965.1 Actinomycetota bacterium
CGGACGCCAGCGGAGTTTGCGGCGTCGTGTAAAGCAGCCGGCTCATATGAGGACTTCACGAAGGAGCTAGTATCGGTAATCGCACTCTCATAGCGGCTGGTACAGAAAACAGGGGTCAGGCCACCAGCGGCGAGGTAGGACTTGGAAACCTGACGGCGCCATGAGCTTCTGCCAGTCTGCCTCCACGCCCTCTTTGCTCCACTGCTGGGCCCACGACTTCAAGACTTCCTCCGGGGCGGGTTTGCGCGGGCGTTCAACGAGGTCCACGGTCCACCCTAAGACCTTCTCCACCCAGTCCTTGCCTTTGTCTTCACCCCTGTAGCCGGCGTCCAACCACAGATGCGAGAGGCGCGGGAACATCTCCTTAGCACCATTGAGCAGCGGCTTGATCCCCTCTTGGTCCAGCACTTTCGCGCTGTGAACCTTAGCTTTGAGGACCAAACCCTCGGTGTCTACCAGCAAGTGGCGTTTTCTGCCTTTCACTTTCTTGCCTCCATCGTAGCCTCGCTGTGCTCCGCCTACCCCAGTGGTCCTCACCGACTGACTGCCCACTATGCCAGCGCTGGGCTGAGGATCTCTCCCCTTACCGACCCGCACCGGCTCGCGTAAGGCGGCGTGCAACCTTTCCCAGGTGCCGTCCATCCGCCAGGTCCTGAAATAATGGTGGATAGTCTTCCAGGGAGGGAAGTCACGCGGTAGTAGGCGCCAGGCACAGCCACTACGCACGATGTAGAAGATGGAGTTAAGGATCTCGCGCAAGGTATGTACTCTGGGCCGCCCGGGAGCTTTAGGGATAGGGATATGGGGCTCTATAACGGTTTGCAGTGAAGTTGAACCACACCGACCATGGGTGCATCAATGCTTGCCCAGGAGCTCTTCCTAGCGAGGATAATACGCCGCCGATGCGGATGGGTCAATAACAGTGCAACCCGCTGTATGTAGGACCACTCTTCATCAGAGAGGTCGGTTGGGTAACGCTTTTTCATACATGCTAGAGTACCGGGCTACCACCCAACATCCCCTTTTCGGACAGTCTCTCTGAAACCGTCCGAAAAGTCCCGACCGAGCCTAAAGCGAAGCTCCACGAGCACACAGAACGGGTCGAAGAGGCCCCATTTAGAGCTCCTACGTCGACAAAAAGCGTGCTCTAAACGCTGCTCAGACCCCTTTTACCAAACAGTCTCTCTAGGCAGTTGCGTGAATATGGTGGTATCTTGTGGTCCTTACGCCAGAGCTACTCTCGGTGAGAAAGGCACTGAATTCGATCCTGCTACAGTTTTTGTCGTTTCGAACCGACGGCAGGAGGGGAAGAGCGATTTCTCAGGATCTAGGTCACCAGTTTAGAGGGTTTAGGTGGGGGGGGTACGCCCAGTAGCGAAAGCTAAGGGAAGGAGGCTCCCATGACCCACACTCAACAGATGGTCCAGACCAACCCGAGCCAGGCCCTGGTGGACGAGCACAAGCGCTAGTAAAAAGTCGCTCGCCGCCTCGGCAGAGCAGCAAGAGCACGAGCAGACCTGCCCCTAAGAGTAGTAGGCCCGTCCGTAAGGTGAGGAACTCCATGACAGGACTTACGCGGTGACCCGCAGAGGTGTAGGGCACGCCTTGAGCGGAACCGCCGGAGATTGGCCATCCTGTACAGCGCCATCTGCCAGCGTTCCTTGACGCCACCCACGCTTTCTATCGGTCTCCGACGCCTCGGTTGCAGCATGAGAGTTTTCACAGAAAGGGGTGGAGTGGCTTCTCAGACACGGATTGTCCGCGACCAGGTGGAGGACCGGGCGTGCTCCTATTTGTTGTGTTGATGTTCGACTCGGTAGCCGGTTCGCGATAACGTCGAGATCGCCAGCTCGAGATCGGTCTCCTTGACCAACAGGTAATCCGAGTCTTGGGTTGCCACCACGAACATTACGAGGCCTTCCTCCACCAGCGACGTGGTGACAGAAGAGATCATGCCGGTCAGATCGAACTCGAAGGGACTCTCCACCTTCAGGCACCGCCACCCGGTCTCGCAATCGGTTCCCTCCGGAACGCCGGTTTGCGGGCACACGATCGAAAGCTCATCGGGCGTTCTCGCTACGGAGAAGAACTCCCCGGCAAATGCCCAGTCGGGTATGGGGGCGTTCTTATCCAGCCTGCAGATCGCAAACGAGCCTTCCATCAAGGAGAGCAAACGTCTGGAACCGGCCATAGCTTTATTATTGTACAGGCCGACCACCGATGTCAGATTCTAAGGCATCTCTCTAACCGCCCGGCTGCTCTTGCGCACCCGAAGGTCTTCGAGTTTGCGCGCGAGTGAGCGGCGCCCTCGAACGTACGACTCCCGTACGTTCCAAGTTCTTCGCGTCATACCCGGACGTCGCGGCGCGCAGCGAGGGGGCTTTCACTGACCGAACGCGAGCCACACGAAAGCCCCTCCGAGAATTACGAAAGCCATCCTGAGTATCACTGACAGTGGAGTTACGCCCTCTCTTGCTGAGAAGAACACGACCACGGCCGAAAGGGAGTAAAGGAGAGCGAAGAAGTAGAGGATTACGCCTGGGAATTGCTCTTCTGCCATCGGGTTGCTCCGATTCCGTAAAGAACTTCGAAAACTCTGGCACTTTCGACCGGATACGCAAATCTCTCACAAGCCCAGACAGCTCGGAACTTTGTTCTCACTTGCGCATCTCTGGTAACTACTTCTGTCGGTCTCGTCTCTCTTCCTCCCCTGCCCACTGCTGGGAAACGAAGCCGTAACGGTCGAGCCGGGCGTCCCGCGCCCGGCTTCGCCGATCTCGGTGATCGAGAGGCAAGATATGAACGAGAACCAGCGTTCTAAGAACACGGCAGTCTTACCCCTATTTGATCCTTTATGCAGTACGCTTATGTGCATGAATTCCACAAAGAGGACGCTTGGCGTTTCCCCGCTCCGGCGATGCACACAGCAGGCTTCCACCGCGTCTGATCGATCGCAACCGATGCAGCACCTCCACGAACGGCTCGTTGCGAAGGTACCGGGAGGCCTCCATAAGTTCGCCTATCGCGAAGTACGCCTCCTGGTCACGGGCGCACGGCTCGCAGAAGGATATCCCTTGCATCTTTACCACCGCCGGACGGGGACAGGGTCGGTCTTGCTCCGCACCTGGCATAATCCCAGCTCCTTAGTCCTCGTGGTCAATAGTTCCTCCTTCCCGTAGTGCGAACCGCTGTTCCTAACTGCAGCCGCTGCGCGAGCCGTTGCCATCGCCCCGCCGGTGGCTATTCCGGATCGAGCTTCCCCGAGGAGAAGTCCTCCCCCATCTTCTTTCTGGCGGCTTCGACAAGCCTGGGGTTTCGAGGATGTCCTCGGCCTCCCTCGGGGAGGCGTTGCGGCAGACGTACTCCTCCTGTATCACGGCCCTTAGGGACGCCCCGTCACCGAGGCGACAGATGATTACTCAAGGACCTTCTCCTTTCTTCAAGGACGGAACGATCAAAACCGAACTGCTTACGGCTCTTAGCACGTCGGTGGAGACGCTGCCCAAGACCAGAGGTTGCACGGCGTCCGAGCCACGGCGTCCGACCGCCACCAGCGTCGGCTCGCCACCCTCCTCGGCGACTTCCTGGATGGCCGCCGCCGCGTCACCCACGACCACTTGGATCTGGGGACGTGCCCCGAGCACGTCCTCGAGCGCGGCTGCCCTGTCCTCCAAAGCTTCCTTGATCTTCTGGGATACGTCACCAAACGCATCGTCGTGCTCGTCCCGCGCGGACGGGTCCTCTTCACGGAGTCGATAGGCGATCGTCGGAGATACGGCTGCCGCGCGCACCAGGAGCGCGGACGCCCCGAATAGCCCGCCGATGCTCGCGACCATTTCGCCGGCTTTACGGGCCTCCTCGGAGGAGTCATCTCCTATGATCACCTTCTCAGGTGGCCAAGCTTCTCGCGTTACGAGCACCGGGCAGGGGGAGAGGTGCACGACCCCCTCGGAGACGCTACCCGTTACCAATCGCTTGACCGCCCCGACTCCACGGCTGCCTACCACCACGAGATCGACCCCGAGTTCTTCGGCAAGTCCCGTGACCTCCTCGGCCGCTCGGCCCTCCCTGAGGTACACCTGCGCGAGGGTCCCGCCTGCGGCTCGTATCCGCTCTGCCTGCTCTTCCAGCAGCTCTTCAGCCTCCTGCTCGAGCGTGTCAGAGTAGCTGGCTCCCTCCAAGGAGGGATAGGCCAAGCCTGGAGCTGCCAGGGATGGAGCTTGTGGTTTGCGCCAGGCGTGGACTACGTGCAACTCCGCGCCGGTCTTGTTGGACAGGTCGATCGCCGCGCGGATGGCCAGGGTAGCATCTTCTGAACCATCGGTTCCGACCAGTATCTTCTTTAGCCAATCACTCATCCAGAAAGCCCCTTTCCCGCTGTCTGATTATTGGGTTACGCCTGCGCATCCGCTGTTAGCACAGGGTCCGTCCTACTCGTACCTTGAGATTCCTCCTTGAACCTCTTCAACAAAACCCACTTTCGGTTCGTAGTCTTCCGGTTCGGCCGGTCCTTCGTACAGGCCCTGATTTCTTTAGTAGTTTGACATCGGTTCATGTGAACGGTTTTTGAGAATGATGAGAAAATTCATAGGATGATGGACGCGATCATACCGGCCACGCTCTACGGCCGTTCGTAGAGCTTCGTACCAATACGCCGGGTGCTGATGATCCTCACGTTTGGTATCTAAGCTTCTACTGAGTTATCGTAAAACTCTTGGCAGTTCGGCCATTGCGCCACTTCGTGAGGCACTCTGGCTCCATACTAAAATCTTCTATCGGACGTTCTCCGGGAAGACTCTGAAGGGGTAAGCCGTTTCCTTGGCGTAAACTCCCTGGCCAAACCTGGCGTGGACAAGCGTTCGCAAGCCTGTTCACCCCTTCTCGAATCGTGTGGAAATTCTTATGTTCTTCACAGGCTCGTCACATTTAAGAGATCCAGACTAACGGTATGCGGAAGCGTTCGGAGAGATAGGATGGGCCGCATCATCCGAGTCGTGGGGCTTCACGATGAGACCGAATTTCGTTCTGAAAAGGGCACGAGAGCACCTGAGCGTTGGCTCCAACTACGACGGTTAGTAGAGGGCGATGAGCAGGAGGCGGACGAGGTATGGTACTTCACCCGGAGGGGGTCTCGAACAGGATTTCGAGCCCAGCTCGATGGCGAAAACACAGAGCGGAAATGAGAGCGCGCAACGGTGTGTCAAGCGTGCCTAGACGGGGACTCGGGATTGAGCAGGAAAACGGATGAGCGGCAACAACTTTCTGATGATGGTGTGGCTCACGTTTATCTCGATTTTAGTGCTTTGGAACCTGGGCCCACTGATCGCGCTCTAAACCTGCTAGATCGAAAAGAGGTGCGAAAACGGCATGAAAGAATTCGAGGAGAAGCGTGTCCCAAGACCGGTGAAGCGGGGTCTGAGCTTGGGAGCGGGGCTGTTCCTCACAGCAGGGCTGTTCGTAGGATTTTTGCTGCAGCACGTTTCCGTCGGGGTGCTGCTCTTCTCCCTCGGCGCCGTACTCTTCGCCGTACGGGGTTATCTCAACACCGGAGACAGGGCCGTGGCGGGAGCGTTGATCTTCGTGGCCCTGGTGGCTGTGGGCATACAAGCCGTCGTCTACTTCCTCGGGCCGTAGCGGTCCTTGAGGCCGGTGCCAAGAAGAGGCCAATGACCGAAGAACCTTTTGAGGTAGCCGTCATGGACTACCGCAGACTACGATATTATGAAATAGTGACAGACGTCCTCATCATCGGGGCGGGCGCCGGTGGGCTCCTTGTGGCCATAGAGCTCGCCGAGAATAGCATCTCCTGTATGGTGCTTGGCAAGCATCACCACGGCGACGCGCACCATCTGGGCGGCCGGCGAGATCAATGCTTCTCTCGGAACACTCGACCCCGAGGACCGGTGGGAGATCCACGAGGCCGTCACCATGAGGGAGGGAGACTTCGTCTGCGACCCTCGTGCGGTCGAACTGCTCGCCGAAAACGCCCCCGACCGGGTCCTGGAGCCCGCCGAGACCGCGCTACGGAGCGCCCCCATGCGAGAAGAGCCGCGTGGAGCACACCATCGCGAGGATTTTCCCGAGACGAGGGACGAATGGAAGAAAAACATCCTCTGTGCGAAAGGCGAAGACGGCGCGATGCGCCTGTGGACCGCCCCCACAGGGGAGGTCTCCGAAGAGATACACGACACCCTCAAAGAGGAGCACGTCCCGAGCTCTCATCACCTGAAGTAGCCGCGAGACAGCGAAGGTGGAACGAGGCCAGGGATACAACGTCGGGCGAGAAGGTTAATGTGCAGTGTGGAGTGCGGAACGGTTGGAACGCAGAGGTTGATCCGTCCCCGGCGCGGCGGGGAGAGCGATAGTCATGCGTGCCATACCTCTTTCCCCTCTGCACCCGGTCGATGGCTACCTCCCGCTTGAGCACTACGGACTCATAGGGGATGGCGCCACCGCTGCCCTCGTCGGACGGGACGGCGCTGTCTCCTGGCTGTGCGCACCTCGCTTCGATTCCCCACCCCTTTTCTGCGGGATACTCGACGCTGCTCGGGGTGGAGCGTTCACCGTCGCCCCCGAAGACCTCGTCGAGTCCCGCCAGTTCTACGAACCGGACAGCGGGGTCCTGGTCACCGAGATGCGCGGCCGCTTCGGGCTGGTGCGGGTGACCGACGCGCTAACCCTTCGCTCCGGCGCGAACCTCGAAGAAGACGCCCCCGCCGCCCGGGGAGAGCTCCTGCGTTCGGTGAGAGTGCTTCAGGGACGGGTGCGCCTGCGGGTAGAGGTCGAACCGAGGGGCGGGGCGCGTGCCGAGCGGCGGGGCGACGGCCTGCGGCTGCGCTCGGCTTCCCGACCCGACCTCGACCTCCAGCTTTGGGGCACCGTCCCACTCGAAGGTTCGCGGACGGTGCTGGATCTCGGAGCCGGCGACCGGGTTGCCCTGACGCTACGCTGGCGAGGCGAACACCGCCGCCACCCTGTCTCGACGGACGAGCTTCTGCGGACCACGCTCGACGTCTGGCGCCGCTGGACGCGCAACTTCGTCTATGAAGGTCCGCAAGAGGCGCTCGTCCGGCGCTCGGCAATAACAATAAAGCTCCTCGACTTTTTCCAGAGCGGCGCCATCGTCGCTGCCCCCACCTCGTCCCTGCCCGAAGCTATCGGCGGTCCCCGCAACTGGGACTACCGCTACGCCTGGATAAGGGATGCCGCCTTCTCCGTTTACGCCCTCAGGCGCATCGGCTTGACCGGAGAGGCGGCGGGCTTCCTCGGCTGGGTGCTCGACGCCGTCGAGCGACATGGACGGCCGAAAGTTCTCTACGACCTCGAGGGCGAGATCCCGCAGCCTGAACGGGAAGACCCCGAGCTCGAGGGCTACCGCCGCTCCCCACCCGTCCGGTGGGGCAACGCCGCTGACGAACAGCGCCAGCACGACGTATTCGGCGAAATCCTGGACTGCGCCTACCAGTGGGCTATGCGCGACGGCGAGATCGACGAGGCGCTTTGGGACAAGCTGTGGGAAGTGGTCGAGGGAGCATGCCGGGAGTGGCGCGTCCCCGACCAGGGGATCTGGGAGGTCAGGACCGCGGGCCGGCCGTTCACCTACTCGGCGGCCCTCTGCCAGGTCGCCCTGGACCGTGGGGTCAAACTCGCTGAGCGCTTCGAACTTCCCGGCAACATCAAAGGTTGGAGGACCGAGGCGGAGAAGATCCGACGCGCGATCCTTGAGGAGGCCTGGGACCCGGAGGTGGGCTCTCTGACCGAGCACCTCGGCGGCGGAAGCCTGGACGCGAGCCTCCTCGCCCTGCCGTTGCGGCGGGTGGTGCCTGCTGAGCACCCCAAGATGGTCGCCACCGCTAGGGCTGTCGCCGAACGCCTGGAGGCGGGCGACGGGTTGCTCTACCGCTATCTGCCCGAGGAGTTTCCCGACGGACTGCCGGGGCACGAAGGGGCCTTTCTACTGTGCAGCTTTTGGCTCGTGGATAATCTGGCCAAGCAGGGACGAATCGAGGAGGCGGCGGAGTTGTACGATTCGTTGTGCGCACGGGCCAATCCTCTGGGTCTGCTCCCCGAGCAAGTAGACCCCACGAGTGGTGCCTTCCTCGGCAACTACCCACAGGCGTTTAGCCACATCGGGGTGATCTCCAGCGGGTTCAACCTGACCCGCGAGGCGAACAGAAGGAGCTGCGTATGATCCGACGCATGGCCATCTTCGGGGCAACGGGAGACCTGACGCCTCGGTATTTGCTACCTGCCCTGGCCCGACTGTACGAGACCGGCAGGCTTCCGGAAGGGTTCGAGATTTACGGCCTGGCGCGCGACGACTGGGATACCGAAGCTTTCCAAAGCTTTGTCGAGAAGCAGCTCGCCGAACATGCGGCGGACGTGGCCACCCTGGCGCGCTCGGGGCTCGTGGAGATGCTCGAGTACCACCGGGCCGACGTAACTGACCCAGAGCAGGTGGCAAAGGCGCTGGGCTCCTCCCAGGAGCCCATCGTCGCCTACCTCGCCCTGCCACCAGTGGTTTTCGCCCCCACCATCGAGGCTTTGGCCGGTATCGGTCTACAGGAAGGCAGCCGGATAGTCGTCGAGAAACCCTTCGGCGAGGATCTCGAGTCGGCCCGAAAGCTGAACCGGCTGCTGCACGAGGCCTTCCCCGAGGAGGCCGTGTTTCGGGCCGACCACTTCTTAGGCTTGCAGACCGTCCAGAACATACTAGGTTTGCGCTTCGCGAACCGTATCTTCGAGCCGGTGTGGAACCACGACCACGTGGAGGGGGTGGAGATAGTCTGGGACGAGACGCTTGCCCTAGAGGGACGCGCCTCTTACTACGACACCGCCGGGGCCCTCAAGGACATGATCCAGAACCACCTCCTCCAGCTCCTGTGTTTGATCGCGATGGAGCCGCCCATCACCCTCCACGAGGGTGATCTCAGGGACCGCAAAGCGGACGTCCTGCGGGCCGTCCGGCGGCTCTCCCCCGAAGAGGTGGGACGCCAGAGTGTGCGCGCCCGCTACACCGCCGGGCGGAGCGGGGACAAAGAGATCCCGTCCTACGTCGAGGAGGAGGGTATAGATCCGGGACGTGAGACCGAGACCTTCGCCCAGGTTATCCTCACCATAGACAACTGGCGCTGGTCGGGCGTGCCGTTCGTGCTTCGCACCGGCAAGGCCCTCTCCCGAGATCGGATGGAGATCTCTGTCCACTTCAAGCCCGTCCCTCATCCCGCCTTCGGGCAAAGGACGCAACCTCACCCCAACGTGTTGCGGCTCCGTCTCGACCCGGATCGCATCCACTTGGCCGCCAACATCAACGGTCCCGGCGACCCCTTCGACCTAGAGCACATCGAGCTCGGCGTCGAACTTGCCCCCCAGGACCCGCCGGCCTACGGGCGCCTCCTCCTCGGCGTACTGGAGGGCGACCCCACGCTCTCGATCCGTGCCGACGAAGCCGAGGAATCATGGCGAATAGTAGAGCCCGTCCTCGAGGCGTGGACGCAGGGGAGCGTGCCGCTCCTCGAGTATCCGGCCGGGTCGGGCGGACCCGAGGAAGCGGCGGGGATTCGGGTAAAGTACGCGATACGCGGGATCTAGCAGCCAAAGGAGGGTATATGTTCTTCGATAGCTGGGCGGTGCTGGGCCGAACGGCGATCGTGGGCGTGCTGGCCTACCTTGTGCTGGTGTTCTTGTTGCGGGTATCGGGCAAGCGCACGCTCTCCAAGATGAACGCCTTCGATCTGGTGGTGACCGTCGCCCTCGGCTCCACGTTGGCGACGGTGCTCCTATCGAAGAGCGTCTCCCTCGCCAACGGGATGCTCGCGTTCGCGCTCCTCATCAGCCTGCAGTTCGCCATCACCTGGCTCTCGGTAAGGTCGCCTGCGGTACGCAACCTCGTCAAAGCAGAGCCCACCCTGCTGCTCCACCGGGGCCGGTTCCTGCGGATGGCGATGAAGCTCGAACGGGTGACCGAAGCGGAGATCCTCGCCGCCCTGCGCGGGCAGGGCATCGCCTCTGTCGAGGAGGTGGAGGCGGTGGTGCTGGAGACCGACAGCAGCTTCAGCGTCGTAAGGACTTCGTCTGGCGCAT
>JALYGT010000005.1 GCA_030776965.1 Actinomycetota bacterium
AAGACAGGACCTGCCGCTGCGGAGAGGGGGGGATTCGAACCCCCGACGCCGGGATTACCGACGTAACGGTTTTCGAGACCGCCGCATTCAACCACTCTGCCACCTCTCCGCGAGAGAGTGTACCGCCTACCCCTACCCCCTTCAACTGCCACAGCATAACGTCGGCCCTCATCCATAGAGGAGTCCCGCGATAGACCGGCACCACAAAATTCCTATAACTTGAGCTCAAAGTTTAAGCTTACCGTTAGTACGAAGTAGCAGTTCTACCACTTCGTAGTAGAACTGAAAATTCTGTATTCTGCAGGAAATTTTATGTATTAGAGGTTGAGGATAGATTATAGCAAGAAAAAGGACGGGCTTTGCAGCCCGTCCTGAGATTAACGTTCTACTATAGGGTTAGTTACGCTTGTTGGGTGGCAGCTTAACCCTCACGAACCGTTCGCCGCGCACCATGCGCCCGCGCTCACCAATAGATCGCTACGAACTCCGAATCTAGAAAACGCTCCTTCTCAGGGGCGGAAGATGGGACGTCGTCGGATGTGACCAAGGGCACCAACTGCCTGCCGGAGAAGAGAAGGCCCGCATCGTTAAGTGCAACCCCACGGTACTGGGCAGCGATGTCGGGTTCCTGCGGGAGGCCGAAGCGGTCAACTAGGTGTTTAGTAATTGCGTTGAACGCCTTACGTTTTTCTTCAAGGCTGCCGAAGGACAGGCAGTGATGCTCCGAGAGGAGGCCGACTTCGGCTAGTTCCTTTTCAGTAATACTATGGTTATAGTGGGCAGCTAGCTGTGTGCCATAGGCAACCAGAGCTTCGCGCATGCGCTGCTGCTTCCGTTCTGTGCTTCCGTCAGGCTTGCTAGCCTCTGTCACGGCAGCGAGTGCGCCCGGCCCAAGGGCGTCGATTCGGTTGGCGAGATCGGGTGCCACTGATCGAAGAACGTGAGACAGTTTCACTGGGGTCCAGGACTCTTGTATGCCGCCCTGCGCCATCCTGCAAAGAACTCGAAAGCTCGCACCGGAAAACAACACGCGCCGAATGTCCTTCCAGAAGAGTGATTGCTCGGCGACCCCAACCACGTAAAGTGGGCGGGTCGTAAGCAAATCGGTGTTTGCCAGTTGATTTAAGAGCTTGCGGTGAACGATCCACTCCCGTTTCTCGAGCTTCACTACCTCATAATCCACGGCGCAGCCGCGAACCGGAACGAGACCGACAAGAAGCTTCTCGAGAATGCGGTTGACAGAGCTTACTTGGTCAAACTGTTCGTTGCGGTCGAGCCCGAACGTCTCGGGGTTGTCTTGGACGATCTCTAAAACCGCCGAGACTACTGCATTGAACTGAAAAATGTCCTCCGCCTCGAGTTGGACTTCTGCTTCCAACAGCTGCCCCCGCGCGAGCTTCGCCGGATCCACGATCCAGCCGTCGGTTTCTAGCGTCTTCGTCGCGGCCTTGAGGGCCTCAACGCTGTCAATCTCGGGCGGCTTCAGATCTTCAGAAATCGGCCGCATAGCGAGAGAGTCCAGTTCCACTTCCAGTTCGTAGAACTCCTTGAAGGTTGTCTGCACGATCGATCTTCGAAGTACCTGCGATCCGTGTGTTTGGCTGGTCAATGCACGGGAGCTCACCTCAGCCTTCGCAGCGCCCAAGCTGGCGCCAAGAGAAGACCCGATCTCGTCCTGCAAGGACACGGTCTGGGTCTCTGTGAACTCCGCGGCGATCGAGCCAAGTCTCGACGCGTTCAGGCTGTAGACGCTCACCTCATCGAGGTAGACGAATTCGCGGAGCGGAGTCTTTTGTCCCTTGGACGCTCGCTTCCGTCGCCACTGCCGAAACCAGATTCGAAGGCGGATGATGAGGTTCATGTAGCATCGTCACCCGACGGCGGTCGCACCACTCGACGCCTCTGAGCCGACACCCGCTCGAAGCCTCCGACGTAGTCCTCGGCCATGATCGCCCGTCGCTCATCCGAGGCGGCAAGCAGGGCAGCCTCGCTCCAGATCGCCGCGAGCTCCGCTGCCGACCACGACCCGGTGTTCTCCACTATCTCCGCATGGGGGAGAGGGCCGTTGGTTGACAGGCGCCGCGCAGATGATCGAAGGATAGACTCGCGATCATCGCGATTAGGCAATGGGAAATGGATCTCCCAATCGAAGCGTCCGGGACGCCGAAGTGCGGCGTCGATATCTTGAGGCCGGTTCGTAGCGGCGATCACAACGACATTGTGATCGGGCGTGAAGCCATCCATGAGGGTGAGAAGCTGGGCAACGACGCGGCGAGAAGCTTCGTGCGACTCCTCGGCCCGTTGGCCCGCGACGCTGTCGACCTCGTCGAAAAAGACGATGGCCCTTTCCTGCTTCGCCGCGTCCTCGAATATTTTGCGGAGTATCTCCTCGCTCTCGCCGTACCATTTGCTGAATACTTTTGGACCGCTGATCTCGTAGAACTCCGCGTCCGTGATGTTGGCAATGATCCTGGCCAGCATCGTCTTGCCCGTGCCAGGTAGTCCGGTGAAGAGAACACCCTTGATTGATCGAGCACCTATCTCAGACAGCGCCTCCTTACGTTCGAGCGGCACTTCGATGAGTTCTCGGACGCGGGCAACCACATCTTGGAGTCCGCCGAAGTCCTCGAACGTCTCCTGCTTGGCCCCTCCCTGCAACTTGAAGTTGGAGATGACGGTGTCGTCAACAGTCGGCGGGTCGAGGTACTTGATCGGCTTTTCTGAAAGGACACGGACAACCCTATGGGGATCCTTCACCTCAACGGTGTTCCCTTCGCGGAGCGTGATGTCGCTAGGCGTCGGGACTAATCTCCAGCGACCGCTGGCATCGACAACCGCCTCGTCAGGCAGTACCAAGCGAACGACGCCTACCCATGACTCCTCTGGCCAAAGCTCGTCTGGTGCAACCTCGACGTGATCATCTTCCTGGCGCACAATCACCACAGAACCCTCGTCAAACTCAAAGGGGTCCTGGACGTCCACGGCGGCGACTAACCCGTTACGAAACTCCAAGTAGAGTCGGCGGTAGTCATGATCAATCGTGCGCACACGCGCGACAGTGCTTACGGGGCTAATCTGTCGGACTGTACTCATGCTGACACGGCAGGCCTCGAGGCGACCGCGGCTCTACCCTTATCCTCTCGGCACCTTTGATTCGGCAGCGGGGTGTACTTGTCCGGGCGAAGACTGCTTCAACTGCACTTCGAGTATCCGCAGGAGTGGCAGACGACGCAGCCTTCCTGGCGGGTGAGGCCGCTGCCGCAGTCCGGGCAGGCCCCGATGATGGGAAGATTCTTCGCTTCGGCGGGGCCGTCCTCGACGAGGTAGTGTTCGGCCATGGAGCGGGCGACGCCGTCGGGGACGGAGAGGACGGCGTTCGGGCCGACGCCGGCGGGGTGGCCGTCCTGGATGCCGCGGAGCTGGTGCACGATCTCGGCTGGGGTAGCGCCGTGGGTCATGGCGAGCGAGATCATGCGCCCCAAGGCGTCGGAGAAGGCCGCCGCCGTGCCGCCGGGCTTGCCCAGGATCACGAAACACTCCCGCGGACCGAACTCGTCGTCGTTCATCGTGACGTACATCGGACCGTGGCCGGTTGAGAGCTTCTTCGTCACCCCGGAGAGGGTGCGCGGGCGGCCGTTGCGCGCCTCGGCCAGAGAGACGAAGCCCTGCCCCTCGGGCGACGGCGGGCTCATCGGCGGGGCCGTCGGGGCCTCCGGCGAGGCCGGCGTGATGGTCGGCTTCTCGCCCGGCTTCTTCTCCGTCTTGCCTGTGGACAGCACCTGGGCGTCGCGCGAGCCGTCGCGGTAGACCGCCATCGCCTTGCAGCCTAACGAGTAGGCGAACCTGTAGGCGTCCTCGACGTCTTTGAGCGTCGCCTCGTTAGGGAGGTTGATCGTCTTGGAGATCCCCATCGAGGTGTGCTTCTGGAACGCCGCCTGCATCCGAACGTGCCACTCGGACGAGATGTCGTGCGAGGTCACCCACACGTTTCGCACGTCCTCCGGGATCTCCGGTATGTGGCGCACGCTGCCCTCTTTGGCGACCTTCTTCATCAACTCCTCGGAGTAGAAGCCCCTCGCCTTGGCGAGCCTCACGAACTCTGGGTTCACGTCGGGCATCTCCATGTCGGCCTGACGACGCATGAACGCGACCGCGAAGAGCGGCTCGATCCCGCCGGAGCAGCCCGCGATGATCGAGATCGTACCCGTGGGAGCTATGGTCGTGACGGTCGCGTTGCGTACCCTGTCGCCCCGAGCTTCGTGCCGGGAGCCCTCATAGTGGGGCATCACGCCACGCTCCTCGGCCAGAGAGCGGCTTGCCTCCCACGCCTCGTCGTCTACAAACTTCATCACCCTCTCGGCGAAGGCGAGGCCCTCTTCGGAGTCGTAGGTGACGCCGAGCTTTATCAGGAGGTCGGCGAAGCCCATTACCCCTAGGCCGACGCGTCTGTTACCCCGGCTCATCTCGTCTATCTCCGGGAGCGGATAGTTGTTCATCTCGATTACGTTATCGAGGAAGCGTACCGCGGTGTGGACCGTCTCCCTAAGGCCATCCCAGTCCACCGAGCCCTCGCCAGGTTCGCGGCCCTCCACGAAGAAGCGCTCCAGGTTGATGGAGCCCAGGTTGCACGAGTCGTACGGCGGCAGGTGCGCCTCCGAGCACGGGTTAGTCGACTCTATGGGGAACTGCGGCGTCGGGTTGTCGGCGTTGATCCTGTCTATAAACACGACCCCCGGCTCGCCGTTCAGCCACGCCCCCTCGACGATCTTACGGAAGAGGTCGCGGGCCCTGACCGTCTTCGCGATCTCGCCGTCCCTGGGGTTGACGAGGTTAAAGTCGGTATCGTTCTCCACAGCCTCCATGAAGGCGTCGGTCACGGCGACGGAGATGTTGAAGTTGTTGATCTGGTCGTTATCGTTCTTACAGGTGATGAACTCCTCGACGTCCGGGTGGTCCACCCGCAAGATCCCCATGTTAGCCCCGCGACGTGTCCCGCCCTGCTTGATCTTGTCGGTCGAAGCGTCGTAGATCGCCATGAACGAGACCGGCCCTGAGGAGACCCCCATCGTACTCTTCACAAGATCGTTCTTGGGCCTGAGGCGCGAGAACCCGAAGCCCGTCCCGCCCCCGCTCTTGTGGATGATAGCCTGGTGCTTGAGCGTGTCGTAGATGCCGTCTATCGAGTCTTCGACCGGCAGGACGAAGCATGCCGAGAGCTGCTGCAGCTCCCTCCCCGCGTTCATCAGGGTGGGCGAGTTCGGCATGAACTTTCGGCTCAGCATGAGCTGGAGGAACTTCTCTTTCGACCCCTCGTAGAGGCTCTGGGCCTCTTCGCCCTCCTTGAAGCGGAACTCGCCCTCGGCGATGTTCGACGCCACGCGGCGGAACATGTCTATGGGCTCCTCGACGGGCTCGCCGCGCTCGTCCTTCTTCAGGTAACGCTTCTTGAGAACGGCGACGGCGTTCTCCGTAAGCTCAGCGTCCATGTACTTGTCTCGACCGATCTTCATCCCTTAACCTAGTCCTCCCCTTATCCCTAAGTAGATTCTACCGGCCGTTAGCCGGATTCCAACCGCCGGCTGGTGCCTCGTGAGGAGTTACGACGGCCGGTCCCCCCGCCGACCGTCCGGAGACGCTACTACCTGCCCGAGCCTGCGAGTCTCACCAGCTCAGAGCGGAACTGGTCCACATCCGTATACTGCCTGTATACCGAGGCGAACCTGAGGTAAGCGACCATGTCCAGCTTCCTCAAGCGCACCAGTACCATATCCCCTAGGCGCCGCGAGGTGGCTTCGTGACGCCGCCGCTCGCGGAGCTCGGTCTCGATCTCGTCCACCATGACTTCGATCTGCTCCTCCGAAACCGGCCGCTTGGCGCACGCCTTGGTCAACCCCGCGCACAGCTTCTCCCGGTCGAAGGGCTCCCGCGTCCCGTCCCTCTTCAGAACCATGAGCCGCAAAGGCTCCCTACGCTCGTAAGTGGTGAACCGATTCTCGCACGAAAGACACTCCCGCCGGCGCCGAATGGCGTCCTTCCCCTCGGAGAGGCGACTGTCGATTACCTTCGTATCCTCGAAATCACAGTATGGACACTGCACCTCGTAACCCCCGTTGCTTCAACACCACATCTGGTTGCTGCAAAAAACTAGCACACCAAATTTGCGGTTCGCAATACCAGCTACATAACCTTTAACATAAGGTTAACATGACCCTCAAGCCCTACAATGCCCATTTTTAAGCGGAGTTTGTCCTCTGGTGTCCTCCCCAAAAAATTTTTCAAAAATTTTTCACGTAAGCCATTTTCTGGTGAATTCGCAGCAAATCGTGTACCTTTACTCTTAGGTCTAGTCACGACTCTCTACTCCGAGCTGAGTCTAGGAATAGTATGCTTATATCTGTATACCTGAAGCTTAGGTTTACTATATGGTGGGGCTTCAAGCTCCTCTCGGCGGCAGAAGGCTTACCGTTTGCGGCGCCGCTCGAAGAAGTCGCGGAGGAGGGCGGCGGCTTCGGTTCCCAGGGTTCCGGAGGTGTAAGGGTAGGTGTGGTTGAGGCGAGAGTCGGCGGGGAGGTCGTAGAGGGTACCGGCGGCGCCGGCCTTAGGGTCGGGAGCAGCGTAGACCAGGCGGCTTATGCGGGCGGCGTGGAGAGCGCCGGCGCACATGGGGCAGGGTTCGAGGGTGGAGTAGAGGGTGCAGCCGGTGAGGCGCCAGCTACCGACCTTTTCGGCGGCGCGGCGGAGGGCGAGGAGTTCGGCGTGGGCACTCGGGTCATTCGCGGTTTCGCGTTCGTTGTGGGCCGAGGCCAAAATCTCCTCTCCTCGGGCGACCACGGCGCCGACGGGAACCTCGCCTATCTCGGCGGCCTTTCGGGCCTCTTCGAGGGCGTGGCGCATCATCGCGGAGTCCCCCGCAGCTTCGGAGCGGGACTCGCCAAAATACGGCTCGCCGGGGCCGTCCGTTTTGAGCTTCTCGGGCACGACACCGATGATAACAGCGCGGCGCGCTACGGCCAGCGTCGGTAGCGTGCCGAGGATATTCCTGCAGGGCGGAGGAGTTGGACGCGTCTGGGGTAGTGCGGCTCAGGGAAGCCGACATCGGTCAGTAAGCGCGGGAATTCTGCTCCGTCGGCGCAAGCTCTTTCTCTATGCGGTCCCGAATCCTGTCTCGCACCGACCGGGCCGTCGTTCGTGTTGGTCGATCTCCCGCACCCCTGCTACTGTGTGGGGCATGCTGGTGGCTCGCTCGCGGCTTGCTCGGGACCTGGAGAAGCTAGGCTTGAGACAAGGCGGGGTGACGATGGTCCATTGCCGGATGAGCGCGCTCGGTCACGTGGTTGGTGGCGCAGAGACCGTCGTGCGCGCCCTGCTAGACGCTTTGGAACCTGAGGGGACGCTTATGGCCTACACGGGCTGGCAGGACGAGCCGCCCGACGACCTTGACGCGCTCGACGACGAGGCGAAACGGATCTATCTTGAAGAGCACCCAGTCTACGACCCGCGTGTCGCGCTCTCCCGCCGCGACCACGGACGGGTTCCCGAGGCATTGAGGACCTGGCCAAAAGCGCGCCACAGCGGGCATCCGGAGGCAGGCGTGGCGGCCGTCGGTCCACTCGCCGACACGCTTACCGCCGCGCACCCCTACGACGATGCCTACGGCGTCGGCACGCCCTACACCCGACTGGTCGAACTCGGCGGCCAAGTCGCGGTCTTGGGGGCGCCGCTAGACACCGTGACGCTCGTTCATCACGCGGAAGCCGT
>JALYGT010000006.1 GCA_030776965.1 Actinomycetota bacterium
GGTCTCAAGCATACATTTTGTTGGTGCCCGACAGCGCAAATGGGACTTTCTGTGCCCCGTTCTGACAGCTCGTAGGATTTTAGTTCTGAGCTTATCGGGAGTTTTCAGACAGTCTCTAGGATAGACCGATTGCCGTGGAGCCGGTGGCACACGATGGTGGTCTCGGCCTTGGGTGTTACCTGGATCCTTGATGGCCTCGAAGTAACGATTCAGGGCAACATAGGGGCTGTGCTCATCAACCCGGCTTCGGGGCTTGGGCTCTCCTCCTCCCAGGTCGGGGCCGGCGCAGGCATCTACACCGCCGGGACCTGCCTGGGAGCGTTGCTTTTCTCCTACCTTACCGACCGGTACGGCCGCAAAAAGCTCTTCTTCGTTACGCTCGCCATCTACCTTATCTTCACCATCTTGACTGCCTTCTCGTTCAACTTCTTAAGCTTCGCCTTGTTCAGGTTCTTTACGGGGATGGGGGTCGGCGGGGAGTACTCGGCCATTCACTCGGCCGTAGATGAACTGGTGCCCGCGCGGCTACGAGGTCAGACTAGCCTAGCGATCAGCAGCACCTTCTGGGCCGGGGCGGCGCTGGCTAGCGTCTTGAGCCTCGTGATCTTGAATGCGGCCTTCGTTCCCACGTTCTACGGCTGGCGGCTCACATTCTTCATCGGGGGTGCTCTGGGCCTCCTGATTCTTTTAACCCGCCGCTTCATCCCCGAGAGCCCGCGCTGGCTCATGACCCACGGCAAGGCTGACGAGGCAGAACAAATAGCGGAGGAAATAGAAGACAACGTGCGACGGTACAGAGGACGTGAGGAGTTGCCTGAGGTGGATGAGAACCAGGCGATCACCGTCGAGCAGCGTGAGAGCATAGGCTTCGGGATCATCGCCCGGGCGATGTTCCAGATGTACCCCAAGCGCACAGTTTTGGGCCTAGTGCTTATGGCCTCACAGACCTTCCTCTACAACGCCATCTTCTTCACCTATGCCTTAGTCTTGAACAGGTTCTTCGGCATACCCGAGGGCAGTGCCGGCTGGTACCTTTTGAGGCTCGCCACGGGGAGCCTGATAGGACCGATCACGCTCGGGCGCCTCTTCGACCGGGTAGGCCGGAGACCTATGATCACGGGCTGCTGCGCCGCGGCCGGGGTTATCATGGCGGTGACCGTCTATCTCTTCGCGGTGGGCGTCGTGGGCGCTGTAGTCCAGACGGTGCTCTTTGGAGCCATGTTCTTCTTCGCCTCCTCGGCCGCCAGCGCCGCCTACCTGACCGCAAGCGAGATCTTCCCAATGGAGCTTAGGGCGATGGCCTTGGGGTTCTTCTACGCGATATCCAACGCCATCGGGGGGGGTCACCGGACCTCTAATCTACGGACGTTTGATCGACACGGGCGATCCCTGGATCCTCTTTATAGGCTACCTCGGCGCGGCGGGATTCGTGCTTGTGGCGGCCTTGGTAGAGCTTTTTCTCGGCGTCAACGCCGAGCAGCAGTCTCTTGAGGACGTAGCGGCACCGCTCACCGCGATCCAGGAGGAAACCGCCGCCTCCACATAGTGAACGAAGGGGCGTTACAGCGGGATTCATAGCAGATGGACGGGTAGAGATGGTAGCTACCATGCTCGAAGAAGCATCTTCAGGTGTGATGCACCATCGTCCAACTTCGACCCGCAACACGCTGTACGAACCTCTGCGAAGAGCAGGTTAGGAGTAGTCGACCCAAGGCCGAGCGGGATACGCTTTTCCACGGCGAGCCGAAGATGCTGTGGATTGAAGGACAGAGACCATGATGCGCGGCCTCGTCACCGCTCTTGCACTCGGAGGAAGGCCTCGCGGCCGCGCTTGAAAAGCTCCTTGGAACTCACGGCCTCAGCCCCCAAGGCTAGCGCCTTTTCCCGCGTCTCAGGCCTTAGGTCGTAGTGTGGCAGCCGTCCATGCTCCTGAAACCACTCTCGACAGAGCCCCAGGCGGCAGGCGAAGTTGTGCAGTTCCTGCAAGGAGGAGTCGGTAACCATATGGCACCAGTACCCTGAGGGGTACTTCCTTAGCAGATCGACCAGGATCACGGCTGCGTCATCCGCCCGGCCGCCTTCGCCAGGGGCAACGGCGAGCGAGAACACTGAACGCGATACACAATCCTCTCTCTCCTCCCTTCCAACCCTGCCAAAACAATGAGCGTGATTGTAAACGAGTCGAATCTCGTGTAAAAGTTATCGGCCAGACACCGCCAGTATTACGCTGAAAGTCTCGTTGTTTCGGTTGAGAAACACAGGTCACGAGAGTAGCCTTTGGTAAGGCTCATGATCCTGGATAGATGAGACGCTTGTATCTTCTCATCTTTTAGGCTGGCCGTTGGTAACACCTAATCTCAAAAAGACCTAACAGTGACATCCGCCCTTCTAGTCAAGGTCTTTGTAGTAGGACGCTGCAGCAAGGATCTTTTTTGTGCAGCAACTTGCGCGTATGCGGTGGCGAAGAGAGAATCAGAGATGTGAAAAGAGAGCCGGTCGATAGCATCGATCGCCTGTCGGTCCGACAACGTCCACCAGGCCGGCCGATCATGTACCAGTCCTGGGGCAAGCTGCTGTTCCTGCACTGGCCCCTTCCGGCAGAGTCGTTGCGTCCGCTGATACCGGATCCTCTGGCCATCGACACCTTCAAGGGTGCTGCCTGGATCGGCATCACGCCATTCACCATGTGGGGTATAAGACCGGCATTTCTGCCACCAATCCCCTTTTTGAGCGAGTCCCATGAGCTGAACGTGCGAACTTACGTTCATTTGGACGGGGTCCCCGGCATATGGTTCTTCTCTTTGGATGCCTCTAACCCGGTCGCTGCCCTAGGGGCACGACTAACCTTCTATCTACCGTACTTCAATGCCCGCATGAGCCTCGAGCGCCGAGATAAGACTATCTACTTTACTTCGAAGCGCATTCACCGCGGTGCTGTACCCGCCGATTTCGAAGCCATCTGGACGGTCGGCGATAGGTTACCGCAGTCCGAGCCAGGGTCTCTGATTTTCTTCCTCACCGAGCGTTACTGCCTTTATTCTGCTCGCGGAGATGCCCTCTACCGGGCTCGGATCTTCCATCGACCTTGGCTTCTGCACGATGCACGCTTGCTATCGTATAACTCGACCATGATCGAATCGCAGGGACTTCCTTCACCAGGAGGAGGTAATTCGTTACTGCACCAACAGGGGGAACCTTTGAAGGTAGGAGTCTGGCCTCGAATCAGGATTCGGTAATACCCTTCTAGTGATCTATATGCGCGAAACCCGTATATCGGAAGCGATTGTTCATCACTCAGACGCTTATCCATTGAGAAATTCGCGGAGAACTGCCGCGCAGTGCTCAGGTCGCTCGATGTGAAGCACATACCCGCAGTTGGTATTAGCTTGAGGAGACCTTGTCGGAGGCGAGAGACAGTTGTTTATGCTTGTCCGCGGAGCGGACAGCTGGTACCCCAGCTGTTGGTCGACTTCTTTGCCGACCCGCTAGTCGGCTTCTACGTTCTTCGGTTTGACGCTAGCCAGGCCGAGTAGGCGCACGACGGCTAACCTTGAGGATCAGGCAACACCTTGCCGGGGTTCAGAAGTCCCGGCGGGTCAAGCATCTGCTTGACCTCCTGCATCACGGAGAGTGCCTCCCCGTGCTCCGACTCCTGGTCCTTGATCTTGCGAAGCCCCACGCCGTGCTCGCCGGTGCAGGTGCCGCCCAGCCCGAGGGCTTTAGCGGTCATGCCTTCCATCACGCGCTCGAACCGTCGCCAGCCGTCCTCGTCCTCCGAGCTTAGGTGAAAGAACAGGTGGTAGTTGCCATCTCCCGCGTGGCCGATGATGGGGGCGGACAGCGCATGCTCCTCCAAAAGTCGCTGGGTGGTATCTATAGCCTCAGCGAGCCCAGCGATCGGGACGCAGATGTCCGTGCTGATCATGTGGTCCTCGGGGTAAGCGTCGTCGACGGCGTACCAGGCATGGTGGCGTGCTTCCCAAAGGCGCTCCTGCTCTTCTTCGTCGTGCGCCGCGGTCAGGTCCTCCGCGCCGGCCTCCCGACACAGGCGCTCGGCGACCCCCATTTCCTCTTCGACCACGGCCTCGCTGCTGCCAACTATCTCTATCCACAGGGTCGGCTTCTCCGGATAGTCCGTCGACTCGTAGCCGTTCACCGCCCGGACGCACTCCTCATCCACCAACTCTAGGCGGGCGAGGTTCAGTGCCGTCTGGGCAAGCTCGGTAGCCGCTCGCACCGCCGAATCGAGATCGGGGAAGACCGCCCGGAGGCTCACGCTGTGTGCCGGCACAGGGTACACCTTCACCGCAAGCTCTGTAATGATCCCCAAAGTCCCTTCCGAGCCGATAAAGAGGTCCTTGAGGTCGTAGCCGCTCGAGGACTTTCGAGCCTTGCTGCCCACCCGTATAACCCGACCGTCCGCTAAGGCGACCTCCAGCTCGAGGACCTGGTCCCGCATGGCCCCGTAGCGCAGGGCATTCGCACCGCTGGCGTTGGTCCCGGCCATACTACCCAAAGATGCTTCGGCACCGGGATCCACCGAGAAGAACAGCCCATGTGGCCGGAGCTCGCGGTTCAATTGGGGATGCAGCACGCCCGGCTCGACGATAACGTAGAGGCTATCCGGGTCGATGTTCACAACGCGGTTCATGCCGGTCATGTCCAGCGAGATGCCGGACTTTACGGGGAGCGCATTCCCCTCAAGACCGCTACCCGCCCCGAAGGGCGTCACTGGAACGCGATACTCCCGGGCGACCTCAAGGGTGCGCAGAACATCTTCTTTGTTACGAGCATAGACCACGCATTCGGGGGGGAACTCTTGCTCGTAGCCCTCGTCCCTGCCGTGCCTCTCGAGGTCTTCGGGCGTGGTAGAGACGATGTCTCCCAGCCGATCCCGAAGCGTACTGCCCAAGGTCCCTGTGTTTGTTCCAAATCCGCCACGTTGCACCTCACCCTCCGATCTAACATACACACTATACCCATTGTAGACTGGTGCCTAAGAGGTCTGGAGGAAACGCGGCCAATTACAACGCCCCATGAGACAAGCGTGGAAATCTGCCCGGCCGTAGGCTCCGCTCATCTATAAGCGCTGCGGCGACACCAACACACCGCTATCACGAAGACCACTTAACCGTCCCTACGAACCGATTGCACCCTTCCTCGTGTGGCTAGGCCGTACGTCGCTTCCGGCATGTCGGCCTTCGAGCTAGCGAAGCACCATGCGTCTGCTTGCTGTGCTTCGGTAGCAATGCCACAACATCTGGTGAGTCTCGAAATCCGCTCTACGCTGTGCGCGAGGGATGTCCTAGGCTGGTAGCGAGCGCATCTTAAAATCGGATAGTCGTTCATCGATTCTGTGTAACCGCAACGAAGACGGGCAGAGCTAGAATTTATGCTCGGGCTTACAAACAGGAAGGAGCGTCAATGACGACTGTAGAGGGAACCTCCAACGAGATAGAGCGGCTCGAAGCGCAACACGAAGATGCGCTCGTCCAACTAAAAGACGTCGAGCGCAAGCTTGAGGAGCTGAACGAACGCCGCATCGAGCTGGCACCGGCGGCATTCACGGGTGACGAGGTGGCCGACAGGAACCTCATGGTCCTGGAAGGCGAGGCCAGCAAGCTGTTCCGCGGGGCTCGGCTCGCCCGCAACGCGGCAAAGGAGTTCGAGCGCCGCCTTGAGACAGCTAGAAAGCGGCTAACTGAGGAGCGACGACGTCTCGCTCGCGAGCGGTTCGAGGAGTTAGCAGTGGAGCGGTACGAGTTGGGCGTTGAAGCCGAGAAAGCAGTCAGCACGCTACTCGAGGTGCTCGAACGCTATGAACCCATCCACTCGGAGCAGGTCGCTTGTGCACGGGGCTTTGAGGACGATAGCCTAACCAAGAATCCGCCGCGCGCGCTTATACGAGCTTGGCTCGCAAGTCGGCTCAGGGAGTACCTGGGCGTAAGCTCGATAGAGCACCTGGACAGGCCACTTCCCGAAGTGGACGACCTCGCAGCGAAGCCCAAAGACCAGGGGTAAGCGGTCGTAGAGTCCGATAGTGGAAAAAGGATACTTGGGACCTCATGAGGCCTCGACACGCCCCTGACCAGACCGCCAAAGAGCACCCATGCCTCTACTGCCCCCGAGCCGCGATGCTCTACCGTCAAATCGATGCGCTCTGCTATCACGCCTCCATTTGACCCAGAGGGACTCCGCGGTGGGTTGCGGTAAGTTGGCCCCAGCTTGGCGCCGAGGGCCTCATTTATCAGTGGTACCAAAGGCCCCTAGCGCCGAACCGGAGGATTTCCTTACTCCAACTATTTGGCTTGGGTAAGCCGATCGTGAAGAGCCGACGAGCGGATTCGAACCGCTGACCTGCTCATTACGAGTGCGCCGTCCGGCGTTGCAGAAGGTTGCGCAAGTTCTCGAATTCCGCATATTTAAGGCTATTTCTCTTCCCTGATTTTACCGGCTTTGCAAGGCATTGCGCTCCGGCTAGGGTCAAATTAGGGTCAGATGGTGCTGACGTGCCAGCGTCTTCGCTGGCGCTTCCGGTGCATCTGCAAGGATGCACGGCTAGAGCACGGGCTCTGCTTCTTGCCCGGAGGAGAGGGGCGATACAGGTGCTCTCTATTGCGCGGCCCAGCTTAAGAGTATTCCTGGCGACCTGAAGCCCGGACCAGGCACCGGTCGAGGTCCTGACCGGGGGGCTTGTCTACACCTCGTCTCCCCTAGAAGAAGACCTCATGATCATCGGGCCTGCAAGCGTACCCTGTACGCGGCCACCGCTGCACCAGACACCGACTTCACCCGAGTTGTGTGTCGTCTCCCCCGAAGGAGGTTCGACCAACATCCAGGAAGGGATCGTAAGGGCGCGTTATCGCGAATCCTTAAGCAGTCCAGCGCCGAACACGCCGGAGGAGGTGTACGAGTACCGCATCACCCTCGGCCCGAGGGCATACGTCTTCAAAGCCGGGCCCCGTGTTCGGGCACAGGTCTCAAGAAGTGACTTCCCGCAGTGGGATAGGAACCTCAACACGGCAGATCCGCTCGGTGCCGAAGGAGCAACGCGAGCCCGAGTGGCCACCCAGGTAGTTCTTCACGACGCTGACCACCCCTCTCGCATAACTCTTCCTGTCGACAGTGGTTGAAGGGCCCGGGAAGGAGTACCGTATCTTGCCTGCCTCGACTTGCTCCGCGAGTGCACCAACGGTCTCCTAGATAGGGACAGAGGTGTCTATCCGATGCACGAAGTACAGGTCGAGTGGTCGTTTATGCAACGCCTCCATTCGAGGAAGTCTGCGGCGGAACGAGCGGGACCCTAAGCCGCGCGCCGTGCTCACCCCCGCAGTGGAGGGCGCAAAAGCCTCGCGGACCGTGCTCGTAAGCCGCGGGGAACTGGCCGAAGAGGGGGTTCCGGGTCGAGAACCAACGGCCCTGCACGTCGAGCCGCACCTGCTCTCCCTCTCGAAAGAAGGTCGCCGAGGGCAACAGCGCGATATCCACAGGCTCGACCTCACCGGGCTTCAACAGCTGAAACTTATCGTAGGTGTGAACCGGCTGCCACGGATCCGACCGGCTCGAATCGAGCTTTCGTAGGGATGCCTTGAGCCAGCCGGTGGTGACGCGGTCGAAGCCGTACCCGTACGAGCCCTCAAAGGGGACTACACGTCCTGCACGCAGTTTCTGGACGCCCACGAACAAGAACACGTCCTCGGTTTGCCTCACCTCAATGAACAACCGCAGCGCCATCGGGCCAATGATCTCCACGTCCTCCGGAATATCCCAGAGGAAGCTGGCGCGGTCAGACGCCGTGTCGAAGCTCACCACGCCGGCCTCGGTTGCTGGCGTGTCGGTGAGATGTCCATCCGCACGCAGGTACAGGTCCGTCCAGCGCGTCTGCGGCAGCGGCCACACCTCCTCGGTCCGCACCGCGTGGATCGTGTCGCGGTCCTCGCGGACCTCCAAGCGCACGGGGGGCACTTCAAGCATGCCGTTCTCCTCGCCTTTGAGGAAGTGGTCGAAAAACCTTTGCTGGAAGGCGAGGGCCTCCTCGGAGTAATACTCGGCCCACTTGCCGCCGCGGTGGGTGTAGAGCCAGCGGTGTGGCGAACCGACGCGCTCAAAGGCGCGAAAGGAGCCGCGGGTGTGGAGCTCCTGGTCCGAGAAGCTGCCGCACACCAGGAGGGGAACCTCGATCCGTCCGAGTTCGGGCGTCCTGGCGGCCCACCACTCATCGCAGAGGGGACGGGCAACCTGCTCTTCTCTTATGTCTTCGCTGGGCCACCCCCCTCGCTTTACGCCGGCGCTCCACACGCGTATGAACCCGTCCTCGCGGATGCCGCCGGGGCGCGCGAAGTCCCGATAAACGTCGCTAAACCCCTCCCAGGGGCAGATGGCCGCGAGGTGGGGTGGGCGCAGGGCGGCCACCTTGTACTGGCTGATGGCGAGGTAGGAGACTCCGTTCATCCCCACCTTGCCGTTGGACCAGGGCTGGGTCCCGGCCCACTCGATCAGGTCGTAGATATCTCGGGCTTCGGAGCCGGTAAGCAGGTTCCCGCGCCCGTCGGAGGTCCCGAAGCCGCGCAGGTCGCAGTTGACTACCACGTAGCCGCGCGGCACCCAGTATGCGGGATCGGGCGATTCCCAGGTGGTCCACGCCGACCAGGTAACCGGCTTCGGTTGACGTAGCATGCGGTACTGGGGCGGGGGCCGGTAGCCGAAGGGACCGCGCTTGGGTAGCCTGTCCTTACCATAAGGATGAGCGCACATGATGACGGGGTAGCGTCCCTCGCTTTCGGGGCGGAAGACGTTGACGCGCAGGATCGTGCTGTCGCTGACGGCCACCTCGACGTCCTTCTCGAAGCGGATACCTGGAGGCGGGGGCGTGATCTCGACTGGGGGCGAGACGATGCCGCGCAGGCGCCCGATCGCATACCGCCAGTCAGGTCTTTCATCCGCCATCACCAAGCCCCCTCCACGGCGACCGCTGACCAGCCGCCAGAGTAGTAAGGCCAGCGTCAGCACAGCCAACCACCTCACCGTTCGTCTCATGGGTGCTCCTCCTTCCCGAGCCGCTTTTCCCCGACGGGTCGTAGCACCATGAGCATGGTGCCACCTGCCGTAGCCCGGTGCATTTCCTGGACCTCTCGTAGCCCGCAGAACAGCCGCCCACTATGTCCCTTAGGCTCGCGAACAAGTCCCGAAAGACGTTGGCCTCTAGAAGCATGCGCAGGTCGTGGAACGGGCGTGAGGGTAGCTGGCACGCTTCAAGGCATTTTTGAAGCTTCTATTGGTTTCTCGATATTTGCTAGCCCGCCGTCGCCCTTAGTACGTCCCATCCGCTCGAGGCGCACTTCTGGTGCACCGTCGTCGGTCAGCAGGGCACGGAAGCGGAACTCGGGCGGTATCAGTTCAGGTAGCCCTTGTAGAAGCTCTCCGGCCCTTAACTAGCACCTTCATCGTCTCTTCGACTTGTCGCCCGTACGCTTCGCTGGATCATGGCCGCCTGCGAGCGCGCCGCGTTACCGCTTCATAGAAATCTTTACCTCCGCGTAGCGGTACCCTCTTCCCGCTCGCGCACTAATCGCACAAGTCGGTAATCCCTAATAAACGCGGCGTGAAAGCGGCTTTTCGGGGGGCTCGGTCGGGACCACGGCGGTCGTCTCGACCTCGACTCTTGCCTCAGGCTCGATCAGCGCCGCGACCTCTACCATGCTCATAGCCGGAAAGTGCCGCCCCATCAGGTCGCGGTAGGCCTGGCCCATGTCCTCCTGATTGGAGAGGTACTCCTCGCGGTCCGTGATATACCAGGTCATACGTGCGACGTGCTCGGGGCCCGCGCCAGCCTCGGACAACACCGCTAGGGTATTCTCTAGGCAGCGGCGAACCTGACCGACGAAGTCCTGCGTCCGGAAGGTACCGGTCTCGTCCCAACCGACCTGGCCGGCGACGAACACCAGCCTCCCCTGCGCAAGGATGCCGTTGGCGTATCCCTTTGGCTCCGCCCAACCTGGCGGCTGCAGCATCTGCATCTCTCTCCCTCCATCATCGGCGCATGAGCAGGACGTCTGGGCGCTAGCCCGCCCGGCACAGTTCGAACCCGACCCTCCGGGAGCGGATCTGTTCTGGTATCGGTCGAACACGACCGGTCTCCAGGTCGATGCACGCCAGTACCAACCGGGCCTTCATGCGTTGCTCGTCGACGCGGTCGTTCGCGACCACCTCCAGGGTAAAGCTGCCCTCCCCCATCCGCTCGACGCCGAGCTCGAAGACTAGGCGATCGCCGAGACGGCTCGGCCGCACGAACTCGCACTCGATGCTCACCGTCGGCACCCCGGTCCCGAACTCGCCGTGCAGAGTCTCGAAGTCGCAGCCGAGCGGCCCAGCGAACCAGTCCTCGACCAGCGTGTTGATCATCTCGAAGTAGCGCGGGTAGAACACGATCCCGGCCGGGTCGGTGTGTGCCCACCTCACGAGGACTTCCTCCTCAAACCGGTCCACCGCACCCCCTGACCGGTCTTTCGACTCCGAGGAGCCTCAAGACAGGTCCCTTTGCGCCTCGGCCTGCTCCAGCTCTCTCTCTCGCAATCTGAAGCGTTGCACCTTGCCGGTCTGCGTCTTCGGCAGCTCGTCGACAAACTCGACGGCGCGCGGGTACTTGTAGGGAGCGATGCGGCCCTTCGCGAAGTCCTGCAGTTCCTCCACGAGCTCCTCACCTCGCTCGGCCCCCTCGCGGAGAACGACGAACGCCTTTACCACGTTGCCGCGCTCCTCGTCGGGCGAGGCGACCACGGCGCACTCGCTGACGGCATCGTGCTCCATTAGCGCGGCCTCGACCTCGGGCCCGGAGATGTTGTAGCCGGCGGAGACGATCATGTCGTCGGTGCGCGCCTGGAACCAGAAGTACCCGTCCTCGTCTACCTTGTAGGAGTCGCCGGTTACGTTCCAGCCGTCGACGACGTACTCGGCCTGCCGCGGATCCGCGAGGTAGCGGCAGCCGGTTGGTCCCTTCACCGCCAGGCGGCCGATCTCGCCGGCCGGCAGCGGCCTCATGTCCTCGTCGGCGATCATCGCCTGGTAACCCGGGACCGGCTTGCCGGTCGAGCCGGGGCGAATGTCATCGTCGACGGCCGAGATAAAGATGTGCAGCATCTCGGTGGAACCGATGCCGTCGATGATCCGGAACCCGGTGTGCTCGAACCAGGCGTCGGACGTCGCGCTCGGCAGGTACTCGCCGGCCGAGACGCACTTCTTGAGTGATGAAAGGTCGTCGACTTCGTCCACGCTGTTCAGCAGCGCGCGGTAGGCCGTCGGCGCGGTGAACACCGTAGTTGCCCGGTGCGTCTTTATTATCTCTAGGAGCGCCTCCGGACCTGGCTCTTCGATAGGTACGGTAGAAGCGCCGAAGCGCATCGGGAACAGAATTAACCCGCCCAGGCCGAAGGTGAAGGCGAGCGGCGCCGTACAGGTAAAGATCTCGTCGGGCTGCGGATCTAGCAGATACCGCGCGAACGTGTCGCACACGGCGAGGATGTCGCGATGGAAGTGCATGCAGCCTTTGGGTTCGCCGGTTGTGCCCGAGGTGGGGGCAATGAGCGCTACGTCCTCTGCCGCGGTCTCGACCGTCTCGAACTCGGGCGGCTTGGCCTCCATCCGCTCTTCTAGCTCGCCCCCGGGTCCAAAGGTCATGACGTTTGAGAGGACCGGTG
Organism: Actinomycetota bacterium; assembly: GCA_030776965.1. Taxonomy (GTDB): domain Bacteria; phylum Actinomycetota; class Rubrobacteria; order Rubrobacterales; family Rubrobacteraceae; genus Rubrobacter_F. The sequence continues at coordinate 11,694 of JALYGT010000006.1, forward strand.
CGTCTTGCCGGGCGGTCTCCAGCTCCTCAACCAACCGCGCGTCGGTCAGCGCGTGGCTGATCTGAGCCTTCTCGATGATGGTGGTGAGCTCGCCGGCGCGGAGCAGCGGCATGGTCGCGACGACTATGCCACCGGCCTTGAGCACGCCGAACCAGCTGGCGATCAACATCGGTGTGTTGGGCGCACGCAAGAGCACCCGATTGCCAGATGCCAGCCCCATATCTTCGGTCAGCACCTGTGCGATCCGGTTGGCTTTCTCCAGGAGGTCCCGGTAGCTCCACACCCCGTGTTCGTCGTGGACACAGGGGCTGTTTGCCGACTCGCCCTTGGTCATGTCGTCGAGCAGTGCCTTCGCGGCGTTAAGGTGCTCGGGATACCGCAACTCCGGTAGATCGAAGATCAGGTCCGGCCACTCCTCGCGCGGCGGTAGGTTGTCGTTGGCGAAGGTGTCGACGTACCCGCTGTAACTTGCCATTACTTTCCTTTCCCCTTGGGTTCCTTTTCCTTTTCTCAAGCCCCCCGGACCGTGGTGGCGCCACTCGTTGTCTTCGCGCCGTCTTCCGCGTGCGCGGCCAGGGCTTGGCGGGCGATGACTAGCATCTGCACCTCGGAGGCCCCCTCGTAGATCCTCAAAGCCCGGATCTCGCGGTAGAGCCGCTCAACCGGGTGACCGGAGACTACACCGAGGCCCCCGAAGATCTGCACCGCGTCGTCGATCACCTTCTGCGCCGTCTCGGTGGCGTGCAGCTTGGCCATCGACGCCTCGCGACTAACCCGGTCAGTGACGCAGTCTCTGGTCCAGGCGGCGCGGTAGACGAGTAGCGCGCTCGCGTCGATTCCCAAGGCCATATCGGCGAGCTTGCCCTGCACCATCTGCAGCTCGCTCATCGGCGCGCCAAACAGGTGACGCTTTGACGCGCGCTCCAGCGCCTCGTCTAGCGCCCGACGCGCAAACCCCAAGGCGGCCGCCCCCACCGTCGAGCGGAAGACGTCCAGCGTTGCCATGGCAATCTTAAAGCCTCTACCGGGATCGCCCAAGAGGTGGCTCTTCGGCACCTGACAGCCGTCGAACTCGAGCGTCGCTAACGGGTGCGGCGCGATCGCGGGGATGCGCTCGGCCACTTTGAGGCCGGGCGATCCGCTGTCTACGACGAAGGCGCTCAGGCCTTTGGCGCCCGGCCCCTCGCCGGTGCGCGCGAAGACGGTGTAGAAGTCCGCCAAGCCGCCGTTGGAGATCCAGGTCTTAGTACCGTTTATGGTGTAGTGGTCGCCATCCTCCACCGCGGTGGTTGCGATAGAGGCGACATCGGAGCCGGCCTCCGGCTCGGAGAGCGCGAAGGCGGCTATCTTCTCGCCTTGGCACACGGCGGGCAGGTAGTCTCTCTTCTGCTCCTCGGATCCGAAGAGCGAGATCGCACCGGTCCCCAACCCCTGCATGGCAAAAGCGAAGTCGGCGAGCCCGTGATGGCGGGCCAAGGTTTCGCGCAACAGGCACAGCGAGCGCACGTCGAGAGTCTCGTGTGGACCGCACCCCTCGCCCGGCACGACGTAGTCGAGCCAGCCGCCCTCGGCGAGACGTTCGACCAGCTCGCGGCACGCCTCGTCCACCGTCTCCTCCCGTGCCTCCGGCATAGAACCGACGTGTTGAGCCGCCCACCCGTCAAGGTCGCGGGCAAGCGTGCGGTGCTCGTCGTCGAAGAACGGCCAGCCGAGAAAGCTCCTGTCAGCCATCAGTCACCCTCGAACTCCGGCTGGCGCTTCTCCGTAAAAGCGCGGTAGGCGCGCTCGAAGTCGCGCGTCTGCATGCAGATCGCCTGCGCCTGCGCCTCGGACTCGATGGCGGTATCCAGCGCCATATTCCACTCCTGGTTGAGCATGGTCTTGGTCATGCCGTGGGCGAAGTTGGGTCCTTCGGCGAGGTTGGTGGCGAGCGCCGTCGCCTCGTCGAGTAGATCATCTGAGGCGACGAGGCGGTTGAAGAAGCCCCAGCGTTCTGCTTCGTCCGCCGGCATCGAGCGTCCGGTGAACAGGAGCTCGGAGGCGCGGCCCTGGCCGATGATGCGCGGCAACATCGCGCAGGCGCCCATATCGCAACCGGCAAGTCCGACGCGGGCAAAGAGGAAGGCAACCTCGGCTCCGGGCGTACCGAGCCGTACATCGGAGGCCATGGCGATGGCCGCCCCCGCGCCGACACAGACCCCGTCCACAGCCGCGACCACGGGCTGCGGGCAGGCGCGCATCGCCTTGACCAGATCGCCGGTCATCCGGGTGAAGCGCAAGAGACCGCTCATGTCCATTTCCGTGAGCGGTCCTATGATGTCGCGCACGTCGCCGCCGGAGCTGAAGTTGCCGCCGGAGCCGGTGAGCACCACCGCTTTGATGTCCTCAGCGTAGGAGAGCTCGCGGAAAGTATCCCGCAGCTCGGCGTAGGACTCGAAGGTCAACGGGTTCTTGCGCTCCGGCTCATTCAGTGTGACCATGGCGACACCGTCCGAGGCATCCCACCCGAAGTGCTCTGGCGCAAGGCCTGCCATCTCTACGGTGTTCACCGGCGTTCCTCCTTCCCGTCGCTGGTCGAAACGGACCGCTTGCCCTTACCGAGTAGGTACTTCAACTGCTCGACCTCCTCCTCGCTCAAGCCCGACAGCATCGACGCTATCCAGCCCTCGTGAGCCTCGGCCATCTCCTCGAAGATTGTGCGGCCGGGGTCGGTCAGACGGACCAGCTGGCTGCGCCGATCGTCGGGCTTCGTCCGGCGTTGGATCAGGCCTTCTTTCTTCAGTCGTTCGACGATGCCGGTAACGTTACCGTTCGACACCTTCAGCCGACGTGAGACCTCTCCCATGCTCAAGCCTTCTTCGGGAGCGTCGTAGAGGGCGGCCATCACGTCGAAGCGTGGCAGGGTGACGCCGAAGTCAACGCGCAGGCGCGTGCGCACGCGCTGCTCGACCATGTTGGTGAACGTCAGCGCGCGCAGCCAGAGCCTCAGAAGCTCCTTGGTCGGACGCACCTCATCCGTCCGCCCGGCCTTCGCGCCGTCGTTGATGATGCTTCTCGTCACTACATTACCTCCCCACCGGCGACGGCTATCGCCTGGCCGGTAATCGCGTCCGTGTTTGGCCCGACCAGCCAGGCCGCGGCTTCCGCCACCTCTTTGGGCGCTACGAACCGGCCCTGAGGGTTGCTCTCGAGAAGCTGGGTCCGAGCCTCGTCCTCGCTCGCGCCGGTCTTCTCGGTGATGTTGGCTGTGCTCTCTGTCAGGAGCTCTGTCTCGGTGTAACCGGGGCAGACGGCGTTGACCGTCACGCCCTTCGGCGCCACCTCGAGCGCGAGCGACCGGGTCATGCCGATCACGCCGTGCTTGGCGGCGCAGTAGGCTGCTACGTAAGCGTAGCCCTTGAGGCCGGCGGTGCTGGCGATTGAGACGATGCGACCCCAGCCGCGCTCGATCATCCCCGGCAACACAGCGCGACTCATCAGGAACACCCCGGTCAGGTTCACCTCCAACATCGTATGCCAGGCGTCCAAAGTCGTGCGCGCGAAAGGCGACGAGTCCGCCGCACCGGCATTGTTGATAAGGATGTCGACGGGACCGAAGTGCTCGGTCGCGGTCGTAAGCCCCTCCTCCACCGCCGCCTCATCGGTGACGTCGAACGGCACCGCCTGGGCCTCATCCAGACCGTTAGCGACCTCTTGGAGCGGCTTGAGACGTCGCCCGACCACCGTGACCCGGGCGCCCATCTCGTACAGGCGGGCGGCGATGGCTGAGCCAATGCCGGTACCGCCGCCGGTGATCAGGGCGTGGCGGCCTCCGAGGAGGCGAGAGGCACCGTGCAAATCGCTCATCGTGGGGCTCCCTGCGGCTCTAGATCTGTTGCACCATCTGGTCGGCGCGCTCGACGAGACGTTCGAGCTGCGCTTTCCCGGCCAGGTACTGCTTGGGCCAGGGCACGCCATCGTAACGAAGCTCGGCGGCCCGGTGTAAGGTCCAGTAGGGATCGGAGAGGTGGGGACGGGCCAGGGCGCACAGATCTGCGCGGCCGGCAGCGATGATGCTGTTGACGTGGTCGGCCTCGAAGATGTTGCCGACCGCCATGGTCTTGATTTTCAGCTCGTTGCGAATACGGTCGCTGAAGGGCGTCTGGAACATGCGTCCGTAGACGGGCTTGGCGTCGGGGCTGGTCTGCCCGGCGGAGACGTCGATCAGGTCTGCGCCCGCCTCGTAGAAGGCGCGTGCGATCTCGATCGCGTCGTCGCTATCGATACCATCGTTCTCGATCCAGTCGGTCGCCGAGATGCGCACGGACATCGGCTTCTCCTCCGGCCACACCTCGCGCATGGCGCGGAACACCCGCAGTGGGTAGCGAAGCCGGTTCTCGAGCGAGCCACCGTATTCGTCGGTGCGGTGGTTGAGGAGGGGAGTGATGAAGGCGGAGAGCAGGTAGCCGTGGGCGCAATGCAGCTCGAGCATGTCAAAGTCGGCGCGTCGGCCCATCTCGGTCGCGCGGACGAAGGCGGCCAGGATCTCGTCCATCTCGGCGTGGCTCATCTCGCGTGGCTCTTGGCTGTTCTCGCTCCACGGTATAGCTGAGGGCCCCAGCAACTCCCAGTTGTCCTTCTCCAACGGCTCGTCCTTGCCCTCCCATTCGACCTTGGTCGAGCCCTTGCCGCCGGAATGGCCGAGCTGAAGGCCGATTTTGGCGTGGGTGTTGGCATGGACGAAATCGACGATGCGCTTGAAGGCCGTTTCGTGCTCGGGCTTGTACATGCCGCAGCAGCCCGGCGTGATGCGCCCCTCGGGCCTGACGCAAGTCATCTCGACGAAGAGCAGGCCGGCCCCGCCCTGGGCGCGCGCGCCCCAGTGGACCAGGTGGAAGTCGTTCGGCGTGCCATCCTCGGCGCTGTACATCGCCATCGGCGAGACCACGATGCGGTTCATAAGCTCCATGTCTCGCAAGCGGAAGGGTGTGAACATCGGCGGGATCGCCTCCTCCACCGGGGCCCCGCCGTTGGCGCGCGCGGCGAACCACCTCTCCATGCTCTCGAGCCAGTCCTTGTCGCGCAGGCGCAGGTTCTCGTGGCTGACGCGCTGGCTGCGGGTCAAGAGCCCATAGTAGAACTGCATCGGCTCCTGGTTTATGTAGCGGGGGATGTTCTCGAACCACTCGGTCGAGTTGCGGGCCGTGCTCTGCAGCTGGAGCACCGCGCTGCGCCGCTCTTCCTGGTAGTCCTCCAACGCGGCTTGGAGATCATCGTGCTGGTGCAGCTTCTCGGCGAGCCCCATCGCGTCCTCCAGCGCCAGCTTCGTGCCCGAGCCCACGGAGAAGTGGGCGGTGTGGGCGGCATCTCCCATCAGCAAGATGTTGTCGTGGAACCAGTGCTCGTTGCTGATGCGTTTGAAGTTGGTCCACGGCGTCTTGCCGAGGTGGTGCTGATCGTTGATCAGTGAGTGGCCGTCGAGGTACGGCTCGAAGATCTCCTCCATAAGCGCGACGCTCTCGTCGGGCCCGAGCTCGTCGAAGCCCAAGCCCTCCCAGGTCTCCTGCGAACACTCGACGATGCAGGTGCTGGTGTCTTCGTCGAAGCGGTAGGCGTGGATCCAGATCCAACCGGCCTTGGTCTTCTCGAACGCGAAGGTGAAGGCGTCGAAGACCTTGTGGGTGCCGAGCCAGATGTACTTATTCTTACGCACGTCCACGTCCGGCCGAAACTTTTCCTCGTAGAGCTGCCGTACCCGGCTGTTTACGCCATCGCTAGCGACGACGAGGTCCGCATCCCGGAACCGGCTAAGGTCCTCAACCTCCCGCTTGAACTGTACATCCACCCCGAGGTCAGTCGCCCTCTTCGCCAGGATATCTAGCAGCTTCTTGCGGCCTATCCCCACGAACCCATGCCCACCGGAGCGACCGATGCTCTCTCCCGAGACGAACACCTCGATGTCATCCCAGTGGGCGAAGTTGTTGGCGATCTGCTCCGCGCTAACCGGGTCGTTCTCGCGCAGATTCTCCAGCGTCTCATCCGAGAACACCACGCCCCACCCGAACGTCTCCCCGGCAGGGTTGCGCTCCACCACGGTGATCTCGTGATCCGGATCGCGCAGCTTCATCGAGATGCCGGTATAAAGGCCCGCAGGCCCACCGCCGATGCATACTACCTTCATGTGCTTCCCTTTGCCATCGTTCGCCCTTAGCTTACTTTATTACCTGTCTTACTTTAGATTTAAACTACCTTGCTCGCAAGGCGAGGATCGAGCACAGTACGCCAGCAAGCCGCACCCCTAGCAATGCCCTGTTGTTAAAGTAGAGCCCTTGTAGCCTTATGCCTGACTTAGCGTCACGGGCAAGAAGATGGAAAGTTGTCGGGTGGTGACTCACGGCTAGTTCTCGGAACTACTCCTTATCGCCGACGGACGTCGCGTTCAAGCGATCTATTAAGTCGTCAGGCCCATCTGGCCTAACGTCGCGCGGGCGAGTGCGCCGTTCTTCTCGACCATCATCGAATCACCTCGAAGTGGTTCGTGCTTGCCGGTTCGATCAGCTCGTGGGGGCCCGGCCTCTTCGAGCGCGGAAGCACAGTCGCGGGACTAGCGCTCGAAATCGGGCTCTCCTCATCGCCATAGGCGACACCACCGGGCTGTGAATTCGCTCGATGTAGCGGATCGGCGAGAGCGCTTCCTCCTCTTCTTCGCACAGCTGCATATAGGAGCCGCGCGAGCTCAGGAGTACTGGCCGAAGGTCGAACATCCCGCTCGCGCAGAGGCCGCCCTTGATTACGGCCTCGGGTATCTCGTATTCCCCCAACGCTCGTGAGGAGCACACCGGCGAGGTGGCCGCCCAAGCTGTGGCTTGAAACGTAGATCTGGTCAGCCACGCCGTCGAAGTTCCTCGCGTTCTCGTAGAGCCAGTGATGGCGGGACGTACCTGGTCAGCCATCGCGGGGAGGCTCACGTCCGGGAGCACGAGGCTGCCACCGTCGGCCCGCCATAACTGCCGCGCCTGGGGCGCTGACTGGGTCGCCCACGACTTTGCCGAGCCGTACCGACACCTGGGACCGTTCGCCGTGTGGGCCGACGCGCAGGGAAGGGGTATCGGCAGCCAGCTGCTCGAAGCCTTCCAGGAGCTGGTCGTCCAACGCGAGGGATGGCCTACCTGGAGACCGACACGGCGCGAAACGTCCGCTTCTACGAGCGCTACGGCTTTGAGGTGGTCGGGCAGGACGAGGTGCTCGGCATAGAGTCCACGTTCACGTCGCGTAAGCCACCGGACGTACAATCGTCCCTACTCACGAACGACTCCCCAGTTTATCTTGAGCTATAGACTGGTGTATCGACTCGGGTGAGGCCCGCGTAGCGGACTGCTATCTCGGTTGCGCGAGCCTCTGCATTGCTTTATGGTTCGGACCAGATCCTGGGGACCTAGCGTAAAGGGACCTAGCGTAAAGAATGGGGAGAGGGCGAAGGTGACGAGCCTCATTACTGCCAGCCGACGGGCTGTCGCTCCCCCGTCGTGCGTGCCAAGGAGGAGCACAACCAGCCACGAGACGGCCCGGGGAGGTTAGCGGTGCTAGTCTCCGAAGCCATCGGGAGAGTGTTGACCGATCGCGGGGTCGAGGCGTTCTTCGGGCTCGTCGGTAGCGGCAACTTCGCCGTCACGAACGCATTGCACACAGAGGGCCCTGCATTCTACTCTTCCCGGCACGAAGGCGGGGCGGTCACGATGGCCGACGGCTACGCGCGCGCGTGCGGTAAGGTAGGAGTCGTCAGCGTCCACCAGGGCCCAGGCTTTACGAACACGCTCACGGGGCTTACGGAGGCCGCGAAGGTCCGCACGCCGCTGCTCGTGCTGGCCGCCGACGTGCCGGCCGCAACGCTTTGGTCGAACTTCAAGATCAACCAAGATGCCCTGGCGACGCACGCCGGCGCTATCGCCGAGCGCGTCCGCGGAGCGCAGACTGCCGCCGCAGACACCGCGCGAGCGCTCAGGCGCGCGCGGGTCGAGCGCCGTCCCGTCGTCCTAAAGGTCCCGATCGATCTCGTGGAAGAGCACTGCCCCGATGAACTGCCGGTCGTCCCAGACGGGCCGGCGCTGGAGCCGCCGGGTCCGTCGGGCCGCTCCGTGGCCGAGGTCGCGGATCTGCTCACTTCCTCAAGCCGGCCGGCCATCGTTGCGGGGCGCGGTGCCGCCCTCGCCGGGGCACGCGAGGCGCTTGAGGCGCTGGGAGACCGGGTGGGCGCGGTGCTGGCGACCAGCGCGATGGGGCACGGGCTCTTTGCCGGAAACCCGTACTCTATAGGGATAGCGGGCGGCTTCTCCTCCTCGCTCGCCGTAGAGTTGCTGGGGCAGGCGGACGTCGTTCTCGCCTTCGGCGCGTCGCTGAACCACTGGACTGTGCGTCACGGCGAACTCTTCTCGCCCGAAGCGCGGGTGGTGCAGGTGGATCTGGACGAGGAGGCGATCGGCCGGCACCATCGCGCCGACGTCGGCATCGTCGGAGACGCCGCAGGAGCCGCTCGGGCCATCGCCGAAGAGCTCGAACGGCGGGGCGTACGCGGGAAGGGGTTCCGAAGCGACGGGCTCGAGCGCGAGATCTCCGCGAGTCGTGCTCGCGATGAGCCCTACGAGGACCTCGGCACCGCCGATTACATCGACCCGCGTACCCTGAGTGTCGCGCTCGACGACTTGCTGCCACCTGAACGCACCGTCTGCACAGACTCCGGACATTTCCTCGGCTACCCGTCGATGTACCTCGATGTGCCCGACCAGAAGGGTTTCGTCTTCCCCAACGCCTTCCAGTCGGTGGGCCTGGGGCTCGCCAGCGGGATCGGGGCCGCGGTCGCACGCCCCGAGCGGCTCTCCGTCGCCGCTATAGGCGACGGCGGCGCCTTGATGGCTCTGGGGGAGTTGGAGACTGCCGCCCGCTACCGTCTGCCGATGCTCGTCGTGATCTACAACGACGCGGCCTACGGCGCGGAGGTGCACCACTTCGGCCCTTTGGGGCGCTCGGTGAAGCTTGCACGCTTCCCCGATACCGACTTAGCCGCGCTCGCGCGGGCGGCGGGGGCCGAGGGAATCACGGTCCGCAATAAGGGAGACCTAGCGCCGATCCAAGAGTGGCTAGAACGCCGAGAGCGCCCGCTGGTGATCGACGCCAAGGTCAACCCGGAGGTACGAGCCGAGTGGCTCGAGGAGGCGTTCCGCGCCCATTGAGAGGAGGCACCAGATGATGTCGCACGACCCAGTTACGTCCCTCGTCGAGGCGCTCGGTAGTGGCGCCGTCGAGATCGTGGACCTGACCCAGCCCTTGAACGAACGCACCCCGGTCATCCGGCTCCCCGAAGAGTTCGCGCAAACACCGGGCCTGAAACGGCACGAGATCAGCCGCTACGACGAACGTGGGCCCGCGTGGGCTTGGTACTGGCTCGAGATCGGCGAGCACGTTGGCACGCACTTCGACGCGCCTATACACTGGATCAGCGGCCGCGACAGTATAGACGTTTCGCAGGTGCCGCCTCGCCACCTCGTCGCCCCGGCGGTTGTGATCGACAGGTCCGCCGAGAGCGCCGAGGATCCCGACTACTTACTCACCGTCGAGGACGTGCGCGCGTTCGAAGACGAGCACGGACCGCTGCCCGAAGGCGGTTGGCTGCTGCTACACACGGGATGGGACGCACGCGCCCAGGATGCCGAAGCGTTCCTGAACGCGCAAGACGGCAACCCACGGTCACCCGGCTTCGACGTCGAGTGCGCCCGTTGGATCGCCGAGGAGAGTCCTCTCGTCGGCGTCGGGGTAGAAACCGTCGGCATCGATGCGGGCATGGCTGCCGGATTCGACCCGCCGTTCCCGGCCCACTACTACCTCATGGGTGCGGGGAAGTACGGCGTCACGCAGCTCGCGAACCTGGGTGCGTTGCCGCAAACCGGCGCGCTGCTGTTCATGGCACCACTGAAGCTCACCGGCGGAACCGGAAGCCCCGTGCGAGCGCTCGCGCTCGTGCCGTAAGGATAACCTTCGGAAGGGGTAGATAGCACTCCACACGTGCCCCGCTCTAACGATTGCTCCGGCTTCGGTGGCCCGCTCGGCAAAACCACTGTCGAAGCTTCGCCGGTCCAGGTTCATAGCGCGCAATCGGAAGAGCGGGCCACCTCCCGAAGGCCCGCCCAACCGCAGCCCCGAGAGCTCCCACTCCCCCGCGTCTTCGGGCACGGGAAGACCGGTGCGCGCCAGAGCGGCTCCACAAGAGCGAGGCCGGGTTGGGGCACGTCCCGACCTCCGGGGCGGATCTATCAGGAGCGTTTCGGCCCCGCCCCAGGCGGCGGCCTGGGCGGCGCAGAGCCCGGCCAGGCTCGCCTCTACCGCTAGAACCCCGACTTCTTCAGAGGACGGGTTCGGCGGCAATCGGCACCTCCCTCGTGTCCGGTCTCGCGTCCCCCCGACGCTAGGTCACGCGTCAAGCACCTACCTTACTCCAGGCGTCGCCGTCCCGCTCTCGTTGCCGCCGAGAAGGTCGCGGTGCCGAGAGACGCTCGTGACGCGGTCAAACGACCCATCCCCCACCTTGAAATCGGCCGGTCGCGAAAAGGGCTTATCCAAGCTCAAGAGCGCCTCCAGAAGGGAGCGACCGAGGTGACCGGCGGTTTTGGGTTCATCAGTACGGACTTCTTTATGAGAGGATATAGTTGGACGGGGAGTGATGTGCCGGCTATGCACACGTCTTGTGGGGTAAACGGACTGTATCGCATACACTTCCGTAAGAAATAGAGGCAAGCACGGCCCCGCGTGAGAGATAAACAACCCTATGCGACGGGGCAGGACGAAGGGAAGTTCTGGATGGTTCGCCTGTATACGGCCACGGCAAACGCCGTGGCGATCGTAGAGAACGGTAAGGTAAGACTGACCTTGGAAGGACGCGGAGCCCAGTGTCTAACAGTAGACCCCAAGGATCCGGACTCGGTGTACACCGGGACGTCAGATGAGGGGCTCTTCAAGAGCTCCGATGCCGGCAGGACTTGGGAACATCTTCACTCCGGAGTGATCCACCCCAGGATCACCGCGGTTGCGGTCTCGCCGGTGGACGGGGCCCTCTACGCAGGAACGGAACCGAGCAGTCTGTTCGTGAGCCGAGATGGTGGCGAGTCTTGGCGGGAGTTGGAGGGCCTGAAGAACCTACCTTCGTCCTCCACCTGGAGCTTCCCGCCCCGGCCCTGGACCTCCCACGTCCGCTCAATTGCCCTCTCTCCCGAAGATCCTGACCTAATCGTGGCCGGGATAGAGCTCGGCGGCGTGGTGCGCAGCCCGGATGGTGGGGAGTCCTGGGAAGACCAGCGGCCAGGAGCCTACGCCGACTGCCACGCCCTAGCCACGCATGCCGCAGCTCCGGAGATGCTCTGCGAGGCCGCTGGCGGAGGGTTTGCTGAGAGCGAGGACTTCGGGGAGAGCTGGGAGGCGGCTGATGCGGGGATCAAGCACCGCTACGTGTGGGGGCTGACCGTGGATCAGGAGGATCCGACCTTGATCTATGTCTCTGCGGCCGCTGGGCCGGGCCAAGCGCATGGGAGTGGCTTTTCGGATGCCGCGATCTATCGCCGTAGTAGCGGTGTAGGCCGGTGGGAGCCCGTTATGGAGCACCTGGCCGAGTTCCCCTACGCCCTCGCCGCCGACCCTTACACTCCTGGTGCCCTCTACGCAGGCTTTGGTGACGGGAGAATCCTCCGTAGTCCCAACGCGGGGGGAAACTGGAGTGAGCATGCTCGTGTACCTGCGGTGGAAGCGCTCACGGTAATGGTGGTCTAGAATTGTTACTCTCCGCTACTGAAAAAGTGCCGGTCAAGCCGGTCAGCCTCGAAGAAGAAGCGAAAGCCCCATACAGCGGGTTGCAGAGAAGTTGAACCCTCCCCATACGGGTGCATCAACGCTTGTGCAGTTCTTCCCAGTGAGGATCATGCATCGCAGCTGCGTATGGGTCAATAACAGTGCCTCTTGCTGTATCGGTAGTTGTTGAGGAGGGATATGCGCGCTAGATGCGCTATGAAATAGGTTTAGCCGAGCCTCATCAACACGCTTATATTCGGCCAAGAATAAGGTTCTCCTGAGGCGCAATCGAGCCCTTTCTCTCGAATCAACAAGCTACCGATAGGGCGTTTTTTCGTCCATCCACGACCCATAGAGTGTGCCTATGCAAACCGCTCAACATCTCGGTGCCGCTCCGGTGCACGCAACAGCCGGACGCCCCTTAGGGCCCCTCACAGACGGGCCTTAAGGGGGTTAAAATGGTTGCAAGCCGTAGAAGATGAGTTACGAGGGGGGCAAAGAGTCATGAGCGCGAACGGCTTCCTCGGGAGGCTGCTCGGCAGGGATGTGGATAGGGAAGACTCCGGGACCTACTACTCGGGCGAGGAGATCGGGACGAAGGGGGCCGGGAGGGGAGCACCCGAAGAAGGGCAGCAGCCGCGGAGTTCTACCATCGAGCACCTGGCTGGGGTGATCGCCGACCTGCCGTCGACCGTCCCCTGGCAGAGCGCGGTCCTCGTCGTGCGAAAGACCCTCGATGCTGCCGGTATTAAGCTCTCCGAAGTCGATGCGTCCGCTCGGACGCTGGAGTCGAAGCTAAGCTCCGAGATAGAGCTCGCCCAAGACCGGCAAAAGGAGTTTCGGGAGAAGACCCAGGAGACCGTGCGCTCCCTGGAGGAGGAGATAAGGAAGGCCCGAGAGGTTTGCGAGGACGTGGTCGCCTACGAGGAACGGAAGATCTCTCGCGATCGGGCCCTCTTGGAAAAGGCGCGGCGCGTGCGCACTTTCTTCGAGTTTCCCGACACCGAAGGAGAGGACACCGGCCCGGCCGAGGAAGGTACACAGCAGGTTCTCGAGCCCTCGGATGTGGAGAGGAGACAGATCTCTGGTACGCCCTTGCATCCCGGGGGCAGTGGTCAGGAACTGTAAGGAGACCCTCGAGGAACACGACCTCCGGGCGAACACGCCGTATAACAGCTAGACAAGCGGCTAGCTATGTCGGTACCTATGTGGCTCCCTCTATGTTCGGGAGATCGTCGACTCGTTCACCCTCACCCCGATGACCTGCTCCAAGAACTCGCGTCTCTCGGAGAGGGACGCTGCCGGACGCTTCTTGAGGTAGTCTTCAGGCGGCCTTCGCCCGCATGTCACCCGAGGAACGCGCAGAGTTCGGGCGGTACATGGCCGAGCAAGCCGAACGGCAGGGCCACGACTTCATCGACCTGAACCAGGACGGCATAGACGATAGGCTGCAAGACCCCGACTACCTGGCCCGGACGACGACCCAGGCACACCAGAAGGAGCCTGGCTTACTCGGGCAGTTGTTCGGCGGCAGCGGAGGGCATTCAAGTGGTGGTACTGGTGGTGGCATGCTGAGTAGCCCGTTGGCGAAAGGGGTGTTGGGCGGCATCGCGGCGTACGGCCTCTCGCGCATGCTAGGTGGCGGTCACCACCGCAGCGGACTCTTCGGGCACCACCACGGACACCGCAGCCACCGCCATAGCGGCTTCGAGGTCGAGGACCTCTTCGAGGGCGGCGAGGAAGACGCAGGCTTCTTCGGGGGTGACCTCTTCGGGGGCGACGACGACTAAAAACACCGGCCGTGTCTAGAGCAGCCAGTGATCGCCCCTTGGCACAGTCCAGGTAGCTCTTCTAGAAGCCTCTGGCCCCTCAGAGCGGGCGACCATCTCCCCTCCACCTGCCGCTCGTGGGTCTCTTGCAGCACGGTGCAGAGAATCTTCTCGAGGCGGACTACCATCGCCCAACCTAGACGCTTCTGCTCGGCGGTGGCGCGGTTGCGCCATGCAGGGGGAGAGTAGTCGCGGTGCCACCCGGTCGCGTCCCACAGAGCGTATCGGGCGCCTTTGAGGAGACGCAGCCGCGCTCCAACTCGCCAGGGCCCTCGGGTGCGGAGGGGTCCTTTCGGCTTCTCCTCTGGCTCGGGCTGGCGCGCCAGGTGATCGAGCTCAGCCCTCCGGCTTCGGCTTCTCCTCTGGCTCGGGCTGGCGCGCCAGGTGATCGAGCTCAGCCAACGGGGCGTCGTAGCTCTCCAAGCTCCCGTTCGGGAGCCAACGACGGAGCCTTCTCGCCAGCCAGTTCGCCGTCGTCTCGCTCGGGTCCTGATAAGCGATGTAGGGGTTATCGGCGGCGCCGGCAGCGTTCACCTGTTCCGCGTACAAGCTCTCTAGGCGCTCGAGGGTCTCGACGAGGCGGGCCATGGCCTCCTCGGCCTCGCCGTCCAAGTAGTAGCGCTCTTCGCGGAGCGCCTCGTAGCGCCTCCTCGCCAGGCGCTTTTGCGCTTCGCGGTGCCGCACCTTGGCTTCCAGGACGAGCCGGTCGAGCTGCTGGGCGGCGTCCTCGGCAACAGTCCTCGTACGGGAGAGGGCCGCAGCCTCTTCGTCGATGGCCTCCACCAAAGACGCGAGTTCCTCCGCACCCCCCCGTTCGTCCGAAAGGGGGCCGGGGGCCAGGGCAGCCTTCCGAGCAGTGAGCTCTTCGAGTCCTTCAGTGGCTCGCTTGGCCTCAGCCTCCGCCGTGTCCCGCTCTTCTTCGAGCCGCGCCACCTCGGCGGCGAGCTTTTCTACGGCTTCCGTGGCGGCTTTCATCCTATCCTGCCTCCCGGTACGCCACCAGTTTGTGCGCAGACCATCTCAAGCTGGTGCCACTCACCATGAGAGGCCTAGTAGGTAAGTATACCCGCAAAGTATCATACGAGCCTTGATCTCCTTGTTATTCGGCTCCTCAAGGTAGCCGCCGTCAGGCGACTTTGGTATTAGGCTATCGGGTGCGCCTCTGGCTTCCATGATGCGCCCGCGCTCTACCTCTTCTAGTGTTTTGAGGTGCGGGGGTGTTGTGCTCACCTTCGGTGCTGCTCTGTACCGTCGCGAGAGACGACCCCGGCTAACACGTAGAGCAGGACGTAGATCAACGCCTGGTGGAGCGCCTTGGCCTCGTGGGGCGTCGCCATGATCGAGATGCCCCCGAACCCGTCCCTGCCGGCCGCCCGCCCTACCCTATACACGAGTTCGATCACCTCGTCGAGCGTAGGGCCCAAGGGCTCGGTGACGAAGTCGGGGACGGACCCCACGTCGAGCACGTCGGGATCCAGAGCAATCCAAACCTTGGCCGCGCCGTCCGAGATCCTTTGCGCCAGCCCTTCGGCCCACTCGTCGTAACCCCCTCCTTGCCGGGCGCTCCGAATCTTCCGGTAGGTGTAGACGTGCTCCCGCTCGACGCCGCGCTCGACGAAACGGTCCACCGTCCCAGGGTCGTTCTTAGGTCCCCTGAGGCCGAAGTGGTGGTAGCGAGCCGGGTCGACGGCGGGAAGCGCCAGGATCCTCAAGGCCCAGGTCTCGGCCCAACGCGGCGTTCGAGGATCGTCTTCCTCCCACTCGCCGGGGAGGTTGTCGCCGTGGGCGTCGAGGTTGAGGATCGCCGTGGTGCCGCCGGCGCGCTCGGCCACCGCCTTCAGAAACGGGTACGTGGTGGGCCCAGCGTTCCCCCCGAGGACGATGGGGATGCAACCGGCGTCTACCATCGCCCCGACCTCAGCCTCAACCTCCGAGAACGTCCGACCCACGTCCTTAAAGACGTCCGCGTCGCCGCAGTCGACGAGCTTGAGGCTGCCGAGCACGTCGAGGTCTAACTCGGGGAGGTAGCCTCCGTACTCCAGCGAGTTGAGCCGGAAGTATGAAGGCGTGAGCTGGGTCCCCTCGAAGTTGGAGCGCGCTCCTCCGATAAGGAAGCTCTTAGGGGTGGTGGGCGCACGCCATGGGACGCCGAGGAAGGCGGCGTCGGCGCCCCGCAGTCCCTCCCTGGCCTCGGCCAACGGGGAGGAGAACAGCGTGGGGAAGCTCCCGTAGACCCGCGGCGAGAGCATCTGCACCACCGGCTCGGAGGAGTGACTGCTCGTCGGGGTGTTCCTTTCGTTGTCGTCCTGCATCGAAGATCGTTCCTTTCTCGGCCCCGGGTTTGACGGAGCCTGTCGTGGGCTTGCGTGTTCACCTTGCTCACAGAATTTTTCGGTCCGCAGAGCGCCGCTCACCAGGGTATACCCGCCTCGTGCTCCACGCTAAGGGCGTCGGGGCGGTTGCGGGAAGATCACCGACCGTATCGCCAGATCTCTTCCCACCGTTCTACTCCCACGGTCAATGCGGTGATGTTTTGCCCGCGAAAGAGCGCCAGGATGGCGGTCCGAAGAGGTCCTTGAGCACCGCCCGGGCTGCGGACAGCGCAGCGTCGGTTGTCCCTGTCGTCTGAGTTCGCGCCATGTTCGGGTTCATACCCTCAATGGTCGGCCCAGCATCGCGTCTCCGTGTCCTGCTCCGTGCTCTAACCCGGTTCATTGTACACAGGTCGTAACCAGCGATGCCGGCTAGTACGAATCCTGCTCCCAACAGAGCGAGAGGCCAAACCAGTGCACCAAACACACCTTAGGTGGTTTCACGTTCCTCGTCTCCTGCCCTGTCACCTGAATTCTGCCTCGTACCCTGCTGATCGTTAGCTCGGACTAGGCGCCGTTCGATTATGAACAAGACGGCGCTCATAGCTGCGCCCAACAGCGTTCGTTCTAATATTCCGACAAACTTAGGTGGCCGCGTGTCGGCTTAGTAACCTCGTTTCCACGCCCGGCAGGCTAGTTTTGCTACATGCGGTTTTACTATCCACAGCACGGCGTCGTCAACGTATGAGCCCTAGGGACCGTAATGTCAAGCACCCTGCCCGCGAAAGGCACCTGCTACATTCTGAGTACGCCGTTGACTCTGAACGTTTAGGTTAGTACCAGCGGTCTCCACGAATGCTACAAGACAACGATCTTGCCATCCTCTGCCCCTTCGACATCGAGGCTGCCGAGCTGGCGCAGCATCTCGTCGTTCATGTGGGTCAGGATGAGCCTGCGGCATTCAAGCTCTGGTCGGTGGTTCATCAACGTTTGATAGTCGATGTGGTAACCGCCTACCTTCTCTGGGGAGAAGCATTCGCAGACGAAAAGGTCAGCCCCGTGCGCGGCTCGGATCAATGCGTCTGTCCATTCCGTGTCCCCGGAGTACGCGATGATCTTGTCTTCACAGACGACTCGTAGCGCATACGCAGGGGCGCCACTGGGATGCACGACGCTGTACGGTGTCACCACGAGCGGGGCGACCGTGGTAGCGGTCTCTTCGGAGAGCTCGACGAATTTAAGGACAAATTCTCTTTGGGTTTGGGAGGAGCCTGGGTACAGCACCTCCATCGCTTCGAAGATCCTAGCCTCCAGCCCCGGCGGTCCGGCCACGACTAGTGGCTTTCTCCGGCGTGAGACGAATTGAGCGTCCATGATGAAGAAGGTGAGGCCTCCGAAGTGGTCGCCGTGAAGGTGCGAGAGCAGGATGGTATCGACAAGCGAAGGGTCCACCCCGAAACGCTTCATCGCGACGAGCGAGGAGGTGCCACAGTCGATGAGCAGGTGCGTCGCCTCGCAGCGCACGTAGATGCAGGTCTGAAACCGGCCCCCGCTTCCGAAGGCGTCTCCGCTCCCTAGAAACCGTACGTTCACTTCTCCCATGCTGATCCTCCCCGGGAACCTAGATGCGTGTCGCGTGGTTGGTTAGCCAAGACAGAGATCATCTGAGAAGGGCTCGGAGTAGCCTGAGCAGCACCAGATGAACCGATCACACCATACCCTACACCTCGCCTCTTTGGAAGAGGCGACCAGCCTCGTTGATCGATCGGTAGACGGCGTCGACAATCTTCAGATGGTGGCGTCATTGTTGCCGTGCTCGTCTTCGAGACTGTAGAGATGGGTCTGCAGACTCGTGTTCTTCGGCGTTGGTCGTCGGTACTCGCCTTTTTCTCCTTCGTACGCCGACAAGAAGCCATCTTGACAAAAACCTTCCGGGTAGCGCCTCGGGATAAAGTGGTGTCTCGTCGGTGTGCCCCTTGTTGTCTTCTCACGAACGTTTACGGCCATTGTCACGCTAAGAAGCTCTCCGACCCCTCGGAAAGAGTATCCATCGTCTCCTCCACCTGCCGCTCCTGGGCCTCCTACAGCGAACCGCTCTCCTTACAGCCTTCCGATCTCGTCGGGGAGGGCCATGAGGGTGTTGCGGCGGTCTGGTTGGGTCAGGATTACCACTTGTACGTCCCCCAACACCACGTAGGCGCTGGCGACGCTCCCGTAGCCGCCATCGACGGCCATCCTGTTCAGATACCAGCTCTTGTCCTCGATCACCCCCCAGTCCCCGGTCGCGTGGCGTACGAACAAGCGGTTAGGGTTCACCCCGGCTTCGCCCAGCACGGCCAGGGCGTTCTTCGAAACGATCTTCCGGCCCAACGGGAAGAGACCAGGTTTGTCCTTGTCCATCAGACCCTCCTTCCGCGTCCTTAGCCCGGAGGCCAAGACATCCTGCGTCCACCAATGAGGTGCAGGTGGATGTGTGCGACCGTCTGATTCGCGTCCGAACCATTATTGAAAACCGTGCGGTAGCCGTTCGTTAACCCCTCGTCCGCAGCGACCTTCTGTGCCACCAGAAACAGGTGCCCAACAAGGGGTTCATCTTGCTCGCTCAGGTCGTCGAGCGTGGGGATAGGTTTGCGGGGCACGATCAGGACGTGGGTAGGAGCCTGCGGATTGATATCGCGCAGGGCCACGCACTGATCGTCCTCGTAGAGGATCTCCCCCGGCTCCTCCCGGTCCATGATCTGGAACAGCGTCTTCTCCTCTGCCATAACGGGCAGCTTAGCGGTCGAGGGCGCCTCCCTCAATCGTTGTCGTATGGTCCGCTCCGCTTGGATCAGGAGCGCGGGGTAGGTGAACTCCTCTTCGGGGAGATGTACGCTCCTGCGATCACTTTTTCTACCCCCGGTACCCTAGGTCACAGCGCTCTCTACTGAGAGTACCGGGGTAGAACAGCGCACAAGCTCGTCCTTACCAGGGTACCAGGGCAATTAGAAGTCGGGAGTTATGCTGCACCCGGTGGCATAATCACAAGTTGTGCGTCAAGAAAAACAGTGAGGAGGACATGAAGGCATCGGTGTATATC
>JALYGT010000007.1 GCA_030776965.1 Actinomycetota bacterium
ATTCCCTCCGCCCTCTGCGGCGTCGCCGGCATGAAGCCGACCTTCGGGCGCGTGAGCAAGCACGGGGTCTTTCCCCTCTCCTGGACCCTGGATCACGTCGGCCCCCTCACCCGCACCGTCGAGGACAGCGCCATCCTCCTGAGCGCCCTCGCCGGCTACGACCCCGAAGACCCCTACTCCGCGAACGAGCCCGCCGAGGACTTCGCCCGCGACCTCGGACGCGGCGTGGGGGGAACCATAATCGGCGTCCCGAAAGGTTTCTACTTCGAGCACGTCGAGGAAGAGGTGGGGGAGAAGATAAGGGAGGCCATCGAGGTCTTCCGGTCCCTGGGTGTGGAGGTGCGGGAGGTAGGGATCCCTCACCTCTCGGAGACGCTCAAGGCGCAGCGGTACATCCTGGCCGCCGACGCCTACGCGATCCACGAGGAGCGCCTGATGAGCGCGCCGGAGAAGTTCGACGAGGAGGTCCGCGAGCGCCTCCTGGAAGGCGAGAGGCTCAAGGCCCACCGCTACGCGAGCGCCCAGCAGAGGAAGCTCGGAGCGAAGGGCGAATTCGAGCGGGCGTTAAGGGAGGTTGACGTCCTCCTGGCCCCGACGCTGCCGATCGCCGCGACGCTCGTGGACCAGAGAGAGGTGAACATCGGGGGCTACGAGGAGCCCGTCCGCTCGGCGGTGACCCGGCTCACGGGCCCGGCGAACCTCAACGGCTCCCCGAGTCTCTCCGTCCCGTGCGGCTCTACCGCTTCCGGTCTGCCGGTGGGCATGCAGCTCATCGGGCGACCCTTCGACGAGGCGACCCTCTACCGGTTCGGGCACGCCTACGAGGCGGCGGTCGCCGAGACCGGCACGGGTTTTTGAGATGCATATGAGCGTGTGACGTCCACCCGCCACGCGCATATCAGCCTCAGGTGTGGTGGTTTGAGAAGCGGGGATCTTCCCTAGAAGAATGGCCGGGTGGCATATCGACGGGCTCTCCGGTCACCACCATACTAGGGTCGAGGGACGAAAGGCAAACCCGTCGTGAGGCGGCGGTGCGAAGCCACAGGCCTCCACCGAGAGGCAGCCGGGCTGTAGAACCGGAGGGACAAATATAGTGACGGCCCCGTCCGACCCGAGGCAAAACCTAGAGAAGTTCCTGGCGATGGGGGGAGGCTCTTTTGACCTCTTGCTCGATATGGTTGGCGAGGCGCAACCGCCGGAAACGCCGCCGATGGGGACGGCTTCACAAACGCTCGGGTGGCCGACGCGGCTTCCGGTGGGCTACCGGCTGGAGCACGACCCGGACGTGTTGAGCCTGCGCCGGGCGGACGGCTCGTTCGTGGCGGTCTTCAGCGCCCGGGGCGTCACGGAGAAGGCAGTCATGCGGACCATCGAGGAAGACCATCGTGGGCTACCGGCTTATTTCGGGCAGGAGGAATATGCGGGCTCCGCGAGACGGCTGGTGGAAACCCGGGCGAAGCACTCGTGGGAGAGGTTTCTGCGGACGGAGCGACGAATGCTGGAAGCTCGGAGAGGCGGCCAGATGGCCAAGGCTCTGGCTTGTAGGTTGCCGGGTGAGTCGCAGGAAGAACTCGACACAATGGCCTTGGAGGACCGGAGGAGGGCTGAGGAAGGGCTCGTGGAGTTAAGGAGCGAGGAAGGGGAGTTCTCCTACAAGCACGTAGAAGAACTGTCCCCGAAGGACCGCATGGCCCGCCTCAGGGCCGAGCTGGCGCGCATGGAGTGGCTCTTGAAGCGGCAGGGAAGACGCAACATCATCTTGCGGTCTGCTTCCTTCGGGCAGCGTAAGTCCCATAACTCGGCCGAAGCTCCCGAAATGGACTTCCGAGAACCCATGTATTAGGCGGTCGGAGGACGCCAGCGCCTAGTCCAGCGTCACAGTTCAGGCTCGCAACTCCTCCGGCCCCCGGTGCTCAAGCGCAGCACCATAGCCAGCTCGGTGCTGCTCGCGCACGCTGTCATGCAAGCTCGCTTCGTCTGGCGCTTCGTCGCGGACAAGCTGGGCGGCTGCATCCTGCTCGTCCGGCATACATACTCACCCCCTTATGCCGTCTGGATCGCGCAGAACGCCCTAAGCCTTTGTGAGATCAGCCAGCGGTAGTCGGCTTCTGAGACGTTGCCGACGCCGCCGTTGCCGAAGCCTGCCCCCCAGCTATTGAACCAAGAGCCGCTGCGCCACTGAGACACGCCGCGATCTAGGATCGCGTGCCCGCCGACCTTGCGCCCGGTCGGGCGAATGTAGCCGGTTGCGTCTGTAACGTACATGCCCTCATACCAAGGGGTAGAGAGCATGAGCGTGCCGCCCGCGCCGCTGACTGCGCCAGCGAGCTTCCAACGCACCATTTCCTCAAAGCTTGATGTTACCGCCCACTTCTTTATGCGCCCAAGCTCGAGCAACTGTTTGCACATCGCCGTAACCGACGAGCCGCTGTAGCTGTTGCCAGTGATAAAGATGGTGCCGCCGCGCCGGGCGACGAATGTACCGGCGTCGGTTTCTGGGCACCACACCGGCCCGCTGATATACGGCCCCGGCGACAGCTTTCGCCGCTGTATGAGGTTAGAGCCGCGAAGCGTCCAAACGTCTACGCCATCATCACGCCGAAGTGCCCGGCTGACCGGCTGACCAGCAAGCACGCACGCCGTCAAGAAAGCGTCGAGAATCGGGCCGCGCCGCTGCGCGAACGTCAAAGCGGTTTTGCGCCCCTCTTGCTCGCGCGCGTTGCCGTCGGCAAGCAAGCACGTCTCTATAAAGAGCCGAATCTGGCGCAGCGTGAGACGCTGTAGCCAGCCAACGTCGGGCACCTTATCGGGTGCGGCTGCGCGGATCATAGTCGCCAATTCGCCGCCGATTTCCCACGCGCCTTCACCCGGCGATTTCTCGCAGCCCGACCCAACGCCGACACGTTCCATGAGCGCCGCTACGTGCTGCCGATGGGTCTTTTGTGTTATGCAGATTCGCTCGCCCCGGCCCGCACCCAGCTTGCGGTAGTGCCCCTCGCAGATAGCCCATGCCACCATCTCTACGAAATCATCGTCGTAGATGGGCGCTTCGGGTTGCTCTAGCGACAGCGCAGCGCGCGGCGCTGCGTGCTGCGCTTTCAAGTCGAGAGTCTTCACAAGCTCGTAACGCCCCGGCAGGTTACGGTTCGTAACAAGCCAGCGATGATTGTCTGTAACGGCTATGTCGGTGCCCCGCTGCCCGAAGACGCGATATGGTTTCGCAACGTAGCCGTGTATGCGCTTCACCGTTGACCAGCGAAGCCCGCCGTTCTCTACGTCGAAGGTAAGAATCCGGTCGCCGACCTCAAGCTCATGGTGGCGAAGCCAGCCGCGCTCGGAAAGGCACTCGGTTTCCATGTCTACACACTCGCCCGGCCACTCGTCTATCTGCTGGTTGCGGTAGTAGAACTGGTGGGCGTAATCGTTGGTCAAGAGTGGGCGCACCATCATCGGACTACAATTCAAGAAGTTAGCCCCGCAGAACCCGGTGCAGTTATGGACACCTACCCCTTCGGCAACATAAGACTCGTCGCCCTCGACGTGCATGTTGTAGACGACGCCCGCGAACGACTCGAAGATGACCTCGCGCACCTTACGCCACACGCAAACGTCTGTTTGTTCGGGCAGATTCTTGCCACCGCCCTCTGCGATTTCCAACTCGTAAAGGCGCCGACGCGCTCTGGCGTAGCGGTTGCGAACGGCCACGCGGGTATTTAAGACCGGGCGCAGCCCAAGCGTCTGAGCAATGGCGTACATGTCTAACGCGAGACGGTGAGAGACGGTGCTCACGTACACATGCGTTCGCCTGCGAAAACCGTCGCCGTCGAGCCAGCCGTTTAGCAGTGCTCTCAGAAACTCTGGCGGGCCGCTCGCAAGCTCACCCGGTAACCGTTTCTCGGCAGAGCCGGTGCCGAACAAACGCTCAAAAAGCGTCTTCCATAATTTACCGTAGAGTACGACGTTCACGGAATTGTTCGGGCGGTACTGCAACCGAGCCTTCGCGCCCAACACCTGCTCGATGAGTCGCACCGTCTCGGCGACAAGCGTTTCTGCCTCTTTTGCCGCAAACGTCCACGTAACCCTATTGGGCGTGGTCGCACCCTCGGCCAGATACAGTCCGACAAGCCGCCCAAATTCGGGACTGAGCGCTATTCTCTCGGGCGGGGCGGACACTTGAGTGAGGACGCCGCCGGCCATAACCAAGCCTTCGTTTGTACGCCGCCCGTAGTCGGCCTGTGTAAGCCAATCTGCAGGAACGAGCGCCGCAGCCCGTTCTTGCGACTGGCTTGCCTTCGTGCGTGTAAGCGCGACTTCATCGCCTTCGTGCAACTCGTCGGCGCGCACGTAACCGCGCTTGGTAAGCACCGGATGGTTCGGTGTGCAGCGCAACAAGTTGTGGCCGCGCAGCCTAACGTTCAACAAGCCGCCGTCATGGTCGCGCATGTAGAGCGCCAGCACGCGCCCGGCGTTTCCTTCGGCGGTCGCAACTTTCTCACCGAGACGTACATCCTCTATTGCCTTATGCGACCCATCGGCCATGCGAACCAATGTGCCGCCACTAAAACACGCGCCTTCGCTACCTTGATCCAAGACCGGGCCAAGACGGTAGTAGCGAAACTGCCCGGTGCCGGTATCCGGGTCTACGATCTCTGGGAACGGCGGCGCGTCAGTAAGGTAAGGCTCTAGCGGGTCTACGTCGAAGTCTTCGATCTCTTGGGTCGCCGCGTCGCGAGACTCTGGCTCGTCTTGCCAGCGTAGGCCGCGCCCAAGCTGGCTGATCCGCACGACTTCGATCAGATTCGACGGGCGCCCAAACTCGCCCTCGCCAGTGATCCGCGCCAGCCACTCGTCGTCTACGTCGATGCCGTAAGCGCCGATCTGCCCGACGTTCAACTCGCCGTCGGCAAAGTGAACCTCGCTGATCGTTTCCTTGAACTCGCGCGGCAGCGCGTCGAAGACGTCGGCGGCACCCCGCTCGACGGTGTGGCGCTTGACAATGATCCGTTCGGTGCCCTCTACTCCGCTTGGCGATGCCATTGACTTACCTCCTCCTCGATTCGCTAACCGTACGAAAACACAAAGTGATGAATTTCCAATGAGCCCGCGATGATCTCGAAGGAACGCGCGGTAAATCACCGAGTGGCAACGCTACGTAGACGTAGCCCGCTGGCGCTACACCTAGCGGGCGCTCGAGTTAGCCGCCGCTGGGGCACCTCGCGCCCATCCTCTCAACCTTATTCGCCCAAGCTCGTAGAAGATGAGGCCTTCTCATGGAAGTTCAGCTTCAGGTCGCTGAACGTCGTAGTGTAAGGAGCGTGATGTCGTCTTCTTGCTCCCAGTGCTCGCCGGTGAAGGAGTAAAGCTGCTCCAAGAGAAAGCCCACTAGAGATCGTTCCTCGCCGTGCTCCGCGATGAGCGCCCGCAGCCTCGGGAAGCCGAACATCTTGCGGTGTGGGTCGTGCGCCTCCACCAGCCCGTCGCTGTAGAAAAGAATGCTCTCGCCCTTCTCCAGCACGATCTCCTTTTCCTCGTAGTCCATCCCCGGCATCAGCCCCAGCGGCATCCCTCTAGCCCTTAGCTCCTCAGCACCCCTATTACGTCCCGCTCTACGTCTGTAGGGCAAATCATGCCCGGCATTGGCGTACATGAGACGGCCACTGTCGGGCTCGAGGATGGCATACAGGCAGGTGATGAACATATTCGGGGGGATGTCCGTGACCAGCGCGTCGTTGGTCCGCTGGA
>JALYGT010000008.1 GCA_030776965.1 Actinomycetota bacterium
CAGCCGGCGGATCAACGTCGTCATAGATGCGCGCCGCGCTCAGCAGTCCGCTACCTCCGCGTTCGTACACCGCAACCCCGGCTTGTGGTGGCACCTCGTCCTTGCCCCAGCGCACACAGTTGTACTCGATTGCGCACCGAACGCCGTCGTCGGTGAGCGTACAGTGCTCTAGCGAGATACCGCCGTCGTTGGCGAACAGATGCGCGTATAACTCCCGTAGACCTTCGGCACCACGGTGCATGTACGCCCCCCCGCTCGGCTCGCGGGCGTAGCCGTCAGCTTCGAAGGTCCCCACGATACCTTCCAGGTCGCCCTCAGCCAGCGTCTTCTGGTAATCGCCTACAACGCCCTCGGCGTGTAGCTCCGGGTCGGCGGGGAGCAGCGGCGGGCGTATGGCGTGCTCGCCAGTGAGCGGCCACATGCTGTGGTAGACGCGGATCGCCTTCAACATGCGGTCGGGCTTGCGGTCAGTCGCGATGGCGACCGGCAGTTCGATGCGTCCCCCGTCATCTCCGAGCAGGTGCAGCACTATCTCCTCGACCGTGCGGGTCTGAGTGCGCGTCAGGGCTACGTTCTCCACCACCGCGCCGCGCTCGCGCAACCAGTGCCCCATCCCGGAAACGAAGGCGCGTAACTTCCTTGTGCCCTCCACGTGCCCGACGCGCGGATCGCTGATTCGAGGCTCACCAGCGAAGGAGCGTATGAGCGGGTCAGGTTCCTCCGCCCTGATCCCCTCGTAGTAAGGGACGGCATCGTTGGTGAGCGCGGCCTCCTCCGCGCGTCGAGCTTCGGCTATGGGAGCGGTGAAAACCTCCGGCATCCAGGGCATCGGAACCTCCTCCTCCTTCTCCTTTGCAGGTCTACGGGTTGCTCACGCCTTGACCGGCCTATACTCTATTCACTGAAGTGCCTAGAGAACCTGTTTGGAGAATTACCGACTCTTCCGAACGATCAAACCGGTTCTTCATCAGCCGTTGATACATTCGCTACCCGCTCATTGGCGCGGCCGCTAAGCCTAACCCCACGCTAGTTTTAGCTCTGCGATGGTTTAAGTTATAAAGCTCAGAACCGCAGCTCCCTGCTTTCGTACGTATAGGCCGACGAGAGCTAGTCGGCTCAGCGGGACAAGGAGTAGCAGGCCCCGTCCTTCTTCATGGGGAACTCCTTGGGACTTCCACCGCCCGGCATCTTCGGAAATGGCCCCTCGACAGGGCTACCGAAGGTGTTGTTCCTTGCCACCCATGCCTTGGCCCTCACCGAGGCGGCACGCTAGTCTGAGAAGCCCGCCGGTTTACTCCCCCACCAATACCAGCTCGGCGCTACTGTCGGTCAGCAGGGCGCAAAAACGCACCACTCTCTGATTTTGCACTATTGCGGAAGGACCTCGCTCGAGACCTCGGGGTAGGCCCCAATCAGGCGCACGTAAGTGCAACGCTCCTCGAGGTTCTTCAGCGCCCCCACCACCCTATCCTCCTCGGGGTGCCCCTGAAAATCCGCGAAGAACACGTACGTCCACGCCCGCCGCCTGGAAGGGCGGCTCTCGATACGCGTTAGGTTGACCCCCTCGTCCGCGAAGGCCGAGAGTGCGTCCTTGAGGCCGCCGGGACGGTCCTTGAAGGAGAAGACAACGCTGGTCTTGTCCTTGCCGGTGGGCTCTGCCCAGGAACGCCCGAGCACGATGAACCTCGTCGCGTTGGTCCGGGCATCCTGAATGTTGGTGGCGAGGACCGAAAGCTCGTGAGCGTCGGCGGCCAGAACGCTCCCGATCGCCGCTGTTTCGGGTGCTTCGGCAGCCCTCCGGGCAGCCTCTCCCGTGGACTCGACCTCCTCGAGTGCTGCGTGTGGCATCTCATGCCTGAGCCAGGTCGCCGCTTGGGCCAGGGCCATCGGATGCGAGTAGACGGTTCTTATCTTTGCGAGGGACTCCTCCCCGGAGAGCAGGTTCTGGGAGATCGGGAGGTACACCTCGCCGCAGATCTTCAACGGGCTCGCCATCAGCTCGTCCAGGGTATGAGTAACGGCGCCCTCCATCGAGTTCTCCACCGGCACTACCCCGTGCTGGGCCTCGCCCCGCTCGACCATCGCGAAGACCTCCGAGACCGTCGCGTGCGGCTCGAACTCGACGCTCGTCCCGAAGGCGCGCCGTGCCGCCTCGTGCGTGAAGGTGGATTCGGGCCCTAGGTAGGCGACCTTCAGCGGCGCTTCGAGGGAGATCGAAGAGGAGATTATCTCCCGGAAGACCGCCTCCAGACCCGCCTTGGGGAAGTCTCCCTGGCCCAGAAGCGAGATCCGGTCGAGCACCTTGCGCTCTCGGGCGGGGGCGTAGGCTTCGAGGCCCTCCGCGAGCTTTATCTCCCCTATCCGGCGCGCCAGCCGTGCCCGCTCGTCGAGGAGCCTGACTATCTCCTCGTCGATCGCGTCTATCCCAGCCCGCAAGCCCTCCATCTCACTGGGCGTCCCCGCGACGCCTCGCTCAGCGAACACGAGCGTCCCTCAAAACGTTCGGGGTTTCCATACAATCGTCCAATGCAAACATCCCAGAGAAGAACCTTTCATACTTATCTGTGGGTTACGAAGCAGGCGGTGGAGAAACGCAGCCGCGCTCGGGGCGGGTACGCCTCTCCTAGATAAATCGCCGGACGATCAGGCGGGAGCTTCCGACCTCTCCGGCAAGAATCCCTGTTGCTCGGTCGCGCATGGTATTGACTAAAGTACCAAACCGGCTTGTGCTTTGTCAAAGGATCCAGGCTTCAGGCGTCAGCTGTCAGGTTCCAGATTGGATCTTCCCGTGTTCTTCATCGCTCGCGCAAAGAGAGGTAGTCAGCGGCTGCCTTTCTCCAGGCTTCGTCCCACTTCAAGACGGCGCGTAGGGATTTCGTCATCCGTCCCATTTGCCAAGGCCCGACACTTACAAAATCACGAGCAAGGCGGCCACGACCACAGCCAAGCCAAACCGGTAGTAGGCGAAGGCCCTTAAGGAGTGGCCGGCCAGGAAGTTCAGGAGGAACCTTATGGCGAGGTACCCTACGATGCCGGAGGAGACGCAGCCGCCCGCGAAGAGCAGCACCTCGTAAGCACTCATCCCCTCGCTTCCCACCTCCGCGAGGCTCAGGAGCGCGGCGGCGGCCGTTATTGGGACGCTCATCAGGAAGGAGAACCGGGCGGCCTCATCCCTCCTCATGCCCAAGAACAGTCCCAGGGTAATGGTCGCCCCCGAGCGGCTGATGCCGGGGACGAGCGCCGTCGCCTGGGCGAGCCCGATCCCCAACGCCTCCGGGAGGCGTAGCTCCCCTACCTTTCTTCTCTTGCGCCCGACGGCCTCCCCGACGATGAACAGAGCCCCGACCAGCACCAGGTTGAAGACCACGATCCAGGGGTTCCTCACCGCCGTCTCGAAGAAGTCCTCCAAGAGGAACCCTATAATGCCCGCCGGGACGGTCGCGACCAGTATCAGGTAGGCCATACGCTGGTCGGTATCCGAGAAATCCGGCCCGCGCAAAGACCGCAAGAACGCGCGCACCATCCGTAGCAGATCCCGCCAAAAAAACGAGACCACGGCGATCACCGTCCCCGTGTGTATCGCCGCGTCAAAAGGGAGCCCGAAGCGATCTTGGTCCAGGCCCAGAAAGTACTGTCCGAGGAGCAGATGCCCTGAGCTCGAGACCGGCAGGAACTCCGTAAGCCCCTGCACTATGCCCAAGAAAAGCGCTCCTATGAGCTCCAGCATACCAGACGCCCTTCGTTTTAGCTGCCGGTTATAAGCAGTCAGCTATCGGCTTTCGACCGCCGGTATTTAAGCATCCCGGTTCGCGTTCGGTGAGCGTCTTGACGGCTTCGAAAGAAAAAACGGGCAGAGGGTACATCGGGCGCCGAAGCGCCACGACGACTTTGCCGACGGCTGATCACTGAAAGTCAACCACTCTTAGATCCGGCTAAGCTCCAAAAGCGCCGCATAGTCTTTGAGGGTGATGCGCCCGCCTTCCACCTCGACGACGCCGCGGTTGCGCATTTCGTTGAGCACCTTCGTGACGGACTCGCGCGTAGAGGCGACCATCGCAGCTAGATCCTGGTGGGTAAGCCTGATGTCTATCGTCACGGAGCTTTCCAGTGGATTCCTCTCTCCGAACTTTTGGGCGAGTATGGGCAAGAGGTTCGCCAATCGCACTTCGGTCTCTCGGGGGAGGAGGCACTTGACGAGCTCCTCGTACTGCACGAGCCTCAGCTCGAGCAGCGTCATCACCTTCAGAGCCACCCGCGGATCCCGCCGTATGGCCCGCTCCACAAAGATCTTGGGCACCTTCGTGACCTTGCACTCGGTAACGGCCTCGGCGTAGGCGCGCTGCCTCGTCTCGCCGGCGAACGCGAGGTGGCCGAAGATATCCCACGGCTTCAGGAGGCGCAGAGTGGCCTCCTTGCTCCCCGAGTAGGGCCTGAATAGCTTCACGACGCCGGAGATGAGGACGTACAGGGCATCACCGTACTCGCCCTCGCTGTAGATGGCATCCCCCGGCTGGTACGCCCTGTCGGCCGTGGCGATCCCCATGTTGCGCAGGATTTCCAGGAGCTCTTTGCACTCCTGCTCCTGCAACTCGCCATATTCGCCGAAAACCTCGGTCGCCATCAAGCCCTTGAGAATGAGACTGCTACAAACAGTAACATTGTACACCACGAACGTCGCTTACAGGCCTGTAAATATTGTCTCGGCGAGGGCCATTTTCTCATCGATAGTAGGTGGGGTTAGGGTAGAATGGCCCTCGGGCAAGTCCGTAGCAAGGGAGACGGTGTGCGGGAGAATATAGCTTACCTGTTCCTGATCGTGATACTGATCCTGCTCGTCGCGGTCACTTTCGGGGTGCTGGGCAAGGGTGAGTACCAACCGCCGGAGGAGGACCAGGGGTACGTCTCGCGCGCCTACCTCTAGGACGGGTCGCCGGGCGACCTTAAGGCTCGCGCTCGACGGTGACCTCATAGAGGCTCATCTCGGGGCGTCCCTGAACTCTTCTGAGTTCTGCACACTATCCGCACTCTGCACCTTTGGTCTCGGGAGGTCCGAATCGGTAGATGATCTAGACTTACGCCGACCGTCCGCGTTGTGGGCTATAGTGATCTTCTGCATCAGGAGCTTTACGAACTCTTGCCGCTTATATCGTCGCGCGTTCCAGCAGTGCTGGGAGATTTTATACATATGGCAGGTGGGCGGTGACGGCGCCCTGACTGCGGACTTGCAAGACAAGGCACAGCACGCGGCACGGTTCACAACTTAGCCTAGAGAGAGCCGGGGCCCTAGAGAGTAGGGGCTCCGGCCCTCATTGTTAGGGAATTATCGGTAGGGTTCGTCACTACTCACTACTCCTTAGACGCCGAACATCCTACGCCAGAAACCCTTGGAGCGCTCGACCTCCTTCGGGCATAGGATTCCTCGCCGTTCTAGGGGCACCACCCGGAACAAAGAACGAGGTTCGCGGCTAACGAGCCGGTGTAGATGAGATCATTGGTTGGTCCATTTAAGCTGAAATTCGAGCTCCTCTTCTTTCCCCTCTCGTTCGTGCTCGACGTTGAACTCGGCACGAGCGGGCACGTAAATCCTTTCTCCGGCCACCTGAATCTCGAATCTCTTACCCATCTCGAGGGCGTCGGCCAGCCTGCGTAACTTCGATACGAACTCGGAGGTAGAGTAGACCTTCTCGACGTCCCTGTCTCGCTCTTCGCTCATTGGTTCTCCCTAGGTTCGTTAATCGATCAACCCCACGGTATCCTACCGGGTCCGAAGAGCAGAGCCAAAACCGTCAGCACAACAGCCGCGCGCCGCTTGCGGGTGTGGAGGCGGAAGGGGAATAGTTCATGTTCTGAGTGCCGAATGTGCTAACGGTCTTCAACTAGCACACAACTCGCTGTGGCTGCGCTCCAATATGGCTACGAAGAGCCAGCAGGCAGACTAGTAGCCCTTTATTCACCGAGTATCTGAGAGCCTTTACTCTTGGCAGCCCAGGAAACCCACTCGTCCTCTACCAGCTAGGCGCTAAGGGGCACGGAAGAGGGGTGGAACGAAAGGCCCTGTCCCCGTCGCCAGCTGCAGTATCAACCGGCCGCCCTGCTTATCTTCGGTCCGGCCTCGGGCTCCCCTCTCTTAGGTTCCTCTTCGCCCCTGATCGCGTCCCGACACCGTTCAATAGCTCCCTGTCTCCCTCCTGCTCCCCGTCCCTTCTTCGCGCCGACTCGCCGGGTCAGAAGGGTTCTCCTCGAGCCCCGAGAAGCTGCGCCGCGTCCGCAGCACGTGTACGCTGCCTTTGCTGTGCGTCAGGCGTGGGGAACCGTGCCCGTCACGAAAAACGAAGGAGCTCCCTACACATGAACGGAAAGAACACGCTCACCGTCTGCGGCGCGCTCGTTGCCAGCGTCGTCCTTGCGGTCACCGCTGGTGCTTGCGGGGGCGGTGGGCAAGAGAATCCAGCCGCAGACGAGCAAGTCCCGGAAAGCCAACCTTTCGCGACTGACCCCTTCGAACTCGAGCCAGGCCTGGCGATCGCGACGATGACCCATTATGGCGAAGGGGACTTCGTAGTCACCCTGCTCTCGACGAACCAAGAAGAAACCGAGAGGACGCCAGGGCCTATCGAGTTCTCCGGCGGTCCAAACGACGAGCCCAATGACGAGAGTAACACGGAAGTGGCGATCGCCCTCGCGGACGAAACGGGCCCGGTCCAAGTCTCAAGAGCAGTGAATGCTCCCGTCGAGGGAAGGCACGTGCTCGACGTGAAGGCGGGCGGGCCTTGGGAAATCGACGTCGAACAGCCGCGACCTTCTAGTGCCCCGAAGACGACCAGCTTCAGTGGTGGCGACGATGCCGCCACGCCCTTCTTTTGGCTCTCGGGCGGGTTGAAGACGATCACCATGAATACCCAAGGGAAAGGAACCTCAGCAGTCTCCCTGCTCGATAAAGACGGCAACGCCGTGAGCTTCTCTTCGGTAAGCGAGGGGAACGACCAATCCGACCCAAGCCTGCCGTCCACCGCTTTGGCGACGGTCGACGTCCCTCAGGACGGCATCTACCTCTTCAATGTCCGATCGGACGGCCTTTGGAAAATCGAGATCGCCGAAGGGGAGCAGCCGGTTCGCGATGACGCCGAACCACCCAGGGGCAAAATCATGGGCGGCGTACCTTCGGAAACGTGGGTGAGCGCCCTGGTCGGGATCGGGCTGGCTTTGACCGTACTGTTCTTAGGCTCGAGAGGTCGCGACTGAGAGTAGGCTTCTCGGATGTCGGCGCGAGGCCCGGGGGTCTACGCAGAAGAGTGGGCTCCCCGCGGCAGCCGGGATCGGTCGTGGGGTGTTTCCCGTCCCGGGCTGCCCCAAGGCCAGCCCCAGCGTGCCGGAGCCGCGGACGAATCCCCCGAATGCCCTCGGGACGAATCCTCGGCCCGTGCGGGGGTCGGAAAAGGACCAGGAAAACTGGTAGGGTTAAGGGCCGTGGAACTGGCCGTGGCACTGCTCATGTGGGCCGTCGGCTCCGCTTTCGGGGCCCTCGGCCTCTCCTCGTTCGAGGGCGGCGAGTGCGAAAGGGGCGAGCGCTATCTCCTTTACATGGCCTACTTCTGGTACGTGGCCCTGGTCGCGATGGTCTCTTCTAGCGCACTCTCTGGGCGAGGGGTGCTGGTGCTGGCCTGCCTCGCGGCGGTCTTTTTCGTCGGCGTTGTGGTCGTTCCCGGCAGACTCCTCGGCAGAAGCATGAGGGAAGAGGACCTTGGTACCACGCAACGGCGCCTGTGGCGACGGTAGCTAGCGGAAGCAGCCCAGGTGCCCCCGCTACGAGTCGATAGGCTGAGATGGGTTCGGGAAGCGGAGGTACCCCTGCTTCTTCGTAACCTGATCCCACTCCAATGTCCCCTATCGCTCGTCCCACTCTAAGCCAGCGGCAAGCCCTTCCCGCAGGGCCTACTCAAGGCAATCGAAGGCGACGCGCTTCTCCGTCGTGAGCAGCACGCGGAACTCGGAGGCGCGTCCATGCTCTGCCAGCGCGCGACCACCAACACCTTGTCCGCGCCCCTTCGGGGCTTAAGACTTGCATCGAGACGAAGCCCGGGAACCCCTGTACGTACCCCCCGCTGCTGGCGAATCGCTCAACCACCTGCCTGGCTGCTCCTTCCTCTACCGACAGGCGGTTGAAGATGGCGATCATGAAGAGCCTTCCGCTCGTTAGTGCGCCACGACGGTGCCGCTACCGCCAAGGCGTCTGGCCATGTTCAACGCCTTGCACACGGCGGCGACGAGTTCGCCCGCGTCGCTCCCGTGCTCCGGATATCCAGCGATCCCGGCATCTGAACGCAAATCTTCCGGGCCTTCTGTCTCTTCGTCGGCCCCCCCTCACATCCTGTCACGCCGCCAGCACCTCGGTCACGCTGGCCCTTATCTCGTCCGCGACCCGCGTAACCTCACTCACGTTTTGCAGCATGAAACGACTCGAGGATCTTCACTAGCGTGAAACTTTTCGACTTCCCGCGCGTATATACCCTCGGTGTCATAAACGGCGGAGAATGACCAACGAAAGGATGTTTACATGATGCGAAAAATCGGTATAAACTAAGAGTAGTTTCTGAAACTGGTTTTGAATATTCGTGTGGGAGGGTTAGCTATTGGCTACGAGTCTAGAGAAAAGTGCGGAGAACACCAGGACAACGCGAGAGACCGAGACGCCGGAGCTTTTGGCGAAGTACCTGGCACACATAGGTCGGGGAGAGCTCCTCACGCACGAGGAGGAGATAGATCTCTCCAAGCGCGCCAAGCAGGGCGACAAGAGGGCCAGGAAGCGGCTTATAGAGAAGAACCTGAGGCTCGTCGTCAGCGTCGCCAAGAAGTACCGTGGCTACGGACTGCCCTTCGAGGACCTTATCCAGGAGGGTAACATAGGGCTGATGAAGGCTGTTGAGAAGTTTGACCCCGATAGGGGCTTCAGGTTCTCGACTTATGCTACGTGGTGGATAAGGCAGGCGGTGCAGAGGGCTGTAGCGGACAAGGGCAGGACCATAAGGGTCCCCGTGCACATGACCGAGAAGATAAGGAAG
>JALYGT010000009.1 GCA_030776965.1 Actinomycetota bacterium
TGTCCCCCCAGCCGGCCAAGAGGGTGAAGATCCTCGGTCCCAGGTCCCGGGCCGGGTTGAGCGCAGCCATGGAGACGGGAGCTTCGTAGGCGACCAGGCCCGCCACCACAACCCCGATCATGACCGGGAATAGGTTTGCTAAAGGCCGAGCCGCGTTGATCTCCGCGATCAGGTAGAACACCGCGAAGACGAGAAAGGCGGTGATGATCACCTCGGAGGCGAACCACGTCCAGAGCGGGACCTGATCGAAAGCCGCCTGGCCGGTCCCGACGATCGCCGGGTTCGGAGCGTAGGTGGTAAATATCATCGCGCTCAGCTCACTGCCGGGTTCCCCCCGGACTATGTTGTTCGCGGCTTCGAAGTTGTTTATGACGCCGTGGAAGGCTATGTAGATGGCCACTGAAGCGGTGAAAGCGCCAGCTATCTGAGCCCCTATGTAAGGAGCCACCCTACGCCAGGGGAAGCCGTTGTAGGCTGCGAAAGCGAGGGTTACGGCCGGGTTGATGTGGGCCCCGGAGACGGCGCCGGCGGCGTAGATGGCCAGAGAGACGCCCACGAACCACATGAGCGCCACGGCCCACAAATCGTACGCGCCTAGCGGCACTGCCACGGCGATAGCGCCATTCCCGAAGAGAATCAGGATGAAGACACCCACGAACTCCGCGCCCAGCTCCTTCCCAAGGGTCCCTTTCTCGTTACCGTTGTCCTCTGCCACGTTCTCGTTACCGTTGTCCTCTGCCACGTAGTTACCTCCCTTTCTAAAATGGCCGTCCGGCTGCCACGTCGCACGGCGCCTCGAGATACCCCTTCATCTCCTCGTCGAGCTTGAGTAGCGTGATGGAGAAGCCCGCCATCTCGAGCGAGGTCATGTACTCCCCTACGTAGGGCATGCGGTAGACCTGAACGCCCTCCCTTTCGAGCACGTCCCTGACGTGGGCGTAGGCCACGTAGAGCTCCATGAGGGGAGTACCGCCCATGCCGTTGACCATCAGCGCGACTTCGGAGCCCGAGAAGTCTACAGAGTCGCCCAGGATCTTCTGCATCATCTCGTCCGCGATCTCGCCGGCGGGCTCTATCTTCTTGCGCTCGGCGCCGGGCTCGCCGTGGATGCCGATCCCGATCTCCATCTCATCGTCCCCGATCTCGAATATGGGCTCTCCGCTCTCCGGAGGGGTACAACTCGTCAAGGCCATCCCCATCGAGCGCATGTTGGAGTTGACCCTTTCTGCAAGCTCCTTTATGCCCGCGAGGCCCTTGCCGTCGTCGGCAGCAGCACCGCAGATCTTGTGCACGAAGACCGTGCCCGCGACCCCGCGCCGCCCACTCGTGTGGGTCGAGTCCTCGACCGCCACGTCGTCGTTGGTCACTACGTAATCGGTCTGTATCTCCTCGGCCTCGGCCAGCTCCCCGGCCATCTCGAAGTTCAGAACGTCGCCGGTGTAGTTCTTGACGACGTAGAAGACGCCGGCCCCACCGTCCACGGCTTTCGTCGCCTCGAGCATCTGCTCTGGGTTTGGACTGGTGAAGACCGGGCCCGCGCAGGCGGCGTCGAGCATGCCGGGCCCGACGTACCCGCCGTGGGTGGGCTCGTGCCCGGAGCCGCCGCCCGAGACGAGGGCTACCTTGTTCTGGACGGGGGCGTCGGCCCGAACGACGATGTTGTGCTCGGGGATCAGGCGAATGAGCTCGGAGTGCGCGAGCTCCATCCCGCGCAGCATCTCCTCGACGACCCTCTCGGGGGCATTGACGACCTTCTTCATTACGCTCCTTTCCCCAGAATCAGGGCCTTAGGCCCCGAGCCCTATTCTCTGTTTTAGGCTTGCTCTGCTGCCTCTTGTTCCTCGCGCTCCCAGCCCTTGGCCCTCTCTACGGCCTTGAGCCAGAGCTGGTGCAGCCTCTCGCGCTCCTCCTCACCCATCTCCGGGTCGTAACGCCGCTGCAGGCTCCACTTCTCGGCGAGCTCTTCCTTGCTCTCCCAGAACCCGGTGGCGAGGCCCGCCATGTAGGCCGAACCAACGGCGGTGGTCTCGACAATCTCCGGGACTTCTACGGAGACCCCCAGGATGTCTGCCTGGAATTGCATGAGAAAGGTGTTGGCTACTGCCCCGCCGTCAGCCCGGAACTCCTTGACCTCTATACCCGAGTCACGCTCCATCGCGCGGACCACGTCGCGCGTCTGGTAGGCCATGCTCTCTAGCGCCGCCCGCGCCAAATGCGCCCGGGTATTGCCCTGGGTTATCCCGACGATGGTCCCCCGGGCGTATGAGTCCCAGTGCGGCGCCCCAAGTCCCACCAACGCGGGCACGAAGTACACTCCATCATTCGAGTCAATGCTCTTGGCCAACTCTTCGGTCTCGGCGGCGTCCTCGATAATCTCCAACCCGTCCCTGAGCCACTGGACCACGGCCCCGGTTATGAAGATGGCCCCTTCCAGGGCGTACACGACCGGTTCGTCCCCGAGTCCCCAGGCAATGGTCGTGAGTAAGCCCTCGTTGCTCGGGACCGCCTCCGTGCCCGTGTTCATGAGCACGAACGACCCCGTACCGTAAGTATTCTTGGCGAGTCCCGGTTCGTAGCAAGCCTGCCCGAAGAGTGCTGCCTGCTGGTCTCCGGCTATCCCCGCGACCGGGACGGCGGCCTCGAAGAAGGAGCCTGGATCGGTTTCTCCGTAGACGTAGGAGCTGGGCTTGACCTCCGGTAATATCTCTTTCGGTACTTCGAGGATCTCCAGAAGCTCCTCGTCCCACTTGAGATCATAGATGTTGTACATCAGCGTCCGAGAGGCGTTGGAGTAGTCGGTTATGTGGACCTTCCCACCGGTGAGGTTCCATACCATCCAGGAATCTACGGTCCCGAAGGCTATCTCGCCGTTCTGGGCCCGCTCCCTCAAGCCCTCCACGTTCTCAAACATCCATCGGACCTTGGTTCCGGAGAAGTAGGGGTCTATGACCAGTCCGGTCTTGTTCCGGAAAGTGTCTTCTAAGCCCCGCTCCATCAGCTCGCCGCAGAACTCCGCCGTCCTCCGGTCCTGCCACACGATGGCGTTGTGGACCGGCTCTCCGGTCTCCCGGTCCCACAGAACGATGGTTTCGCGTTGGTTGGTCACGCTCACCGCGGCGAGATCTCCCGCCGAGACGCCAGCTTCGTTTAAGGCGTCCTCTACCACTTGCATAGAGACGTCCCAGATCTCGTTGGCGTCATGCTCAACCCAGCCCGGCCTCGGGTAGTGCTGCTCGAACTCTGAGTACGCCTGGCCTACGATATCACTGTCGTGGTTGAGGACCATCACCGTCGTCCCGGTGGTCCCTTGATCTATCGCTAGCACGTAGTCTCCGGCCATACCTCCTCCTTTACCCCTATCCCCGTACTACTTGCGTCGCTTGCGCCAGGACACTTTAGGATGACCGGAAATCCGCGTCAAGCGCCGGCCCAGAATCCCCTGCACCAAGTAATTCCGGTTGCGCTAAACTGGCGTCGCGGCGAGCAGGAGGAGCGCATGAGCATAAAGTTCGCAGGGGTTCACCACGTGACCGCGATCGCGGAAGACCCGCAGGAGAACGTGGACTTCTACGCGGGCGTCCTGGGCCTGAGGCTGGTGAAGAAGACCGTGAACTTCGACGACCCCGGCAGCTACCACCTCTACTACGGCGACGCGGTCGGGAACCCGGGGACCATCATGACGTTTTTCTCCTGGCCTGGCGCCCCCCGGGGACGCATCGGCGCGGGGCAGGTGAGCGTGACCTCTTTCACCATACCCGAGGACTCTTTGGGCTTCTGGGTGGAGCGCCTCCTGCAGCACGGCGTCCGCTTCGAGCAGCCCAAGAAGCGCTTCGACGAGACGGTCCTGTCCTTTAGCGACCCAGACGGGCTCGCGGTTGAGCTCGTCACCCGG
The DNA here is from genome assembly GCA_030776965.1 of Actinomycetota bacterium. Taxonomy (GTDB): domain Bacteria; phylum Actinomycetota; class Rubrobacteria; order Rubrobacterales; family Rubrobacteraceae; genus Rubrobacter_F. Next base: position 3,893 of record JALYGT010000009.1, read on the forward strand.
CCGGGGAGAAGCGACGGGGAGTTGCCCGAAGGCCCGGTCCCTCCCGAGCATGCGATCCGGGGCATCTCGGGCGTCACCCTTTGGGAGCAGGCCGGGGAGGACACTGAGGACCTCCTCGCGAACTTCCTGGGCTTCGAGAAGGCCGAGGAGGAAGCCGGACGGACGCGGTACCTGACGACGAGCCTCGAAGGCAGCTTCGCGGACGTACTCGAACAGCCGGGCGGTCCCGCCGGTTGGACGGCGGTCGGCACGGTTCACCACGTCGCGTGGCGGGCGCCGGACGACGAGACGCAAGCGGCGTGGCGGGAGGAGATCGCGGCGAGGGGCTTCCACATCACCCCCGTCCTCGACCGCAACTACTTCCACTCCGTCTACTTCCGCGAGCCCGGCGGGGTCCTCTTCGAGATCGCCACCGACCCGCCCGGCTTCACCGTGGACGAAGACCCGGACCACCTTGGCGAGACCCTGAAGCTTCCACCCTGGCTGGAGAGGAACCGGGAGCAGATCGAGCAATCACTTCTCCCCGTCCACTCACCACACGGAAAGGTCTGAAGCGTGACGAACGAACCTTTGAGCTTCGCCCACCGCTTCGTCTCCGCCGAAGGGCCCGACGCCCCTACCCTACTCCTTTTACACGGCACCGGCGGCGACGAGAACGACCTTTTGCCTTTGGGCCGCATGCTCGACGAGCAGGCCGCGCTCCTGAGCCCGCGCGGGAAGGTCCTGGAGCACGGCATGCCCCGCTTCTTCAGGCGGTTGGCGATGGGCGTCTTCGACCAGGAGGACCTCGTGAACCGCACCCACGAGCTCGCGGAGTTCGTTACGGCGGCCACCTCCGAGTACGGCTTCGACCCAGGACGCATCTTCGCGGTGGGCTTCTCGAACGGGGCTAACATCGCGGCGAGCCTGCTGTTGCTCCACCCGGGCCTGCTGGCCGGCGCGGTCCTCTTGCGCGCGATGGCCCCGTTCGAGCCGGAGATGTCCCCGGACCTCTCGGGTACGCCGGTCTACCTGGCGGCAGGACGCTCGGATCAGATGGTGCCTCCAGAGAACACCGAACGTCTCGCCGAGCTTCTGAAAGCCGCCGGTGCCGAGGTGACGCTCGACTGGCAGCCCGGCGGGCACGGCATCAGCCGTACCGAGATAGAAGACGCCCGAAGCTGGCTTAAAGACGTCGTAGCAAGGACGAGCTAGAAAGGACAACAAACCGCAGAACCCCGAAGTCATTGGCCTTCACTGATCGTCTAAGCTTTCCCATTAACTGCGATGCACCAAGGCCAGCACGGGAGCAGAGCCTCAGCGCTCGGTATCCGGCGGACTCGGAGAACGGCCGAGCCCGGTTGCCATGCACCGGGGAGACACCCAAACGTTTCGGGCCATCGTTGACCGCGATACTTCGAAATCGCACAACGCGAAATCGGAATGCCTCTATTGTTACGTAATGGCCGTCTCGTGAGCTGAGCATCGGGCCGAGAGGCCGGGGTTCTTGATCTTCGGGTAGCGGTTTTAAGCGCGAGAAGGAGACCCCACCCATGGAGCGGAAGGTCCCGGGCAAACGGCGAAGATCCGTGAAAAACCGTTAGAGCTTCGTTCTCGGGTTGAAACGTTGACCCAGTTGTAAGATTAGTAAGGGTTGCTAAGATCCGGCGCGTAGTTCGAACCGTAGGAACGATAAGTGGGACACGAGGAAACAGCACAGAATAGCCCGGGCGGCGCATCGTCCGCGGAGACTCCCTCTGGCCACCCGGCCGGAGGGAGTCCCCGCATCATCGCCGTCATCCCCGCGCTCGACGAGGCCCCGTCGATAGCCCGGGTGGTCGAGAGCTTGCGCGACCAGAAGGCCGTCTTGCTCCGCCGCGTCATCGTCGTGGACAATGGGTCGAGCGACGGGACCGGGGAGATCGCCCGCCGGTCCGGGGCGCGCGTCGTGCGCGAAGAGCGGCGCGGCTACGGCTATGCTTGTCTGGCCGGTGTCCTCGCCGCCGAGGACGCCGACGTGGTGGTGCTGCTCGACGGCGACGCCGCCGACGATCCGGACGACCTCTCTCGCGTCCTCGAGCCGCTCCTTTCGGGCGAGGCTGATCTGGTCGTAGGGTCCCGCACCCTGGGCGCGCGAGAGCCCGGCTCCATGAGCCTGCAGCAGGTCCTGGGCAACCGCCTGGCCGCCCTCCTGATACGCCTTCTCTACGGGGTCCGGGTCAGCGATCTGGGGTCGTTTCGCGCGATCCGGCGAAGCGAACTGCTCGCGCTCGGGATGCGGGAGATGACCTACGGCTGGCCGGTGGAGATGATGGTAAAGGTCATCCGGGCGGGCTACCGCTACCGCGAGGTGCCCGTAAGACACCGACGCCGGGTCGGGGTCTCCAAGGTCGGCGGCACCTTGAAAGGAAGCCTCAAGGCCGGTTGGTACATCATCTCGACGGTGCTCCGCTACTCTCGTCGGGCGCCGCGAGGACGCTCCGGACAACCTGCCAAGGGGGCGCGCTAGTAGTGGCCGATGCGCTCTATATCATAGCCAAGGCGCCCCGGGTCGGGTTCGCGAAGACGCGGCTCGGGCGAGCCATAGGCCACGACGCCGCCGTCGTGCTCTACAGGGCGTTTCTGCAAGACCTGGCCGCACGCTTCGCGCGGGCGCCGTTCGAGTGCGGCTGGTACGTTACGCCGCCCGACGCCTGGGACGACATCTCGCCTCTGGTGGATTGGGGCGAGCGCGAGGTGCGTATCCTGTTCCAGAAAGAGGGTGACCTGACCGAACGCCAGCGAGAACTCTTCTGCGGGGCCTCCATGCGCGGCGAGGAGCGGGTCGTGCTCGTGGCCTCCGACTCGCCCCACCTCACCGTCGAGACCGTAGCCCAGGCCTTCCGCGAGCTCGACCAGCACGACCTCGTCTTCGGACCGACCTACGACGGCGGCTACTACCTGATCGGGATGCGCGGCTTTAACGACGTGTTCTGCGGCGCCCCGATGAGCACCGGCTCCGTGCTGGGCAACGTCGTGGCCCAGGCAGAACTGGCCGGGCTGTCGGTCGGGCGGATCGAGACGACCTTCGACGTCGACGAGGTCGAAGACCTCGAGCATCTGCGAAAACTCGTGAAGCACAGGAACGACCTGTCCGCGACCCGTGTTGCTCTGCAGACGCTTGGTCTGTACGAGGACGGTAGGCGCAGCGTGACCGAGTCGACCAGAACTGGATCGAGTTGATCCTGGTAGGCGTAATCTTTCCCCCGGATCAGGGCGAAACGCGAAAGATGCGCTGGGAAGAACCCGCGTGAACCGGAACGAGACCGGCACCAACCCGTCGAACGTGGCTTCCATCCTGGCCAGCAAGAGCTACGCGGAACCGTCGGTCTTTACCCCGGCCAACTTGTTGCGGGAGGCGAGGCGGCAGAAGGGGCTCGCTTGCGGGGAAGTCCCCTGGATCTGTGTGCTCGACCCCGACGGCGACATCGTCGGGCATCTGCGAGAGACGGGCCGTGCCCGCCCGAACCCTCACTGGGCGTGCTACCACACCCGGTTGTACGACTACGAGGAGGGGGGCGTATCCTACGGCATCGTCGGCGGGGTGGTCGGCGCGCCGTTCGCTGTCCTCGTGGCCGAAGAGCTGTTCGCTTCCGGGTGTAGGTTCCTGATCAGCGTCACCTCGGCGGGACAGATCACGCCGGTCGGGCCCCCACCCTACTTCGTCCTGATCGAGCGTGCCCTGCGGGACGAGGGCACGAGCTACCACTACAAAGCCCCTTCGCCGTACAGCGAGCTTCGCCCCGAACTGCTCGAGATGCTCCGCGGAGCCTTCGAGAAACACTCCGTGCCAGTCGCTCACGGCACGGCCTGGACGACCGACGCCCCCTTCCGGGAGACGGCCAAGGAGATCGAACGCCACCGCTCGGCGGGTGTCCTGGCGGTCGAGATGGAAGCCTCCGCCCTGTACGCGTTCGCAGAAGCGACCAAGAACCCGGTAGTCTGCTTCGCGCACGTGACGAACCAGATGGCGAGCATCGAAGGGGACTTCGAGAAGGGCACGGCGCAGGGCAGCGTTGACGCATTTCGGGTTGTAAGTACCACGGCGGAGCGATGGCTGGCGTGGAACGAACACGACAGGGACCCGAACGGTTTACCGGGTAGTAGTGGGGGCGATGTCTCGGGAGGTAGCGAGCTGTGACGCACGGGCCGAAGGGAAAGCGTGCTCTGGTTACCGGTGGGGCCGGCTTGATCGGCTCACACCTCTCCGACCTGCTCCTCGAAGAGGGCTATGAAGTCCGCATCCTCGACAACATCGAAGCCCAGACGCACCGCAACGGTAAGCCGCCCTGGGTACCGCCCGAGGCCGAATTCGTCGACGCCGACATCCGCGACCGGGCCGCCACGAGAGCGGCGCTCGAAGGCGTGGACGTTGTCTTCCACCAGGCGGCCTACGGCGGCTACATGCCCCAGATGGGCAAGTACGTGCACGTCAACAGCTTCGGCACCGCCCAGATGCT
>JALYGT010000010.1 GCA_030776965.1 Actinomycetota bacterium
CGGCGATTGCGACGATATCCTGAAGGATGAGGATGCCGATCGCGGTGCGCCCGTGATAGGCTTCGAGCTCGCTCTTTCCTTCTAGGGTCTTGGCGGCGAGCACGGTGCTGGAGAAGCCCAGCACAACAGCTATAATCACTGCTGCAACCGGATCGAGGCCGAGCGCCACCCCGATCGCCGAGAACAGAACGGCGCTGATGGCCAACTGTGCGACCCCTGCGCCGAAGATCTCCGGCCTCAAGACGCTCTTCAGCCGGAGGTGCAAGCCCACGGTGAACAAGAGCAGCAGCACGCCGATGTGCCCGATCTCGTGCAAGAGTTCCGTACCCGTTGCCCCAAAACCGTAGAGCGCCAGCCCTGCGCCCAAGTACCCCACCAGCGGTGGCAGCCTCAAGGCGCTCGCCACGAGCCCCAGCACGAAAGCCACGGCTATCCAGATCGCCTCCAGCGCACCCTCCTCGCGTAGAGAGCCGTTCGCGCAACAGTTTACCTACCTCCGGCCGGAGGCGTGTCTCCGATATGGCTTCGCCTCGGACCACCAGGAGTGCTAGCCGCCCGGCCATAACACTTTGCACTGTTATTGAGCTGCTGCCGGTATCGATACATGCTTCTGTTCTGAGAGACCTGCTGCGCACGCTAATGTGCTCTCAGTATTGCCGTGCAACTTCACTGCAAACCGCTGTAGGATAGCTGGTTGACCTACAAAGCAAAAGGGCCGAAACTCCGCGCTCCGGCCCGCTTGTCCGGGGCCTTCGGCTTTTCCTGCGCTTTGCAGGGCTTTCTTTGGCGCGCTCGGCAGGACTCGAACCTGCGACCTTCTGATTCGTAGTTAGATCTCGTACGTTCTAACCTTTCCTAGCAGGTCCGGAAATCTACCTTATTTATGCGCTTTCAGGTGTTATCGGAGAGTTCCTTTATCTGTTGCGTACTAGCCTGTACTAGCCTGGTTGCAGTAAAGCTAACGAGATATCGAGGCGACACAGGGTGATATTGGGAGCACCCAGGCGAGGCTGCCTCTCAGTAGGAGTGCAGGAGGTTCTTCAGCGACTCGTACTTACGGCCGGGCTTCACCTAGCTTCCGGGAAGGATCGACATCGGAAGCTCAGTCTCCCAGAAAGCGCCTTGTCGGCAATTAGGTGAATAAGAGAAGAATTCGCCGAAACCCACATCTTCTGGGTGCGTAGGTGTGGGTGCGGATGTGTAAATTTTCTTCGTGCGCTTTGTGCAGTCAAACAGCTAGAGACCGAGCGGGGCAAAAATTCTTTAGGAGATCATTATTCGGGGGCTCAGAGCGCGGTGGGTAACTGTAGTACTAGTTGCTTCTGCTATGGCGGGGACAACCGCACTTACTGTAAGCGTAGGCGTTCTTGCCAGTACTTTTTACACAAACCTCTTCAGCGCTCCGGTTTTGGTTGGTGCGGGAGATATAGCCACTTGCCCCAACACGGGTGATGAGGATACAGCCGCCCTGCTCGAGGACATCGAGGGTACAGTTTTTACCACAGGCGACAATGCCTACCCTGACGGAACGGACGCCGATTTCGAGAACTGCTACGAGCCCAGCTGGGGACGTCACAAGCCTAGAACGTACCCCAGCCCGGGAAATCACGAGTACCATACCCCGGGCGCTTCCGACTACTTCGACTATTTCGGTGTGGCTGCGGGCGACCCAGGCGAGGGGTACTACAGTTACAATCAGGGCGCGTGGCACATGGTAGTTCTCAACAGCAATATCGCGGTCGAGCCCGGCTCCGCTCAGCACGAGTGGCTGCGCGCGGATCTCGCCTCGAACACAGCCGCTTGCACGCTCGCCTACTGGCATCACCCACTCTTCAGCTCAGGTCACCACGGCAACCAGACCAAGATGAAGCCGATCTGGGAGGCTCTTTATGCGGCGGATGTGGACGTGGTCGTAAACGGCCACGACCACGATTATGAGCGGTTCGCGCTACAAGACCCAAGCGGGGAAGCGGACCTAGCACGAGGCATACGAGAGTTCGTGGTAGGCACAGGCGGTAGTGGTCTTCGCCCATTTGAGACGATCCAACCCAACAGCGAGGTACGCAGCGCCGACACCCACGGTATTCTGAAGCTCAGCCTTAATCCGACTAGCTATGACTGGGAGTTCATTCCCGTGAGCGGAGGTGGGACATTCACCGACTCCGGCAGCGGCAGCTGTCATTAAGAAAAGCTTGGGGGGGCATAGAGCTCCGACTTCTTTTATGCCTTACCGCCTGCCTCTGAGTTTCCGAGAAGACTAACCTTGCCGGGAACTCATTGAATAAAGGCAACGGGACAGCCTTCCTACCAGCTCTGGGCGCGAGCGCTTTCTTTCGCAGCCTACTGCTGCCAAAGAGTTCCTGTTGCTGTTCTGTACCCTTAGGTTTTGTGCGGGATCTGCAGGACAAAGATGGGCGCGCTCGGCAGGACTCGAACCTGCGTCCTTCTCTGTTCGTAGCCAGACCCGCTCAAGGACAGGGGGCGACAGGGAGGGACAGGGGGAGACAAAACGGCGCTTTTATAGGCAACTGATACCCTCGAAAGGACAGGGAGGGACAGGGAGGGACACCCGGTTGCGGTCAGATTGCGGTCAGAAGGAGACTTGGTGCTATGGCCGTCAGGAACTAGTACACCCTCTCTTACACTTCCGCATAGTGTAATGGCAGCATAACTATCTCTAGATCAGTTAGTGAAGGTTCGATAGGGGCCCGACAGCTTCTCTAAAATCCGCACAGGTTTGATACGTGCACTCGTCTTAGAAAAAGCCGCCGTCTATTACGAGCTCTTGGCCGGTCACATAAGAGGACGCGTCAGAGGCAAGGTACAGGATGCCCGGCGCGATCTCCTCGGGTGTTCCCTGGCGCTTGAGGGGCACCGTCTGCTGCACCATCTCCTCTTGCTGGGCGCGTCCCCCCATAAACTCGATCGCCGGTTCGTTGAACGGTGTGTCGATCCAGCCGGGACACACGCTGTTCGCGCGGATGTTGTCCGGGGCGAGTTCCTCGGCAAGGGCCCTGGTAAAGGCGATGATCGCACCCTTCGAAGCAGAGTAGGCGGTCATGCCGGAACCGCCCTTGAGTCCGGCGAGGGAGGAGACGTTCACGATGGAGCCACCCCCCCTCTCCCTGAGGTACGGCACCCCGTACTTGGCTCCTAGGAAGCAGGAACGAGGGTTGACGCGCATGAGCAAGTCCCATTCGGATTCCTCGAATTCGGTGACCGCGCCAGAGCGTTGGGCACCGGCGTTGTTGACTATCGCGTCGATGCCGCCCATCTCTTCTGCTGCCACTTCCATCAACGCCCGCACGTCCTCGGCTTCGGACACGTCGATCCGCATGAACCGAGCGCCACCGCCCTCGTCCTCAATATCCCCGACAGTCCTCTGGGCCTCACTTTCGTTTATGTCCGCGACGATCACGGACGCGCCCTCCCGCGCAAAGAGCAGGGCCGTCGCCCTTCCTATGCCCGTCGCGGCCCCGGTAATTACAGCTACCTTACTTCGAGTTGCCACTTTTTACCTCCAATCAGGCTTGAGGAAGGGCCGCAGCGGCCGCCGTGGCCACCTGGTCGTCCTGCTCGACGAGGCCTCCCGCGACACCTACCGCACCCGCGATCTCGTCCCCGATCCACAGGGGTTGGCCGCCGGCGAAGGCCACCAAGGGCCGCCTGTGGCTCGTCTCGAGGCCGGCGAGGGGCTGTCCGGGCGCCGTCATTCCGGCGAGAGTGCCCGTATCCATCTGCATAGAGCAGGCCGTGTATGCCTTGGCTATGGATATCTCGATGCTCGCCAGTAGGGCACCGGTCTGGCGGGCGAAGGCCACAAGCTCGCGGCCCTCGTCCACAACCGCAACGCTCGACGGGACGCCGATCTCGTCCGCCTTCCTTAGTGCCGCCTGAAGAACGTTGTGTGCCTGCTCGTAGGTTAGCGCGGCCATAATGTTGCCTCCTTTTTGGCACTTCCCCTTGCCCGAGGTTGCTCCTCGGGTCCCACCTCCATTATCGAAGACGTGCTGAGGCCGCCGCAACCCGTACCTCGTCGGCACCGGGCTTGACTCGGACTGCGGGCTCGGTTAGTTTGCATCTCCAGTAACGATGACTGCGTGGGGACATCGGGATCATTATCGCGAAGGAGTACGGGACGCGTGGTCGTGGTGCAGGTCGAGTTCGTCGGAGCCACCGGCTCGCCGGTCAGACCCCTGGCGATTGTGCCCGGGTGAGCGAGCGGAAGCGATTCTAAAAGGGAGCACGGAAGCAAAAAGGTTTCTAAAGTAGCGCTAGGTGGATTGGGGAAAGGAGGCACCTTATGGAACCTACGAAGGAGATCGACACGTCGGGTCTCATGTTCTTCTTCCTGGACGAGGCGGATACAGTTGAGGCCTTGGCGGCCCGGATCGTCCCCGGCAACGAAGAGGACCCGGGTGCTCGAGAGGCAGGGGTCGTGTACTACATCGACCGGGCTTTGGCCGGTCCCTACTTCGGATGGCAGGGAGCCTACCGAGAAGGCGTGCGCACGCTCAACGCCTACACCAGTGAGAGATACGGCAAGAAGTTCTTCGAGCTCTCTGAGGCGGATCAGGACGCCGTCGTCGGCGCCTTGGAGCGGGGCGAGGTCCGCGGCTTCGGCGAGGGCTCCGAGGACTTCTTCACCATGGCATGGAGCCACACCGTAGAAGGGATGTTCAGCGACCCGGCTTACGGTGGCAACCGCGACGCCGTGGGATGGCACCTCATCGGGTTCCCCGGCGCGCAGTACGGCTACGGCGCCGAGGAGATGCGCTACGGAGCCGACCTCTCCGGCAAGCCCCTCATGACGTTGGGAGACATCCAGCGGCTCGCCCGCGAAAAGCCGGAACTCTTCTACCATCGCCCCGGTCCCAGACCCTCGGTCCCCGAGGAGGAGACGCCCCGGATGCCGACCCGGCTGGGAGAGCCCGAAGAACCGCCCGGAGAGGGCGGGTAGCCGAGAACAAAACGAAGGGGAAAGGAAAACTAGAGATGGCGAACAAGCATGCCGACGTCGTGATCGTCGGGGTCGGGGCGGCCGGTGCGATCCTGGCGCGGGAGCTGACCGAGGCCGGCTTCACGGTCCTGGGAATAGACAAAGGTCCCTACTACCACTCGGACGATTTCTGGACAAAATTCGACGAGCTGCGCTACTCCACCCGCGCCGGCCTCTCGCCCACGATGGACACGGACCCCATGACCTGGCGTCCTGACACGCAGACTCCCGCCCAGGTACTGCCTTGGGCCGTGGGCCCGCAGCCCAAGAATCCGCTGTGGTTGGTGCCCTCGGTCGGCGTCGGTGGCGGCTCCATACACTGGGCCTGCTGGTCGTGGCGCCAGCTGCGCGAAGACTTCCGCCAGCGGTCTGAATGGGTCGAGCGTTATGGGGAAGAGAAGCTGCCGGAGGGTTCCCACATAGTTGACTGGCCTATAAGCTACGATGACCTCGAGCCGTACTACGACCGCGTGGAGTACGAGACCGGGGTATCGGGGCGTGCGGGCAACATAAACGGCGAGATGCAGGAGGGCGGCAACCCGTTCGAGGCGCCCAGGAGCCGCGACTACCCCTTCCCGCCCTTGCGGCCGAGCGCCTCCAACGAGCTCTTCGTGGAGGCGACAAAGAACCTCGGCTACCACCCTTTCCCGCCGCCGGTTGCGATCATCAGTGAGGACTGGGGCGAGCGCAAGGCGTGCGTCTACTGCGGGTTCTGCCGGGATTATGGCTGCCACGTCGGCGCCAAAACGACGACCCTGGACACGATGATGCCTCGGGCACTCGCAACCGGAAACCTCAAGCTCCTAACCAACTGTCGCGTCCAGCGCATCAACGTCGACGCGGACGGGCTCGCCCGGTCGGTCAGCTACATCGACGCCAAGGGCGAGCGCCACGAGGCAACCGGCGACCTCGTCATCCTCTCGGCCTACTCGCTCGAGAACACCCGCCTCATGCTCGTCTCTGGGCTCAACCAGAACGGTATGGTCGGCAAACGCTTCATGATCCACAATTACAATTGGTTTAGCGGAACCCTGCCCGAGGAGACGCACATCTACGCCGGGCCTGCCTCCGCCGGCTGGGCCATAGACGACACGAGCGGCGACATCATAGACCGGAGCGACTTGGGCTTCGTCGGCGGGACGCCGGTCATGTTCTTCAGCGGGGACGTCCAGCCGATTGAAGCTGCCAGCGTCCTTATGCCTCCGGACGTGCCTATGTGGGGCGCGGCATATAAGGAGTGGCTCCGCCACGGCTACCGTCGCCTCTTCGGAATGTACTCGCAGATGGCCTCGCTGCCGATGGAGACGAATTACGTCGACCTCGACCCGAAGGTGAAGGACAGCTGGGGACAGCCGGCGTTGCGCATTACGCACGACTGGGGCGACAACGACCGGGAGGCGGGGCTCTGGGTCAGGCAAATCAAGCACAGCATCGCGCGCGCCATGGGGGCAACCAAGACGTGGGAGGCGCCACTATTGCCACCCTACCACCTCACCACACACGAGATGGGCACCCACATCATGGGCGACGATCCGAATGAGTCGGTGGTGGACCGCCACTGCCGATCGCACGAGGTGCCGAACCTCTTCCTCGTGGGCGGCGGGGTCTTTCCGACGTACAACGGCTACAACCCGACGGAGACCATCCAGGCGATAACCTTCTGGGTAGCGGACCACGTCAAACGCGAGACCCAAAACGGCGGCGTACTGGCGCGCTTTGCCGCTAAGGAGCGTGTAGCCGGGTAAGGCAACGGCCAACACCTGCCCCTCGCTCTGCGCCCGCGGCTTCATCGTCGGCACGCTGCCTGAGATCGTCGAGCAGCTCTGCCTGTTGCCAGAGGCTGGCGTGCAACGGGTGATGCTGCAGTGGTTGGAGGTGGACGATATCGATGGTCTGGAGGCATTCGCGCGGTCGGTCCTATCGCAGTTGTGAGGGGGCGTGTTGCTCACAGGCGCCCTGGCGGAAAAGCGCCAGCATCCCGGCACTTTTGACAGAGATTTGACAGTGACCGGGGCGAACAACGGCGAACGACGAGAAACGTCAGTTTTAGTAATCTGGCTTAAAAAGGCCATTTTCTGAACGGCGGTGAACAACCACGGATATATGGAAACTGACTCTGGATTAGTTAACCTGATGTGCAGGGTTTTCTGAAGCCTCGTCTCCCCTGACTGGGTAGCTCCCTGCCACTCGTTCGCGCTGCGGGGGGAGCCGTTAGGTCCGCTGTCCCCACTCGCCCCGCACGTTTGCCAGCAACAGCACTGTTGCGGCGGTGGTGGTCACCGCCAGCGTTCCCCACTGGGGCAGCTCGCCCGGCGCTTCCGCGAGACCGCGGAGGTTCGAATCCTTCCCCTTCCGCTCGTACATCCTCGGCCGAGGGTTATCTCCCTCTGAGAAAGAAGACCCAGAACATTACCCCGACGATCACCAAAACCATCAGAAGGGCCAACAGGAAGAATGCGAGCATAGCCAATATGGTGAGGAGACTAGCACAAAAGGCCCGGTGGCTTTGGACTTGGAGTGAGGTGGGGTTCCACAAAGGATTAACAACCTCTGTGGGCCGCCAGGCCCGCTGTATCGGGGGTTCCCTAGCTCGAGGAGCCTCAAACATCAGAACCGAAGCCTAGAAAGCCCCGGCCCTTCCCTATTCACCAAATTGCCAACAAGACGTCTACTCGGAAAACCGCATAGCCTCGGTTCTATAGGGGTGTGCGACCGGGGATATCCTTACGGGTCGGCCCCGGTCCCTTTATCGGAGGAGTCTTGGAGGATGGACGGCGACCCCCTTCCAAAGTGTCGCCGCCCCCCTCAAAGTGTGTTTTACCCGGAACGTGACGTTCTCGTGTTTAATCCTTCCTGCTGCTGGGCACAAAGAATTTATTACAGGCACAGAGGAAGGCTGGGCGTACACCACAGATCCCCCTCCTACGGTTCACTCCTAGTCTTCCTCTGTGTGTCCTCTTTAGCACGTGCCGACCGACTAATGGATGCTACCGGCTAGCAGCGACCGAGGTCCCTTATTGAGGCTCCGGCCCTTTTGTTGCTAAGTTGCGGAACCGGGGCCATCGAGGGGTAGAGATAAAAGATGCCCAAACCACCGAGAGAAGCAACCTCAACCGCGCTCGCCGCCATAGATGTCGCTCTCAAGCTGGGGCATAGTCCCCGAGTGGACTCCTGGCGGAAGCTCTCTGGCAGGATGTGGGCAACCGTGTGCTCTGAGTGCGGGCGGGAGGTTTGGCTTATAGGTCCGGCTGGTGGGTGGACGTACGGCGGAAGCGCCATACGCGAAAGCTGTGAGCTAGCTGGTTAGCTAGCTGCCTTCGACGAGGCAGAGGAGGAG
>JALYGT010000011.1 GCA_030776965.1 Actinomycetota bacterium
ATCTTCTAGACGGTAGCCTTCGCTTACCCTCACGCCGCCACGACCGGCCGGCACACCCTGCACGGCCTGAACCCCGCAGTCACCGCCTGTACCACGCTGCGGAACGGACACCGGTTCTCCGGGCGGATCCTGCGCGCGTTGCGGCAGGTGGCGTGGCACACTGTCCCCGTCGTCGGCGTCCCAACGTAGGGAGCCCTGAGTAATTCGTCCGGCGAGACGCCTTCCTGCTCTAGGAGCCTTTCTTTCTCGCCCGCGCCGAAGGAGTAGCTGCCCGTTCGGCCGTCGTTCTTGACCACGCGGTGGCACGGCACCAAGAGCGGGACAGGATTGTTCGCCATGACGTTGCCGACGGCCCTGGAGGCATCGGGGGAACCGGCCTCGCGCGCAACCCAGGCGTACGGGCGCGCCTCACCATGGGGTATGCCTTTCACGATCTCCAAGACGCGCCGCTGGAAAGGGGTCGTCTCCGAAAGGTCCAGGGGCACGTCCGCTCGTTCCCCGGCTAAGGCCCCCTCGACTCGCCCGGCCAGCTCCTTCATCTCGCTTCCCGAGGCGTCGGAGAGGACCCTCCCGAAGCGTCCGCGATAGCTCCGCACGAACTCTTCCGGCGAGGAGGCGGGAGCCAGGTATCTCACGCCCTCCGGCCCCGCCGCCACGAAGACCCTTCCGAGCGGCGAACCTACGCTAAAGAACGAGTCGGTCGCACTCTCTAGCACGCGCTCCACGAGTGGCGCAAAGTCCCGGCGCGAATCGATGCGCTCCCCCGTCGCCCGCAGCAGCCCGGCCACGCGCTCTTCTGGTTCGTTCATCCTACGGATCACCATCCTTCGAATCATCGACGCCCATAAACTCCCTGAGACGTCCAACGCCACGATACACCAGCGTCTTCGCCGTACCCTCCGGCCATCCCGTCACCGCCGAGATCTCGGCGTACGGCAGGTCCTGAAGATAACGGAGTGCCACCGCCATCTTCTGCCTCTCTGGCAACCGCCGGAGCGCTGCCAGCACGTCCATCCGGTCCGCGACTCCCTCGTCCGCCCTCACCTCCGGGGATAAGGCGGAGACGTTCCCGATCGTTGCCTCGCGCCTCCGCCGGATCCGGTTGCGCACCACGTTCAGTGTGATACGGTACAGCCAGGGACGCAGCGTCATACTCCGGATGCGCTTCTCCGGGTAGCGCCCCAGCGCCCGAAAGGCACGTTCGAAGGCGTCCTGCACCGCGTCTTCGGCAGCTGGGCCGTCGCGCAGCATGGCGAAGGCATAGCGGTACAGGCCGGCGTAGTGGCGCTCGACTATCTCTCGGGACGCCCCTGGATCGCCGTCCGCCAGACGCGCCGCGAGCGAGTCCCATCCGAGTTCCTTCTCCGAGTGCCACGCTTCCGTCTCCACACTACCTACAACAACCGGGGGAATCGAAAGGTTTCGCCTGAGGTTGGAATTCTCAGGGAACCTTCCCCTCGAATCTTCAAGCCTGAACGTTGAACCGGTTCATGGCGGCTTCGGGTCCGTACTCGATCACGGCCTCGACCGCGTCGGCGGCGAGCGACACGGCCTCCTTGACCTTCGAGTCCATGCGGCTGAGCACGTAGTCGGTGACGGTCACTCCGACCGGCGGACGCCCGATACCTATGCGCACGCGCACGAAGTCCGCCCCCAGGTGCTGAATGATAGAGCGCAGGCCATTATGGCCACCCGCTCCGCCGCCGGCCTTGACCCGCACGGCGCCTGCCGGAAGGTCCAAGTCGTCGTGCACAACGATGATCTGCTCAGATTTGTACCCGGCGAGCGCGGAGCCCGAGTTGTTCATATACGTCGTCGGCTTGAGGAGCGTCACGTTCTCGAGGCCGAAACCCACCGGGGCGGTCTCAGCCTTCTTCTTGGAACGCCAGGAGCCTCCGTGGCGCTTTGCGAGCTCGTCGGCGACGAGAAAACCGACGTTGTGGCGGGTGCGCTCGTAGGAGCGGCCCGGGTTGCCGAGGCCCACGACGACTTCGAAGCGCGACTTCGCGGCGCCACCGGTAGGTTCCTCGCTCGCCCGAGGGTCAGAACGGGTGCCGAAGAGGCGCGAGAGCCTAAGGCTGGAGATTCTGTCCAGCGGGGCCCGTCTCCCTCTCTTCGACGGGGATCTCCTCGGTCCCCTCTTCGACCTCGGCCTCCTCAGCCTCCGTCTCGTCGGACGGCTCCTCGACGATGCCGGCGGCCTCCATCTCTTCGTCGGAGACCTCCGTCGGCGGCGTCACGGTAACGGCGACCTCCTCTTCTTCGGAGATAAGCGTAACGCCTTCGGGGAGCTCCACGTCGGCCAAGGTGAGGTTCTCGCCAATCCCAAGGTTCGAGACGTCGACCGTCACCTCCTGGGGTATGTCCCCCGGCAAGGACTCGACCTCGACCTCGTAGGCGATCTGGTCCAGGACGCCGCCTTCGATGACCCCGGGGGAATCGCCGACGACCGCCAGGGGTACCGTGACCACGATCCGCTCGCGCATGTTCACCGGTGCGAAGTCCACGTGCACGAGCTTGCCCGAGACCGGGTCGCGCTGCACGTCTACGACGCGGGCCGTTAGATCCTGGCCCCCGAGCTCCACGTCGTAGAGCGCGTTGTCGCCGACGTGCTGCAAGGTGTAGTCCACGACCTTTACGGGGACCGCGAGCACGGTGCTCTTCCCGTCCCCGTCACCGTAGAGGACGGCCGGTAACATGCCCTGACTCCTCAGGCGCCGGGCGTCGTTCTTGCCCCGGCCCTCGCGTTCCCTCGCCTGCAAGCTTACGTTCTCTTTTGCCATGATCTAAACTCCTAAAATGATTCCTAGAAAAGCTGGTTCTCACCCATGAAGACCTCGCTCACCGACTCGTCCGAGAAGACGTTCCGGATGGTGTTGGCCAGCAGTGGGGCGATCGTGAGCACGCGTATCTTATCGCGCGGCTTGTCCTTCTTCAAAGGCAGCGTATCGGTGACGATGACCTCCTTTATCGGGGACTCCTCGAGCCGCTCGTACGCCGGGCCCGCGAACACGGGATGCGTGGCCGCCGCGTAGACCTCCGTCGCCCCGCAATCGAGAATGCTCTCCGCGGCGCCCACGGTGGTCCCGCCGGTGCTTATTATGTCATCTATAAGGATGGCCTGCCTGCCCTTCACGTCGCCGATGACGTGCGTGACCTCCGACTGCCCCGTATGGCGGCGTAGCTTGTTCACGATAGCCCACGGCAACCCCAAATGATCTGCCAAACGCTTGGCCACCTTCACCTCCCCGGTGTCCGGGGCGATGACCACCGCGTCCTCGGCGTCCTTGAAGCCCTGCCCAGTGAAGTAGTCCACGAACGTGTGCATCGCGGTCAGGTGGTCTACCGGGAAGCTGAAGAAGCCTTCGATCTGGCCGACGTGCAGGTCCATAGTCATTACCCTGTTGGCCCCGGCGGTCAGGATCATGTTCGCCACCAGCCGCGCAGTTATCGGCTCGCGGGGCTTGGTTTTCCTGTCCTGCCGGGAGTAGGCGTACCAAGGGATGACCGCGACGATGCTCCCCGCCGACGCCCTCGTGGCCGCGTCCACCATGATCAGAAGCTCCATGAGGTTGTCGTTCACCGGCTCGCCAAGGGACTGGACGATGAAAACGTCCGCACCACGGATGCTCTGCCCGTAGCGGGCGTACATCTCCCCGCCCGGGAACTTCGTGATCTCGACCTCGCCCAGATCCACGTCCAAACGCTCGGCTATGCTCTCGGCAAGCTTCGGGTAGCCACTCCCGGAGAAGAGTAGTAGCTTGTTTTCCGCCGTCCGTTCTAAATGGCCGTTGCGCATCTCGCGATTTATCCCTCCGTCTCTTGGCCCGCCGCCCTAGCCGTCTCGGCCCTTCCTCCCGTCCCCCGCTTCGCCCTTTTTCGCCTCGTCCTTGGGGGCGTCCCGGATCACGCGCGCCGGCATCCCGACGGCGAGCTTGCCCGGCGGGATGTCCTTGTTCACCACACTCCCGGCCCCGACGTAAGCGTCCTCGCCGATGGTCACCGGCGCTATGAGGTTCGCGTTGATCCCGATGAAGACGCCGTCTTCTATGGTGGTGCGGTGCTTGTTCTTGCCGTCGTAGTTCGCCGTGATCGTACCCGCCCCGAGGTTCGCCCCCTCCCCGATCTCCGCATCCCCGACATAGGAGAGGTGCGGCACGTTGCTCTTCGCCCCCACCTTCGTGTTCTTTACCTCGCAATAGGCCCCGACCTTCGAAGCCTCTCCTAAGACCGTTCCCGGCCTCAAGTACGCGTACGGACCGACGCTTGCGCCGGGCCCGACCGCGGCGCCTCGCCCGACCGAGTGCTCGACGAGCGCCCCGTCGCCCACCACCGTGTCCGAAAGGTCCGTGCTCGGACCGATCACGCAATCCGAGCCTATCTTCGTCTCCCCGCGCAAGAACGTCCCCGGCAGGAGAACCGTGTCGCGCCCGATCTCCACCGCAGCCTCTATATGCGTGCTGACCGGGTCCCGGACTGTCACGCCCCTCCTCATATGCTCGTCGAGGATGCGCCGCCGGACGATCTCCTCGGCCTTAGCAAGGTGGGCCCGGTCGTTGACCAGGTTCGCCTCTTCTAGGTTCTCGACCCGGTGGGTCACCGCACGGCTCTTCCCGCCGATGATCTGCAAAACATCCGTAAGGTAGAGCTCGCCCTGCGAATTGTCCGTGCCGACGAGCGCAAGCGCCTGCCGGATCTCCGAAAGCTCGAAGGCGTAGAGCCCCAGGTTGACGAGGTTGATTCGCTTCTCGGCCTCTGTCGCGTCCTGTTCCTCGACGATCCGGACGACGCCAGCATCCTCTGTCACCCTTCCCAAGCCCGTCGCGTCCTCGAGCTCCGCCACCAAGACCGTCACCCCCACCCCTGCCGAGCGGTGACGTTCGACGAGCCCGGCGAGCGTCTTGCCCGATATGAGCGGCCCATCGCCGTTCACGACGAGGAGGACTCCCTCCTCGTCGTCTATGGCCTTCAAAGCCACGCGCACTGCATCCCCGGTCCCCCTCTGTTCCTCTTGCAAGACGGGGGCTACCCCTGACGGCAGGACGGCTTTCACCTCGTCGGCCTGGTGGCCTATGACGACCAGGGTCCTCTCGGGTCCGACCGGCTCTAGCGCGGAGATCACGTAGTTCACCATCGGCACGCCGCAGATCGTGTGTAGCACCTTGGCCCTATTGGACTTCATCCGGGTACCCTTACCGGCCGCGAGAACCGCAGCAAAGATCGGCGCACTTTCGCGCTGGAACATAGGCTTCTCCGTAACTCCCTCCGCCACGCCATCGACCTCGCGAGTCCCTGCCCGGACCCACGGGCTGGGGCGGCAGGATTCGAACCTGCGATCCCGGGACCAAAACCCGGTGCCTTGCCACTTGGCCACGCCCCAAACTATGGAGGCCGTCATTCTGAGCGACGCTCGCCTTGTCGACACGATTATACAAGAGCCTCTCTTGGCTATCAGCGTTTCTGCCCGTCAGCGATCAGCTTTCGGGTTTTTCGAGCGTCGTGCATCAAAGCATCGTCACCCCGTGGGACAGGGGTTCGCAGACGGCGACGAAGGGCGCCCGTAACATCCGCTCCGCGGCATGAGCCTCCCCTTCGGAGCCGAAGATGCCGAAGACCGCCGTCCCGGTCCCGGTCATCGCGACCCCTATGGCGCCCGCGAGCAAAAGCTCCTCCTCCAGCGCCCGTACCTCGGGCACGAGGCCCTTCGTCACCGGCGCGAGGTCGTTGCCCAAGCCCTTCGCGAGGGCCGCGAGGTCGCCCATGCGCAGGGCCTTCGTGCTCCGGGCAACGAAAGTGCTACCCGACCTCGGCTGTTCGTCGTAGGCGCGGTAGATCTCCGCCGTACTTACCCCGCCTACCGGCTTGGCGACGACCAGGTGGTGCGGCGGCGGCGCCGGAAGGGGGCTCAAGGCCTCTCCTATCCCCTCGCCTACCGCTGTGCCACCCGAGATGCAGAACGGGACGTCCGCCCCGACCCGCAGCCCGACCTCTCGCAGCTCCGCGTCGCTTAAGCCCAGTCCGAAGAGCTGGTTCAGACCCACGAGCGTAGCGGCCGCATCCGCCGAACCGCCCCCGAGCCCAGCCCCCGAGGGGACCTCTTTACGGAGATGCAACCGTACCGGAAGCCTAAGGTCGACAACCTCCCCGAGCAACTTCCACGCCTTGTAAACGGTGTTCTCCTCGGGTGGCCCGATGTGAGCATCCTCCGGCTCGACGATGAACTCGAAGCCTTCCTCAATACTTTTGATCTCCACCTCGTCGGCCAGAGAGATGCTTTGCATGACGGTCGAGATCTCATGGTACCCGTCGGTTCGTACCCTTCGCACCTCGAGGGTGTAGTTGACCTTCGCGAACGCCTTTAAGCGCACCGTCGTCAAACTACCCCCGAGAGGAGGCGCGAGACCGCCACAAAATCTTCGGGTCGTAGCTCCTCGGCCCGCGCCCCCGGCCCGTAACCCAGAGCACGCAGAGCATCCAGGGCCTCCTCGCGTAGCGTCCCCGGCAGATTGTTGACGAGCCTCTTGCGACGGCTCTTGAAAGCGGCGAGCACCAGTTCCTTGGTGCGGTCGTAGTCCTCCGGGAACTCTCGCCGCTCCATCGCCACGACCGCCGACCAAACATTAGGCGGCGGGTCGAAGACGTTTGGCGAGACCCTGTGCTCCACGCGCACTTCCGCGAGGAGCTGCACGAGGACCGCGTAGGCGCCGTAGTCCTTTGTCCTCCTCGTCGCGGCCATCCTCCGCGCCACCTCGAGCTGCACCATGAAGCGCAGCTCCGAAAGGAAATCCGCCTCTTCCAACAGCTTCAACACGAGGGGCGAGGCGACGTTGTAAGGGAGATTCGCGATGAACTTGTTCGGCCACGGGTCGAGAGATGCGTAGTCGAAGGCCAGGGCGTCCCCTTCGCTAACGAGGACGTTTCGGTGTGGTTTCAGGGCCACGTGCAGGGCAGGGAGCACGTCCGGGTCGAGCTCTACGGCGTGAACGAGCATTGCCCTCTCGGCGAGGACGGTGGTGAGGGCGCCGCGGCCAGGTCCCACCTCGAGGACAACATCGTTGTCGGTGACGCCTCGAGCAACGATGCGGGCAGTGTTCGGGTCTATTAGGAAGTGCTGGCCGAGGCGTTTTTTCGGGCGTTCCTTTTCGGGCTGGCCCAATGCGTGAGGCTAGACTTCGAGCGGGAGGCCGAAGACGTTGCGGGCGTTGCGGCTGGTGAGGGTGCCGAACTCCCCCTCGTACATACCAACGTGTTCGGCGACGAAGGAGGCCGTGTGGACCACGTTTTTGGGCTCGTTGTTCTCCCTGCGCACCGCTTGCGGGCTTAGGTAAGGGGCGTCAGTCTCGACGAGGATCCGCTCCGGGTCGAGCGTGCCTAGGATCTTCGCCGTCTCGCTGTTTTTGTAGGTGACGTTCCCGGCGAGCCCCACGTAGTAGCCGCGTTCAGTAGCCTCCTTCGCCTCGCGCTCCCCGCCCTCGAAGCAGTGAAGGACGATCGGAACCCGGGCGCGGCTCAACAAGGCCATCGTCTCGTCGAACGCCTCACGTGAGTGAATTATGAGGGGCAAACGCGTATCGTTGGCGAGTGAGATCACGTCTTCGAAGAGCGCACGTTGGATCTCCTTCGACCAGTCCCCCCGGTAGTAGTCAAGCCCCACCTCGCCCAAGGCCACGATCCCCGGCGACTCCGAGACCTCCGCCAACGCCTCCAGATCCGGCGCCGTGTAAGTACCTGCGTTGTGCGGGTGTATTCCCGCCGAGGAGTACACGGT
This sequence comes from Actinomycetota bacterium, assembly GCA_030776965.1. GTDB lineage: Bacteria > Actinomycetota > Rubrobacteria > Rubrobacterales > Rubrobacteraceae > Rubrobacter_F. The sequence goes on from JALYGT010000011.1 coordinate 7,769, forward strand.
CGGCAACGCCGCCGCCAGCTTCGCCCCTTCTTGCGAGCCCTCTAAGTCCGTCCCGACGTTCACTACGGCAAGCACTCCTGCCTCCGCCGCTCCTTTAATCGCTATCTCCGGCGAGACCGCGAGCCGCAAGAGGTGCGTGTGCGAATCTACGAACATAAACCCTTTGCTTTGACAGAGCCAGCACCGCAATCCGGTGTGTGGCCAGAGACGAGTTCCACCGTTACCGTCCCTTCTGTGCTCACCAGGACCTTCATTCTAAGCGTCTTATAGATCTGGTGCCTCTCCTCAGGTGAAATCGTGTCCAGGGCCTCTGCGGCTGTGGCGCTTAGGGTTGTTGCTCTTCTTTTACCGGCTCTCTTATCTGCTGCTCTATCTGCTCTTGCTGCTGCTCTAGATGCAGTTGCTGCTTCACTATCTGCTCTTGCTGCTGCTCTATCTGCTCTTGCTGCTCCCGTACCTGCTGTTCTAGCAGCTCCACTCGCTGCTCTTGATCTTCGCTGCCCCCGCAGGCTGGCGCGCCCAACACAGCGACAAAAGAGGCTGCGACGAAGGGAACAGTGAATTTTGTGCTTCTCACGACGCTGCTCCTTTTTTTCCGTTGCGGCGGGTACGCGCTTTTTTCAGAGCTTCCCCTTACCGCCAGGCGTCCAAACGCTTTCGAACCGGACTATAGGCAAAAAAGCAGTGGTCGATCTCGGGGCCGGGTATCTTTTGAGGGAGCTCCGGCCTTTTTGTTGATCTCCCCCGGTCCTATCGGCTAAGCATCCCCCTAGCGGACCGGGGCTAGGCGTGTTGCCGTCAATCCTCTTTCTCGGAAGGTGGCGTCAGGCTTTGGTGAGTGGCATCATGCTTAGCGTTGGGAAGGGTTAACCCCGCTTCAGAGCTTCTGAAGCGGGAGGAAGGAGGAGGAGGACAAGCCATGCCCCTCTACATGACGCAGGTCAGCTACACCTCTGAGGCCTGGGCCGCGCTGACCCACAACCCGGAGAACCGGGGCGAGGCCTTTGGCAGGTTGGCGGAGGCCCTGGGCGGTCGGCTGCTCTCTTTCTACAATAGCTTCGGCGAGTACGATTCGGTGGTCATCTACGAAGCCCCCGACGAGAGCACTGCTGCGACCATCGTGATGGCTGCCATCTCCCCTGGTCATCTCAGCGAGGCCAAGACCACCGTGCTGCTTAGCGCTGAGGAAGGTATGCAGGCGATGCGCAAGGCGGGCGGGGCAACGTATCGAGCGCCGGGGCAGTAGCAGCAGTAGTAGTAGCGGGACTGCTTAACA
>JALYGT010000012.1 GCA_030776965.1 Actinomycetota bacterium
AACCACACCGTATGGTAGGCGGGTAGATACTTATTTGGAAGATCTGTGCGGAAGGTAGTGGATCCCGTCAAGTACGGCATTCCGAAGAGCTAGCTGATTGGGTCAATGTCATTGCAAGCCGCTGTAATCTTATAGAATCGTCGCGAGAGTAAAAAGCTAGGAGAATGCTTTGATCGACTACCACCTGCATGTCATAGCCCACGGTGATAGGCCCATGACGGTCGAGAACATCCTAAAATACTGCGAAGTCGCCAAAGCCCGGGGCCTCAAGCAGATGGGCATCACCGAGCACGATCGCTACCTCGACGAGATAGACCTCGCTGCTTTCCAGGAAGCCCGCGAGAAATCCCAAGACGTGGAGCTGCGCCTGGGGATAGAGATAGACTTCGTCCCCGGTGCTGAGGAGCGCATGGAGCGCGATTCTACCGCTCTCCCCTACGACTACGTCATTGGGAGCGTCCACCGGGTCCAGGGTGAGGAGGTGGACCACCCGGATCACCGCGAGATCTACGAGAAGCTCGACGCCTACGAGCTCTACGAGAGGTACTACGTGAACGTGCGAGAGGCCGCGCTTTCGGGGTGCTTCGAGATCCTGGGCCACCCGGACCTCATCAAGATCTTCTGCCATTTCCCCGAACGCGACATCACCCCAATGCTCGAAGAGACCGCCGACGCCGTCGCCGAGTCCGGCGTTGTCGTGGACGTGAACGCGGCAGGGTTGCGCAAGCCCGTCGGCGAGGTCTACCCCTCCCGCCAACTCCTCGAGATGTTCTATCATCGGGGCGTCCCGATAATCCTCTCCTCCGACGCCCACTCCCCGGATCAGGTCGCGATGGGCTACGACGAGAGCCTCAAGCTCGTCAACGACGTCGGCTACCGGGAGGTCGTCACGTTCAAGGACCGCGAACGCGGCACCCTCCCGCTCTGATGGCCGAGGAACTCTTCCTCAAGGACGCCTACCTCAAAGAGTTCGAGGCCCAGGTGATCGGGATGGCTGGGCGTGAGGTCTACCTCGATCGTACCGCCTTCTACCCCGGTGGCGGAGGCCAGCCTGCGGACAAGGGAACCTTGGGTGTCGGCCCGATTCGCGCTAACGTGGTCGACTTGCGGCGGGAGGGAGGCGAGGTGATACACGTCCTCGACAACGCTATTCCCGATACCGTCCGAGAACTGGGCGGGGAGCTCGACTGGGAACGGCGCTACGCTCATATGCGCCACCACACCGCTTTGCACGTACTCTCCGGCGTGATCTTTCGTAACTTCGGCGCCAGAGTGACTGGCGGCCAGATGCGCGCCGACCGGGCCCGGATGGATTTCTCTTTTCCGGGGGAGTGGACGGTGGTGGTCATCGGCGAGATAGAGCGTCTGACCAACGATGCTCTCGCCGAGAACCGGCCCGTAAAGGTCTACGAACTTCCCCGCGAAGAGGCGCTGAAGAACCCGAACCTCATCCGCACGCAGGTGAACCTGGTGCCGGAGCACGTCGAGACGGTGCGTATCGTGGAGATAGAGGACATAGACACCCAGGCCGACGGCGGCACCCACGTCGCGAATACCGAAGAGGTCGGGGAGCTCCGGATAACGGGCCACAAGAGCAAGGGCCGCCAGAACAAGCGGGTGGAGTTCGCGCTGCGATGAGGGGTTTATCGGTCGTCCTCGCCGCGTTCTTCTGTGGCCTCGTTCTGGTGGGCTGCTCGGGGGAGGAGACCTCCTCGGAAGCCGAGACCTGCAATTCCGCTGAAACCACTACCGTTGCGATAGACGCCTCCGGCGGCCAAAGGGTGGAGGTGGAGGTCGAGATCGCCGACGACTACGCCGAACGTCAGCGAGGCCTCATGGAACGTACCGAGCTCGCCGAGAACGCCGGCATGCTCTTCGTCTTCGACGGGGAACAACAGGTCTCGTTCTGGATGAGGAATACTCTCATCCCGCTCTCTATCGCCTACATCGACGCCGAAGAACGGATAATAGATATCCAGGACATGCAGCCCCTCGACGAGACCCGCCACCCCTCCGCCGAGCCCGCCATGTACGCCCTCGAAGTTAACCAGGGCTTCTTCGAAGAATGCGGCGTCAGGGTGGGGGACGAGGTGGAGCTGCCCGATCTTTAAACCTTTCTTCTCCACCTTCCCCCCTTCGACTAACGCTGAACACCATAGGCTTCTACGCGGACCGCCGGCTCAAAGACCTGGACCGACGGCCTCCCCAAAACTCTATGAGGCTCTACGTGAACGCCTGGTTCCCGAACTAGCTTGAGGGCAAGATGCCACGCACGGACAGGTTCTTGTACGTCGACTCGATCCGCTACTCTCAGCGGTAGGTGCGCCTTCAGAAGCGGGGTTTAGACCATTCCCTCCCACCGGAGCTCCTGCAGCAGCGAACCAAAAGGCGCACCAACTCGCGCTGCTCGTCCTCGGAGAGGGCCATAACAGCTCCGAGACGGCCTCTCGATGCTCGTCGTACATGGGGCGGCCATCGTCCGCTCGCCTTGCTCGGTTAGCTCGATGACCGTGGCTCGTCGGGAGAACCGCCGCCGAACCAGGCCTTCCTGGGCCGTCGGCGTCTACGTGCTCACGACGCTGGCCCGCGAGGGGTAGGTGCGTTTCGTGGACCCGATCACGGGCCGCGGGCTCTTCGGAAACGATACTGGACCCGTAGCGGTATAGACTCGGGGGCAGGTCTCGGGTTTCGTCGGGAACGAGCGGCCAAAAGGAGAAGCGTGGAGAACACAAGCGCTAGCATGAACGGTAAGGTGGTCCTGATCACGGGGGGCACCTCTGGTATCGGCAGGGCGACGGCGACGGCTCTAGCCGGTATGGGTGCCGAGGTCGTCATAACCGGCCGCAACCGGGAGAGAGGCGAGGGAGCGGCCGAGGAGATCCAACGCGAGTCCGGCAGCGACAAGGTCTCTCTCTTGCTCGCCGACCTCGCCGTGCAGGCCGAGGTCCGCAAGCTCGCGGAGGAGTTCAAAGAGCGCCACGACCGGCTAGACGTGCTGATCAACAACGCCGGGTTAGTACAGTCAAAGCGCACTGAGACGGCGGATGGTATCGAGCTGACGCTGGCCGTCAACCACCTGGCCCCGTTCCTCCTGACGAACCTCCTCCTGGATCTGCTCAAGAGGAGTGCCCCGAGTCGCGTCATCACCGTCACTTCGGGGGCCGAGCGCGTGGGGAAGATAAACTTCGACGACTTGCAGAGCAAAAGGCGTTACAGAGGCTTCCCGGTCTACGGGATGACCAAGCTCGCCAACATCGTGTTTACCTTCGAGCTCGCTGAGCGTCTGGAAGGCACCGGAGTGACGGCCAACTGCATGCACCCCGGCGGGGTCAACACCAACTTCGGCACGAACAATCGGGGTTTCTCGATCCTGCTCTTCCGGGCGTTCAAGCCGTTCATGCGGAGCCCGAAGCAGGGAGCGGACACGCTCGTCTACCTCGCTGCTTCGCCGGAGGTGAAAGGGATGACCGGCATGTACCTCGCCGACCGCGAGGCGCAGACCGCCTCCGCGGCGGCCTACGACGAGTCCGTGCGCAAGAACCTGTGGGAGGTCAGCGAGGAGCTCACCGGCCTCGAGGACTCGGCTTAAGGTCGGTGTATGAGAGAGGAGAGGGTTTGACGCGGTGCCAGGAAGGGATCGAGGTTGTAAACCTCGTCCGGGAGTTCAAGAAGGGCCCGAGGGCAGTGGACGGCATAGACTTGAGGGTCGAGCCCGGTGAGATCTACGGCTTCTTGGGGCCGAACGGTGCCGGCAAGTCGACGACGGTCCTCATGCTCACGACGCTACTGCCGCCCACCGCGGGTACCGCACGGGTAGCCGGCTACGACATAGTCAAGCAGGGGCCGCAGGTGCGCACCTCTATCGGGGCAGCGCTGCAGGAGGCGGCGCTCGACCAGTTCCTCACGGGACGCGACCACATGAGGCTTCAGGCCGCGCTCCACGGCCTGTCGCGGGTGGAGCGGAAAAAGAGGGGAGACGAACTCCTCGAGCGCGTTGGGCTTTCCGAGGCTGCCGACCGGAGGGTGCGTGGCTACTCCGGCGGAATGAAGCGAAGGCTAGACCTCGCGCTCGCGCTCGTGCACCGGCCCCGGATCCTCTTCCTGGACGAGCCAACCACCGGCCTCGATCCCCAGAGCCGCTCGGCGCTCTGGTCGGAGGTCAGCCGCCTCGCGCGCGAAGAGGGCGTGACGGTCTTCCTCACGACGCAGTACCTTGAAGAGGCGGATGTACTCGCGGACCGGGTCGGGATCATAGACGACGGCAGGATAGTCGCCGAAGGAACGCCGGAGAACTTGAAGGCCGAGATCGGGCACCCCAGCGTCGAGGCGACGCCCGTGAAAGAGGGGCAGCGCGACGCGGTAGCGAAGGTCCTCCACCGCTTCGGCGATGAGATCTCTGCCCAGCCCGGCGCGGTGGCCGTGCGCCTCGACCAGGGGGAAGGCGGCCTCGCCGACGTGGTGCGCGCGCTCGACTCGGAGGGTCTTAAGGTCTCCAACCTGAGGCTTGACGAGCCGACTCTAGACGACGTCTTCCTGGAGAAGACAGGGCGTTCCCTGGAGGGCGCCGGGGACGAAGAGGCTGAGGAGGCGCAGACCTGATGAGCTCCTCGCTCCTCACCCAAATCTCCGCCATCGCACTGCGCTCGATCTTGCGGACCGCACGACAGCCAGCGGTGCTCGTCTCGGCGCTCCTCTTCCCGATGATGTTCTTCTCTATCAACGCCTACGGCCTCGACGCTGCCGCGCGCCTACCCGGCTTCCCGGCAGACTCTTACCTGGACTTCGCCTTCGCCTTTCCGCTCGTACAGGCGGCGCTCTTCGGCTCAATCACAGCAGGTGCCGACCTTGCCCGCGACATCGAGAGCGGCTTCTTCGAACGCCTCTCGCTCACCCCGATGAGCCCGGTGGCCCTGTTAGTCGGGATGCTTGCCGGGGTGGTAGCTTTGGGGCTTCTGCAGGGGATAGTCTTCCTCGCGATCGGGCTCCTCATGGGGGTGGAGGTGAGCAGTGGCTTCCCCGGGATGGTCGTGCTCGTGCTGCTCACCGTGCTGGTGGCGCTTGGGTTCGGGGGGATCGGGGCGATACTGGCTTTGAGGACCGGATCAGCGGAGGCGGTCGAGAGCGCGTTTCCGCTGTTTTTCGTGGCAATCTTCATGTCGAGCATCAATTTGCCGCGCGACCTGATCGAGGCCGACTGGTTCCGATTTATAGCCACGATCAACCCGATCTCCTACCTGGTCGAGGGGCTGCGGAGCCTCGTCATCACCGGCTGGGACCCGCAGGCGTTACTCCTCGGCTTCGGGTGTGCGGCGGGGATTATAGTGCTTTCTTTGGCAGGGGCCGGGGCCTCTTTGCGGACGAGGGTGGCCCGCGGATGAGGGGCAGAGTCGGCGGCTTCTTCGCGGTCGCGGGGGCGGTGGCGTGGCGCCAAGTCTACAAGTACTTCACCAACCCCGCCTTCTTGGCGCCAGCGTTCTTCCCCATCTTCTTTTTCGTGGCCTTCGCCGGGGGGCTGACCCGGGTGAGCGACGTGCCTGGCTTCGACTACTCGGGGGGCTACATAGCCTTTCAGTACGTCTGGGCGCTCCTGCAGGCGGTCGCGATGGGCGGGGCCTTCACTGGTCTCTCGATCGCCGGGGACTTCGAGAACGGCTTCGCCACGAGGCTCTTACTCGCCGCTTCGAACCGCTCTGGGATAGTTCTAGGCTACACGGTAGCGTCGCTCGTGCGCGTCACCACCACGGGGGTGCTTGTCACCGTCATCGCGCTCCTGGCGGGTATGCCTATCAGCGGTGGCTTCGACTTCTTTGGCCTTGTCGGGCTAGCCATCCTCGTGAACGTCGCCGCCACGCTCTTCGGGGCAGGAGTAGCAATGCTGATGCGCACCCAGCAGGCCGGGCCGGTCATACGAACCCCTATCTTCCTGGTCCTCTTCCTCGCCCCGGTCTTCGTGCCGCTGGACCTCTTGACCGGCTGGCTCGAGACTATAGCCCGCTATAACCCCTTCACCACCATCCTCGACGCCGGCCGCGGCTACTTGGCCGGCGAGCCCACCGACGTCGCCTTCGCCTTCGCCACCGGCGCCGCACTCGTCGCCGTCTTCCTCGTCTGGGCGGTCTTCGGCCTGCGTCGCGCCGAGAAAGCGGGATAGGGAAAGGAGTACGGGGTGCCGGCGGGACCGAAAGGTAGAAGGAACGTCCGCCGGAGAAACTTGGCGGCCCCCGTTCCGTATGCCATAGTAACGTTATAGGTTACTTTGAACGCGGGAGGCGTCATATGAAGCGCGGCATGCTCCTTACGGTAGGCGCCGTGTTCTTTGTTTTTCTGCTCGCTGGCTGCGGCGCGTCAGGCTCCGGAGAACGGGCGCCGGACACCGAGGGACAGACGCTCGCCCAGGCCCAGCAGGCCCTAAGCGAAGCTGGGGTGCCGGAAGAGAACGTCATCGTGAACAGCAGCGTGACGGGCGGACTGGGCGATCCGGACTCCCTCACCGTCTGCGACCAGCGCCCCGATGGTGCAAGCGTCACGGAGCCGGTGACGCTAGACGTCGCGGAGAGTTGCTCAGAGGCGGCAGAAGAAGAAGAAGAGGAGGACGATAACGATAGGAAGCGCAAGAGAAGCTCCGGGGGGAGGCGCAGGTAGTTAGGATGTTAAAGTTGTTCCTTCCCATTAAGCCGATGAGGTAGCGTATGGAAGCCACGGCAGACCACCAGAAGAGCCACCACTGGCGCAACACCCACGTGTTGCCGGGGATGACGGAGGAGCAGGCCAGGAAGGCGCGCATGCTCGACACGCCGACCGTCGTCGTGGTGCTGCTCGTTATCCCAGCGCTCATCCTCGGCTTCTCGGAGGTGGGCGGCCTGCTCGGGACCGTAAGTACCATCCTCAACTGGTTCATCTACGGCTGGTTCGTCTTCGAGTTCCTCTGCATGCTCTACCTCGCCCCGAGCGACCGCGAGTACTTCAGGCATAACAAGCTCGACCTCTTCGTGCTGCTGACGACCGTCCCGATCCTGCCCGGCGTATTCCAGGCCTTGTGGGTCTTGCGGCTCCTGCGTCTCATCGACGTGTTGCCGGTGATCCTGGGCCGCTTCGGCTCCATCACCCTGCTCCCTTATGCTATCGTCCTCGCGTTCATCGGGGTCTTCGGTGGGGGCGTCGCGTTCGCCCACTTCGAGGGTATTAGCCTCTTCGACGGGGTCTACTGGGCCAACACCACCATCAACACAGTAGGCTACGGGGACGTCTCGGCCCAGACCGACGGTGGCAAGCTGCTCAGCATGGTCCTGCAGTGGACGGGGAACGTGATCCTGGCCCTCCTCATCGGCGGCGTCGCTGCGGCAGCCCAACGCATGCTGCTGGGTACCGCCTCCGCCGAGGTCAGAAAGGACCTCGAGGAGATCGAAGAAGATGTCGAGGAGGTCGCCGAGGACGTCGAAGATATCGAAGAAGACGTCGATAATCTCCTCAAGAACGCCCGGAACCTCTCGGAGACCGACCGGGTTATCTTGAGAGAACTGCAGAGCATCAAGCGGCGCCTCGACGAGACGAGCCAGGGAGGTTGATCCGATGATGTGGTTGAGCAGAAGTCGCGCGAGGGGAACTGCAGCGAAGGTCTTTCTGGCCGTGATCGCAGCGCTCCTCGCCGCCATCCTCATCGCGGGCGGGATCGCGGAGGCACAGAGGGGCGGCGGTGGGCGAGGCGGCGGCGGGGGAGGAGGCAAGCCCTCCGGCGCGAGCAAGTCTTCTCCCGGGAGCAAGGGCTCCTCCGCGGAGAAGGCTGGCGACAAGGGTCCCCCGTCTGGCGTGGCAAACTCCAGCAGCAGATACTACAACAGCCCCAACTATGGCATCCGGCACGGCGCCCTCTCGAACTTTTTCCTCTGGGCCTGGCTCTTCCACGATTTCGACGACGACGAGTACGAAGAAGAGTACGTACAGTCCAACTACGATTTCGAGGGGTGGGCGATCTTGGGCGTCGTGGCGGTCGGGGCGTGGTTCCTGATCCGCACCCTTCGAAAACGCTCCAAAATTTAGCGTCCGGCCAGGCATGACCCGGTCTGCGGTCCATTTGGTAAACTCTCCGGGCACGGAGAGGTGTCCGAGTTGGCCGAAGGAGCGCGACTGGAAATCGCGTAGGCGGTGTTGAACCGTCTCGTGGGTTCGAATCCCACCCTCTCCGCTTTTTCTTT
>JALYGT010000013.1 GCA_030776965.1 Actinomycetota bacterium
CCTGCGCAGTAGTCTCGTACGTTCTTTTCGGCATATACATACAGTTCAAGCTTCTATTGGACCATTAAACAGATTATACGTATGTTGCTTTCCAGACAAACGGTAGCCGAAAGTTTCGTTAAACATAGATCGACATCCTGGGCCGTCGGTCAGCTCGTCGGCGAGGACAGGACCAACGAACTTCTATGCGGGTAGAATAAGGCTCATGGAGATATCGGTGCTCATAGACGAGTTCGCCGACCACCTCGCCGACGACCCGAATACCTCCCCCCGAACCGCGGAGTTCTACGAAGCGGACCTCAAGGAGTTCGCCCGCTTCCTCGAAGCGGAGAACGTCGAGCACGTGGAGGACATCGGTGTGGGCTCGGTAATGAGCTTCCGCAACTACCTCCTCGAAGGCAACCGCAAGCGCTTCACCGTCTACCGCAAGGACGCGGCGGTTCGGCGCTTTTTGGATTGGGTGCGTACATCGACCGACGCAGGCCTGGATCTCGACCCTATAGAGCCCATGCATCAGCCCCTAGACCAGCAGATAACGTTCCTCGAAGACGAGGAGATCGAACAGCTCCTCTCCTTCCCGCAGGATAGCTTCGACTCCTTGCGCGACGCTGTCGTGATCCGGCTCATGCTCGACACCGGGGTGACGGTAGGCGAGATCAGAAACCTCCTTAAGAGCGATCTCGACCTCGACGACGCCGACCAGGTACAGCTCGGCGGTCCCGGCTCGCACCTGGCTCCCCGCGCCCGCCGCCTCTCCGAAGCAACGGTTAAGACCCTGCGGCGCTACCTTGAGCGGCGCGAAGACAAAACCCCCGAACTCGTAATAGGCCGGGCCGCCCGCCCGATGACGACCTCCAAATCTCTCCAGAACGCCCTCTGGAAGCGGTGCGATCAGGTCGGCCTCCCCCGCATCTCCCCGATGGTCTTGCGTCACACCTTCGCCATCAGGCTCCTGCGGCGTGGCATCACCCTCAACGAGCTAAAAGAGGCTTTAGGCGTGCGGGACACCACGAACATAGGGGTTTACAAAAAGTTTGCGTAGGCTCATTCTCGTCTCTCGTAGAGACGGCCCCGGATCCAGAATGGTTACAATAGGTAGATAAAGAGAGGAGGCCTGTCGGTGGCCGACGGCAAAGACAAGAACTTTAAAAGCAGTTCAGCGGAGATTATAGCGGATCTCCTCTCCGACCCGCGAGTGCGGCGAGGTCTGAAGTACCTGGGGGGCGAGGAGTTCAAGTCCGACCGGGAGCGTATCCGGCAAGGGGCCAGCGAGCGCCTGAGAAGCATCCGCGAACGTTACCGTCAGAGGAGGCGTACCCCAGAAACCGCCGCCCGCGAACGCGAGTTCACCCTGAAACTCGCGGCGGTCGAATCGGAGGCGGCGGAGCTACGCTTGCGCCTCTCGGAGTTGCTCGAGGAGGAGGAGAGGCTCCGGAGCGCTCTAGAAGACTTATAGGCTTAGCAAACACCTTGTTTTGTTCGGTCGCGGCAACTGGAGGGGCAAAGCCCGTTTGTAGCTCCTTTTATACAGGCAGACAAACAGTTGCTATTCCCCTTGTGCTTTGGGGCCGTTTCGTGTAAAAAACGGATTGCTCTCTTGTGGCACCCTGTTATACCCGAGGAGGCGGTTTGGCAACTCCCTATACCGGTCTTTACGACCCCTCGCAAGGACACGATGCTTGTGGCGTCGGGTTCGTCGCGCGCGCCGACGGGCAGCGCACCCGCGAGATTGTCGAGGAGGGGTTGGAGGTACTCCTCAACCTCGACCACCGGGGGGCGAGCGGGAGCGACCCGGAGACCGGCGACGGGGGTGGTATCCTGCTCCAGATCCCGGACGCATTCTTGCGCCGGGAATGCGCCTCTACGGGCATCGAGCTGCCGAGCCCTAGGGGCTATGGGGTCGGGATGCTCTTCGAGTTCGAGGAAGAAGAGGGACCCGACTGCGAGGGCACGCTGGAGCGGATCGTGGCCGAAGAAGGGCAGCGTTTCCTGGGCTGGAGGGATGTCCCCGTGGAGCCCGACAAGATAGGTCGTCTGGCGCGGAGCAACATGCCGCGCATCCGGCAGTTCTTCGTAGAGAACAAGGTGGGGGACGAAGCTGCCTTCGAGCGCAAGCTGTACGTGATACGCCGTAAGCTCCATCGGGAGGCTCAGAAGTGTTGCTACGTGGCGAGCCTCTCGGGCAGAACGCTGGTGTACAAGGGCCTCCTCAAGGGCAAACAACTACGCGAGTTCTACCCGGACCTTCGGAACCCGAACGTGGCGAGCGCGCTCGCGCTGGTCCACTCGCGTTTCAGCACGAACACATTGGGGACCTGGGACCTATCGCACCCGTACCGCTACGTGGCGCACAACGGCGAGATCAACACTTTAAGGGGCAACATCAACTGGATGCGTGCCCGCGAGAGCCGCCTGGAATCTGAGCTCTTCGGAGAAGACCTGGAGAAGCTCTTTCCGATAACCCAGCCAGACCAGAGCGACTCGGCGACCTTCGATAACGTCCTCGAGCTCCTCTACCTCGCGGGGCGCAGCCTCCCGCACGCGGTGGCGATGATGATGCCCGAGGCCTGGGAGAACGACGAGCTGATGGACGAGGAGCGCAAGGCCTTCTACAGCTACCACAGCGCCCTCATGGAGCCGTGGGACGGTCCCGCGGCGGTCGCCTTCACCGATGGCAAGGTCATCGGCGCGACGCTCGACCGCAACGGGCTGCGTCCTGCCCGCTACTCCGTTACCAAGGATGGCCGGGTCGTGATGGCCTCCGAGGACGGGGCCTTGCGCGTCCCCGCCGATGAGGTCGTCGAGCGGTGGAGGTTGCAGCCGGGGCGCATGCTCGTGGTGGACACCGAGAAGAACGAGGTGCTGCACGATGAGGGCGTCAAGAAGCCGCTCTTCAAGCGTCAGCCGTACAAGGAGTGGCTGGAGGAGGGTGAGCTCCACTTAAACGAGCTGCCCGAGGCCGAGCCCGACGGGCGCCCGGAGCCTGCCTCGCTCTTCGAGCGGCAGCTCGCGTTCGGGTACACGATGGAGGACCTGAGGATCCTCCTCTCCCCGATGGCCCAGAACGGCAAGGAGCCCGACGGCTCGATGGGCACTGACACTCCTTTAGCGGTCCTCTCCGAGCGTCCACAGGTTTTCTTCTCGTACTTCAAGCAGCTCTTCGCCCAAGTCACCAACCCACCGATAGACCCCTTGCGCGAGGAGCTGGTCATGTCGCTCGACATAAGCATCGGAGCCGAGCAGAACCTCTTCGACGAGACGCCGGAGCACTGCCGGAGGATACTGACCGAGAGCCCCATCCTGTCAGACGCCGAGCTGAAGAAGATTAAGAATTTAAGCTCCGAGCCCTTCTCGGTGTCCACGCTCTCGGTGCTCTTCCCGGCCTCGGCGGGGGAGAGAGGCCTGGAGACGGCGCTCGACTCTTTGTGCGAGAAGGCCGAGATGGCGGTCCGGGGGGGCTCGACGGTACTTATCTTGAGCGATAGGGGCATAACGGCGGAGCAAGCCCCCATACCGAGCCTCCTGGCTACCGCCGCCGTCCACCACCACCTGGTGCGCGAGGGCACCCGCACGCGGACGACCTTGATCGTCGAGACGGCCGAAGCCCGGGAGGGACACCACTTCGCGCTCCTGATCGGGTACGGGGCCGCCGCTGTCAACCCCTACCTCGCCTTCGAGACCATCGAGAGCTTGGCCGAGAACGGGTTGCTCGACGCGGATATCTCGCCGGAGGAGGCGAGGAAGAACTTCGTCAAGGCCAACGAGAAGGCCCTCTTGAAGATTATCTCCAAGATGGGCATCTCGACGCTGTTCTCGTACTGCGGGGCCCAGATCTTCGAGATCGTGGGCCTCGACAAGGAACTCGTGGATAAGCACTTCACCCGCACGGCTTCGCGCGTCGGGGGCATCGGCTTGAGCGGGATCGAGCGCGAGACCCTTGAGCGCCACCGGCGGGCCTTCGGCGGCATCGAGGACGGCCCAGAGGAGCTCGAGGTCGGGGGCGAGTACCAGCTCCGGGTGCAGGGCGCGCCCCACATGTGGAACCAGCATAGCATCCCGCCTTTGCAGCGAGCCGTCGAGACGGGCGACTTCGAGACCTACAAGCAGTACTCGGACTACTTCAACCAGCGGAGCGAACACCTCTTCACCCTGCGCGGTCTCTTCGAGTTCGAGAAGGCCCCTATCCCCATAGAAGAGGTGGAGTCTGCCAAGGAGATCGTCAAGCGCTTCAACACGGGGGGAATATCGTACGGCGCCATCTCCAAGGAGACACACGAAACTTTGGCGATAGCCATGAATCGAATCGGCGGCATGTCGAACACCGGCGAGGGCGGGGAGGACCGCGACCGCTACAACCCCGACCCGAACGGCGATGTAAGGCGCAGCTCTATAAAGCAGGTCGCGAGCGGGCGCTTCGGGGTGACCACGGAGTACCTGGTCAACTCCGACCAGCTACAGATAAAGATGGCCCAGGGCTCAAAGCCCGGCGAGGGCGGGCAGATCCCGGGCCACAAGGTCTCCGAGGACATAGCGCGGGTCCGGCACTCGACGCCGGGGGTCGGCCTGATCTCGCCGCCGCCGCACCACGACATCTACTCGATAGAGGACCTCGCGCAGCTCATCCACGACCTCAAGAACGCCAACCCCCATGCCGACGTGAGTGTGAAGCTCGTGGCGGCGCACGGGGTCGGGACCGTGGCCGCGGGCGTGGCCAAGGCGAAGGCCGACCACATAACCATCTCCGGGCACGACGGCGGCACCGGGGCCTCGCCCTTGTCCTCCATAAAGCACGCGGGGTTGCCGTGGGAGCTCGGAATCGCCGAGACCCAGCAGGTCCTCGTCGAGAACGACCTGCGCGGACGCGTGATCTTGCAGACCGACGGCCAGCTCAAGACGGGGCGCGACGTGGTCGTGGCGGCGCTCCTGGGGGCGGAGGACTTCGCGTTCTCGACGGCGCCGCTGGTGGCGACGGGCTGCATCATGATGCGGGTGTGCCACCTGAACACCTGTCCGGTGTGTATCGCCACGCAGGACCCGGAGCTCAGGAAAAGGTTCACGGGTAAGCCGGAGCACGTCATCAATTACTTCTTCTTCGTGGCCGAGGAGATACGAGAGTTGATGGCCGGGCTCGGT
>JALYGT010000014.1 GCA_030776965.1 Actinomycetota bacterium
GGGCGCTCCACCAGCGGGTCGAGCACCATTCCGGGCCGTGCGACGAAGGCGGCCGCGCACCCAGCGCGTAAAGCCCCCGCCACATCCCAGGCGTGGGCGGCGACCAGGCGTACCCCTTCCACCCCCACCCCGAGGCTCTCGGCGGCCATGCGGTAGGGCTCGGGCGCGGGCTTCAGGCGCCCGACGTCATCGGCGGAGAGGATCTGCTCGAAGTAGTCGCGCAACCCCGAGTTCTCCATCTGAGCTTCGGATACCTCTCGCGTCGAATTCGTCAGGGTGGCCAGCCTAAACCCCGCCTCGCGCAGGCGAGAGAGGCTCTCAGCTACCTCCGGGTGGGGCGGCAGCCCCCGCATGCCACCCAGGATCTTCTGTTTGTCTTCGTCCGAGAGATCCAGGCCCTCCCGCTCGGCGACCATCTCCAGCGCCGCGGCGCCCACCTCTCCGAAGTTCGAGTAGGCGCCGGTGACGGTGGCGACCAGGGCGGACTGCAGGAGCTGCGAGAACCAGACCCGGCGCAAACCGGGGTCACCGAAGGCTGCCTCGAAGTGCACATCGAGCGCTCCCAGATCCAGCAGCGTCTCGTTGACGTCGAAGACACAAATCCTTGCCATGTTCCCTCCCTTTCACGTGAATCGTAAGACTGACAACGTTGTCAGGTTGTACCCGTTCTCTGCACAATTTACCGGCAAGTAAGGGAGACCCTCTCCGCACGCCGGCCCTATAAGTCGACTGGTTTTCGGCAGCCGCGATAGACGCTACGAGCTGGAAGAGTCCAGCCTTCGCCCTAGATGTGTGTTGCATGGATTGACGGTACAACGGGGGCCATCCGAACCCTCAGCGAAAGGAACCTCGGATGGCCCAGCCCCAGCATACCACCCCCTCGCTCGCCCACCTTGAAGAGGCTCTGACCGTGCTCTTCTGCCTCATCGACGACGCTTACACTCTGCTTAATCCCTACGGTGCTCGACACTACGAGGCAATAAAGCGCCTCTCGGACTCGGAAGTAATCGCCCTCGCCTTGTTCCAGCAGCTGCGGGGCGTGGAGAGCGAACGCTCTTTCTTGCGAGATGCCCAGCGGTTTTTCTCGCACTTGTTTCCTGGGGTGGTTGGGCTCCACCCCTCCTCGTTCAACCGGCGGGTGAAGAAGCTCAGGGGCTACCTGGAGCCTCTGCGTCGAGAGATCCTCCCCGAGCTCGTAGGCGAGCCGGAGACCTTGCTCGTCGATTCGACGTTGCTGGAAATTTTGCATCCACGCCAGGTTTCTCAAGGCGCAGGCTTTTGGGGAGCCACGTGGGTAAGGTGGGGAAGTTTCAGCGTTTACGGTGTGAAGTTGCACCTGCTTTGTGCGACCAATCAGGTGCCCCTCTCCTACGAGCTTACCTCCGCCAACATAGCGGACATCTCCCTCACCGAGGAACTGCTTGCCGAGGCAGCTTTGGGAGAGGCAGTAGCGAGGAGGCTTCTGGGAGATCTGGCCTACAGCAGTGAGGGTCTGAGGGAGACCTTGGCCGAGGTTGGCATCCTCTTGGCCACTGAGCGAGCTGAGAGGCGGCGCGGAGTGAGGCAGAGCATAGAGATCGCCATCTCGAGCCTCAAGAGGGTCTTTGGGCTGGGCGAGACTTTGGCCACCACTCTGGTGGGGCTGGCCACCAGGATCGCTGCCAAGATTTGCGCCTACACCTACGCTCTTCTCATCAATCGGGTGTTGGGGCGCTCTCAAGGCCATATCAAGGAGTTGTGGGCATGAACCTAGCAACAGACATCTAGAGCTAGGAGACGAGGAAGTGAGCTTGCGCCGTAGGCTAGAGAGGCTGGAGGAAGCCAGGCAGGGCCGCCACACCCCGGACACGGAGGACCTCGAGGAGAGGCGGGCGGCGCTGCGCGAGAGCATGCGACGTGGACGGAAGCGGGCCGAGCAGGAAGCTGCGGCGGGGATTCGAGGAGGCTGCACGCCCTCGAGGACCTCGAGAGGCACATGCGAGGGCGCGTAGAGTCGCGGAGGCGCCAAGATGAGTCTTAAAAGCCGGCTAGAGAGGCTCGAGGCCAGGTCCGCGAAGCCTCAAAATCCGCCCCCACCTTCGGAGAGAAGAGAGCGTGCTTTCGAGAGGCTTTTCGTGCCCTCGATGAGCTGATAGAGCTTGTAGGGAGGGTGGGCCCGCTACCATGGGACGATCCGAGAGCACGCGCGATCATACAGCGTCACCAGCACGAGACGAGAGAGCAGAAAGGAGCTACTGAATGAC
>JALYGT010000015.1 GCA_030776965.1 Actinomycetota bacterium
GCCCACGTTACGAACCCTTTCTATCAGCTTCGTAGCATTCCCGTTATTTTACGTCCACTAGCGCGTGAGCGTGGGCGTATGTGTGGATGCTGTAGCCAATACCAGCGAGTTTAGCTCACTGTCACAGTGTGGACATTCTCGTCAATTTCGTCAGTGCGTGACGGTTATCGAGGTCGATGCACTCTCTCGGTCCTCGTCACGCTCCTCGTCATATTTTTGTTTAGCGTCCAAAAACTCGTCGTAGTCGTTGGTAAAGAAGTGTTCTTTGCCGTCGGCATGGAGGACGTAGTAGAGGTAGTCGGTCCGTGTTGGCTCGAGGGCGGCCTGAATGGACTCCCGGCTCGGGTTGGCGATCGGGCCGGGCGGCAGGCCGGCGGTCTTGTAGGTGTTGTAGGGTGACTCGATCTCCAGGTCGTCGAGCGAGAGGTCTTCCTTGGGTTCGTCCAAGACGTACTGGATCGCGGCGTCCATCTGCAGGGGCATGTCCGCGCGGATGCGATTGTAGATCACGCTGGCCACCAGTGGTCGCTCCTCGTCGTTGGCGGCCTCTTTCTCGACGAGGGACGCCACCGTGACGAGCTCATACTCGGTGAGGTTCAGGCGGTCCTGAGCCTCCTCGAAGTCGAGACCCCTCGTCTCTATGAGGTACTGATTGAGGAGCCGATCGACGATCTGGGAAGCGTCGGCGTCCTGCTCGAACTCGTACTTCTTGGGGAAGAGGAACCCCTCGGTGGTCTCGACTGCCGGGTCTTCGAGGAAGGCGTACCCGTAGTCGGTCTCTTCGGCCGCCGCCTCGAACTCCTCGGCGGGGATGCCGACCCCTTCTTCTACCGCCCGCGCAGTCTGCTCCAGCGATAGGCCCTCGGGGATGGTCACTTGCAGCTTCGAGACCGAGTCGCCGCTGGAGAGGGCTACCAGGATCTCGTCGCCGTCCTCGCCCGGCGCGAACTGGTACTCGCCGGGCTTTATGTCCGTGCCCTCGGTGCGGGCGGTTAGCTTAAAGAAGGTGGAGCTCTCTATAACGCCTGCCTCCTCGAGCTTGCCGGCGACGTCGTCCAAAGTATCCCCCTTCTCGACCACGACTGTCACAGGCCCGTCCTCCTCGCCACTGCCGAACGCCGCGCTCACGAGCAGGTATCCTCCGTAGAGGACGCATACGAGCAAGAGCGCTAGCACCACTGAAGGCCCGGCCGGGGAGCTGCGCTTGCGACGCCGCTTCTTCTGCCCGGGGCGTCGTCTCCTCGGGGACAGGCCGGAAGAATGCACGGCGTCGAGGCGCACGTCGAGCTCCTCCCAGTTGCGCCTACGTGCCTCGTTGTGCCGACCCAAGAGCCCCCCTCCGGTCCAGATATTCCTGCAACATGCCGGCGGCCGCCAGGTGGTCCACTCGCTCCCTCTTGCCCCCCTTGCGCCGTCCCTGCCGGTCCCTGGAGTGGGCCAGGCGGGTAGTGAAGCGCTCGTCCCACTCTACGAAGCGCACGGTGGGGAACGCACTTTTCAGGGTATCTAGTTTAGCCAAAACCCACTTCGCCTGAAAGCCGACCTCTCCCCCGAGCGTCTTCGGCACCCCGATCACGACCTCGGCCACGGTCTCCTCCGCAAAGAGTTCACGCAGGCGATCCTCCATCCGGCCTGATGGCATTACCTCCAAGGGGTGGGCGAGGGTGCCGCCGGGGTCGGAGATTGCCACCCCGCTGTAAGCCTCGCCGAGATCCAGAGCGACTACCCTTCCACGGGATCTCCTCGAACTCAGGGCTAGCTCTCTGCGGGGCTTGAGAGCCTCTGGCCCAGGGCATCCCTCGCTTTGTCGAGGGCCCGCGGGATGGCTTCCACCTCGCCGCCACCGGCCTGGGCCATGGTGGGCCCGCCGCCACCGCCGCCGCCGAGGATATCGGAGACTTCTTTGACTATCTCCCCGGCCCCGACCCTGCAGGAGACCTCGGGGTGCAGGTTGGCGACGAGAACCGCCTTGTTCCCCAAGGCCGCGGCGAGCACCACGGCCGATGGTCCCGAGAGGTGGTTCTTTACGTTGTCGGAGATCTGGCGGAGGCCTTTCATGTCCGCCGCCACGACCTGGCCGGTGACGACCTTCACCCCGTCTACGTTGTCGGCACCCTCGACGAGAGAACCTACCTCTTCGAGGCCCTTCTTGAGTGTTTCTTCTCTGGCGGCCTCGTGTGCCTCGCGGGCCTCTTCCCGCAACCCGACGACAGCTTCGGGGAGCCGTTCTACGGGCACGTGCAAGGAGTCTGCTACCTCCTCTGCTCTTTCGGTGACGCCGGTTAGGTAGTAGAGCGCCTCGCGGCCCGTGAGGACCTCGATGCGGTAGAGGTCGGCGCCGTGCTTTCGGTTCGAGGTTATCTTGAATGCCCCGACCTCCGCAGTGCCCCGCACGTGGGTACCGCCGCAGAGCTCGCGCGAGAAGCCGTTTATCTCGACGACGCGCACGAGGTCGCCGTACTTCTCCCCGAAGAGCATTATCGCCCCGAGGTTGCGAGCCTCTTCGAGGGTAGTCGTGTAGTAACGAACGGGCTGGTTCTCGGTGATCTTGAGCAGGCACTGCTCCTGTATGCGCCGAAGGTCGGCTTCTTCTACCCTGCCGGTGTAGCGGTAGTCAAAGCGCAACCGGTCGGGCCCTACGTAACTTCCCGCCTGGACAACATCCTTGCCTAAGACGGCCCGTAAAGCCCAATGCAAGATATGCGTAGCGGTGTGGTTCGCCTCGATCTGCTGACGTCGCACCCGGTTTATGGAGGCGGTCACCCGGTCGCCGACTTGAATGGCGCCGCGCTGGGCCCTGGCACGTACGACCTGGTAGTTGCCCGCCGGGACCACGTCGAAGACCTCAAGTTGGCCGGACTCGGAAGAGATCCAACCCTCGTCCGCCACCTGCCCGCCGCCCGTAGCATAGAACGGGTTCTCCTCCAGCACGACGCTTAGCTCCCCATCGGTTGCTGAAGCTTCCTCGACGGCGAGGACCCTGGTCTCGACCTGCTCCCGCTCGTAGCCGACGAAGCGGCTCTTCATGTCCCTATCGCGGAACGCTGCTACGAGCCTCTCGTGGCCTTGTGCCGCCTCGCGTGCCTGCTCGCGCTGCCGGCGCATCGCCTCCGCGAACCCCGCCTCGTCCAGAGAGATGCCCCTCTCCGACAAAACCTCCCTCGTGACCTCGACCGGGAAGCCGTAGGTGTCGTGCAGCGTGAATGCTACGTCGCCCGGGAAGTTACCCCCGGAGAGACGTGCTATCTCCGCCTCCAAGAGCCTCATGCCGGAGTCGTAGATTTCCACGAAGCGTCTGGCCTCCGCTGTCACAACGCGCCGGATGTCCTCCCGCGCCTCCTTCACCGCCGCGTAGAAGTCGCCCATGTAATCCACGACCACCTCCGCCAGCTCCGCAAGCTGTCCCGGGCCCATCCCGAGGCGTGTGTATGCTTGAAGCGTCGCTCGGCGTATTATGCGTCTAAGAACATAATCGCGCCGCTGGTTGCCGGGCCTCACGCCATCGGCGATGAGGAACGCCATACCCCTGGCGTGGTCGGCGAGGATGTACAGGGCTCTGTCGGTAACCTCTGAGTCTCCCAGCCTAACTTCGGTGTACTCCTTCACCTGCTCGAAGATTGGAGCGTAGAGGTCGGTCTCGTAGACAGAGCGGACGTTCTGTACGACGGCAGTGGTGCGTTCTAGTCCCATCCCGGTATCGATACCGGTCCTGGACAAAGGTTTGAGTGTGCCGTCTTTTAGCTGCTCGTACTGGTTAAAGACGAGGTTCCAGATCTCGATAAAACGTGGATCTCCCTCTTCCCCTCCGGGGCCGTACTTGGGGTCCTCAGCAGGGTCTCCTTTAGAGAGCTCCTCACCATAGTCGAAGTAGACCTCGGAGCAGGGGCCGCAGGGGCCCGTGTCGCCGGGCGGTCCCCACCAGTTCTCGCTCTTTGGGAGCCCGAAGATGCGCCCTTCGGGGACACCCACGCGCATCCAGTGTTCCTTAGCTTCGAGGTCTACTGGTGCGTCCTCGTCACCTTCGAAGATCGTGATCCAGAGCCGCTCGGGCGGCAGTTCGAGTTCCTCGGTCAGGAACTCCCAGGCCCACTCGACAGCCTCTTTTTTGAAGTAGTCGCCGAAGGAGAAGTTGCCGAGCATCTCGAAGAAGGTGAGGTGAGACGAGTCTCCTACCTCATCGAGGTCAGGGGTCCTAAAGCACTTCTGGACACTCGTGGCACGGGGACTTGGAGGGCGTTCCTGGCCGGTGAAGTAGGTGATGAACTGCTGCATACCGGCCGTGGTGAGGAGGACCGTGGGATCGTCGTGTGGGATCAGGGACGAGCTCGGGTAGAGTTGATGACCCCTCTCTACGAAAAAGTCGAGGTAACGCTGGCGGATCTCGCAGCTCTGCATGAGGGCATTTTACTCTTTCAGGCCTTGTTTTCCAGCTCAGCTCGCGGCTCGCCCATCTCACCGAGTTGGCGCCGCAAGTCCTCGACGGCGCGTCTCAGGAGCCGGGAGACGTGCATCTGGCTGACGCCGATGATCTCGGCGATCTCGGTCTGGGTCTTGCCCTCGTTGAAGCGCAGGTTTAGGATCTGCTGCTGCTGGTCTTTGAGATTTTCCATCGCTTCTTGCAGCAGGATCTTGTCTTCCAGGCCCTCTAGCGGGTAGTTCTCGTCGGCCTGCAAGTCCATCATGGAGTCGCCTTCTTTGTCGTCCGGGCTCACGGGCGCGTCGAGGCTCGCGGTGTTGTAGGCGCGGCCCAACGTCAGGGCTTCGGCGACGCTCTCTACGTCCGAGTTCAGGGTCTCCGCGAGTTCCTCTAGGGTCGGCGAGTAGCCGGTCTTTACGGTGCCGTCGCGGATGGCTTCTTTGGCGGACTGCCTCAGCTCCTGCAATCCGCGGGGGACGCGCACGGCCCAGCCCTTGTCGCGGAAGTATCGCTTGATCTCGCCTAAGACGTTCGGCGTCGCGTAGGTGGAGAACTCGATGTTGCGATCCACATCGAAGCGATCGACGGCTTTTATGAGACCGACGGAGCCGACCTGCACGAGATCCTCGACCGGCTCGCCGCGACCGGCGAACTTACGAGCGAGGAATTCGACGAGCGGGAGCTGCTCCTGGATGGCCTGCTCGCGCGCCTTCTGGTCGCCGTGCTTGTGGTAGCGGATCAGGAGCCGTCTGGTGCGCGCCTTGTCGGGTCGTCGGTAGCGCCTGGTGGTCACGACACCATCTCTACCACGGTGCGCCAGCCGGACGCCGTGCCGTTGCCCCGGACTGCGTCCTGTTCCCGCTCCTCGACCTCGGCGATGAGGCTCTCGTCCTTCAGGGAGAAGCGGAACCTGGTCGATCTGTTTGCAGAGTGCTGGTCCTCGAGAATCTCGATGGCCTCTTCGAGCCCCGCAACACCAATCTTCGCCCGAGCTGCGAGCCCTGCGAGCACAAGGCCGATGCAGGAACGCAACGCCTCGTCCGGCGGGAGCGTCAAGTATGTGTATTCGGCAGCTTCGGGTAATGCCAAACCGGTTTCCTCTTCCATCGCGTTCCTAAACCTCTTCCGTGCGTACCGCGGTCTCTTCGGTCGTCCTGGTAGGGTTCGGGGGAGTGGGTGGCGCGCTTCGCGGCGCTTCCAGCTCGCGCAGGATCTCCGCTCGCCTGCTCGCCGAGGCCTCCCGGGCCGCCGTGCGGGCAGCCTCGAAGCGCCGCCGGACCGTCACCGGCAGGTCCCGCGCCTTCTCGGGCAGGGCCTTGCGGAACTCTTCATTAGTCGCGTACACGGCGCTCACCGCACCGAGTACAGCGCCCGCGATGAGCTTCCCCCAGCCGGGCATCTCCCTAACTCACCCCTTTCGTCGGCTCGGCAGCTCCTTTGGCTTCCGCCGCCCGCTCCTCAGCGCGGCCCCTCCTCCTATCTCCTGGGCCGAAGAATGCGCTGATGCCCTTCGAGAGCCCCGCCGTGGCGGTGGAGACCTTTATGACCCCATCGCGCACGCCGCGCGTGATGACGGTGGTCGTCTGGTCGAGCTCACCGGTGATGTCGGCGACGTCGCCGACGGCCTCGTCGAGCTGGCTGAGCTGGCTGTTGACGTTGTCGACCGTGACGTGCGTCTTGCCGATGAGTGGCACGATCTGCTCAGAGACCTCCTTTATGGTCTTCTCGGTGGTCGAGAAGATCCTGGCGAGCCGCAGGAACATCCACGCCAGCACAAGGAACGCCACGGCGAGCGCCACGAAGAGCGCGCCCCTCGCCAGCTCTACGAATATGTCCAAACCCTACCGTACCTCCAAAGGTCTTCACCGCAGGACGGCCATTATACAACCGCCGCGTTCTCGCGGAGCCCCACCGCGAAGCTCAGGTGTTCCGGCGCACCACTCCGCCGCCGACCACCAGGTCCTCTTTATAAAAGACTGCGGACTGCCCGGGCGCGACGCCCGCTATCGGCTCCTCCAGGCGCACGCGAACCTCGTCACCTGCTCCCTCGACTTCGCAAGGTACAGGCCGGCTGTTGTAGCGCACTTGCACGGCTTCGGCCTCTGAGGGTTCCAGGAACCAGTTGAGACCCCCAACGCGGACCTCTTGTACCTCCAGATCCTCGCGACCTCCCACAACGATCTGCCTTTTCTGCGGCCGGACCTCGGTCACGTACAGAGGCGTCTGGGCAGAGACACCGATACCGCGCCGCTGGCCGACCGTGAAATCGACTACGCCTGCGTGCCGGCCCAAAGTTTGCCCTTCCCGGTCCACGATCTCGCCGGGTTCCGCCTCGACCTTTTTGCGGATGAAGCCCCGGTAGTTGCCGTCCGGGATGAAGCAGATGTCCTGGCTCTCCGGAGTGTAGGCGACCGCGAGGCCCCTTCTTTCGGCTATGCGGCGCACCTCCTCCTTGCGGTACTCGCCTAGAGGGAAGATCGCGCGCGAGAGCAAATCTCTTGGCACCGGCCACAGGACGTACGTCTGGTCTTTGTT
>JALYGT010000016.1 GCA_030776965.1 Actinomycetota bacterium
GTTTGTCTCCCGGGAGATGAGAGAGCGTGGCGTCCAATCCTGGGAAAAACTCAGAATCAGGTGGAACCAAGAGAACCCAACCCGTCGTTACGAAAGCCGGAGTACGCTCCTCCAAGCCTTCGAGCGCTTCATCCATCCGAACTACAAACCCGTTCGGTGGAAACCTCACAAGCTGACCCCTTACCAGGAATGGGAAGAAAAACATCGGCGCAAAGCCTTCGAACGCGCTAAGGCTATCGGACCCCAAAGGCCTCGCGCCGACAGTAGTCTTGACAGTTACCAGGACGAATATCAGCGAACAACCACTAACGTGGTATATGAGAATTCAGCTTATCTAAGCGGTTTACAGAACACCGCCGAACGCCCGCGAAGGCACCGAGCCACCTTCGCATGGCGGAGGCACGAGTTCGAGTCTCGTCGGGTCCACTCTAAGCCACAGAGAACATGCCTATTTGCAGGAGTTTTGAACATCGTTGAAGATGCGCGTTCTTATGTTTTTTATTTTTTATTGTTGAGGTCAGAGGTTCGAATCCCTTAGGCTTCACATCTTAAATCCGGCTATCTAAAGTCCTCTAAGGGTTGTCTGCTCAGTTATTACATCCGCGCCGGCTTTCCGCCCTTTGTAGTTGCCCGAAGTACGGGCTCAAGTGGGACAGCAGGACCACGTCTATGAGATCCCATTCACGAAAGCTCCATCGACTAGCGCCTCCGACGGAAGCGGTTTCGTAGAAGTCACTATGAGATTCACGCTGGTCGCAGCAGGACTAGATGACGCAAGAGAACAGCACCGCCTGCAGAGCAGTTCTGCAGTTCTGCGATCCTTTCCTGCGGACGAACCTCCTCAGCGAGTAGCTGCGACTATCCCAGCGAGACTGTCGAGATGGTCCAAGGTCTCGCCTTCGGGTAGGGTCGGCAGGGCGAGCAGGACCCGCTCCACGTCTAGCTGCGCGTATGCTTCCACCTCATCGAGTTCGCTGGATGTGCCATACACGGTTACCGGTACGTCTCTTCCGGCAACTTCTCGCAGCTGGCCCAACATCGGCTCCAGTTTGCCCGGCGACATCCTGTTCGGCAGCCAGGCGTCGCCGAACTCTGCGATCCTGTCGAAGGCCTGCCTCCCGCCGCCGATGTAGATTGGTGGGTACGGCTTCTGCACCGGCTTGGGCCAGGCCGCGATCGGGTCGAAGTCCACGTAGTGGCCATGAAACTCCGCTTCGTCCTTGGTCCAGATCTCTATCATCGCCCGGATACGCTCGTTCATTAGCTTGCCGCGGGTGCGCGGATCGGTGCCGTGGTTCTCCATCTCCTCTCGGTTCCAGCCCACGCCGATGCCGAAGATCATTCGCCCCCCGGACACGAGGTCGAGGCTTGCAACTTCCTTGGCCGTAATGATCGGGTCTCGCTCGACTACTAGAGCTACCCCCGTGCCGAGCAGCAGGCGCTCGGTGGCAGCGGCCGCGGCGGTAAGCGTGACGAAGGGATCCAAAATTCGATAGTACTTTCGCGGTAGCTCCGCGCCGCCAGGCCAAGGAGACTTTCGGCTGAGGGGAATGTGGGTGTGCTCGGCGACAAACAAAGAGTCGAAGCCGCGCTCTTCGATCGCTCTGGCCAGGCTTCCTGGTGTAATTCCTTCGTCGGTCACGAACGTCGAGATACCAAACTTCATGCCCGTATTGAACCATAACGAGAGGGTAAGCGAGGGGAGCTACAGCCCTAGCACGCGCGACTCCTTGGTAGCTTGGCGGGCTTGCGGTCCTCTGCTCCCAATTGGACTCAGGGCTTATTATGGGCTTTATACGATAGAGGGGCTTTTCATCTTGCGATGACAGCCGTGGCGCTGTTGAGGTCCTTTTCCTTGCGGTTCTGCGCATCGCACTCCTTCGGGCCTTGTGGCGGCTGTATAGAATGGGGCGCAAAGAATTGAAGGGGCGTGCTGAGCGACATGCGGTTCTCGGAGCGGGTAGGATCGGCAGACTCGTGGGCGACACACTCGCGAAGGCCAGCCAGTAACCCTGCTCGTTCGGGCCGGCTGCCGAGGTTACCCCCGATCTTCGCGGCGCTCGAAGGGGCGCTTGACGGTTTCCGGAGCTCGATGCAAAAAGATGTGGCGGCGAGGCTGCCGTCGGAGCTCGATGCCATCGCAGGACCTATCCTACGTGGCGGCAGGGAGCACGGCATCGAGGTGTTAGCCACTCGTGCCCTCGAGGACCGGATAGTGGCGCTAGAGTAACGGCGCATGAACTGTTAGGTGGTTCTCCGCCTTCTGCTGTCAGCTCCGTTGCCTTTCGCTCTTCGTTGGCACGAGCGTGAAGTTGACTAGCCGGTCGGGGTGTGGACGAATCCCCTCGGATTCACTCCAAGAAAGCGCAGTTTGCAGCAACAACCCGGAGGTGGCGTACTAGAGGCTCTCCAGCACCCCATCTACGGAAAGTCATGATAACGTTTGATGGGGTCGCGATAGCCTAACGACTAGCCAAGTTGGCGGAGGCACACGATCTTCTTGAGCGCCGCCTCCTCCAAGCGCTTAAACCGTCCCAGACGTCCGCGTGCAACGGACTCGAAAGGAACCGATGATGGAACTTGGCCTCCTAACCTTCGCCGACCTCGGCCCAGAGATGGACCCGGCACAGCGGCTGCACAACCTCCTCGAGGAGATCGAGCTAGCAGATCAGGTCGGCCTCGATGTCTTCGGTGTTGGTGAACACCACCGCCCCGACTACGCCGTCTCTGCACCGGCCGTCGTACTCGCCGCGGCCGCAGAGCGCACGAAAGATATCCGCCTGACCAGCGCGGTCACCGTGCTCAGCTCGGACGACCCGGTCCGCGTCTTCCAGGACTTCGCCACGCTCGACCTGCTCTCGGGCGCACGCGCCGAGATCATGGCGGGTCGCGGCTCATTCATCGAGTCGTTTCCGCTGTTCGGCTACGACCTGGGCGACTATGATGAGCTGTTCGCCGAGAAGCTCGATCTTCTGCTGAAACTGCGCGAGTCCGAACGCGTCTCGTGGTCGGGCAGGCACCGCGCACTGCTCGCCGATGCCGGTGTCTACCCGCGTCCGATTCAGGACCCGTTGCCGGTCTGGATCGCCGTCGGCGGGACGCCGCAGTCGGTCGTTCGCGCCGCGCTGCTCGGCCTGCCGCTGGCGATCGCGATCATCGGCGGCCAGCCCGAACGTTTCGCGCCGCTCGCCCGGCTCTACCGTGAGGCTGCGAGCGAGGCCGGTCACGACCCGGCGCGACTACCGATAAGCATCAACTCGCACGCCTACGTGGCCGAGACATCCCAGCAAGCAAGCGATGAGTACTTCCCCACCTACGCCGCGATGATGAACCGCATCGGCCGCGAGCGCGGCTGGAGTCCAATGGGCCGCGAGCAGTTCGAGATAGGGCGTGAGCCGCGTGGTGCGCTTGTGGTCGGCAACTCGGAGGAGGTCGCAGAGAAGATCCTCTTTGAGCACGAGCTCTTCGGCCACCAGCGCTTCATGGCGCAGATCAGCGTCGGCGCGATTGCGCACGAGAAGGTGATGCGCGCCATCGAGATGTTCGGCACCGAGGTCGCCCCTGCCGTTCGCAAGGAGCTTTCGCGCCAGTCCGGCAGCGTCTAATCCCAACACGTCGGAATGCTCTTGGTAACCGGCGAGAGTGTACAGCAACCGTGCAGCGACCTGAGTAAATCTCCTGAATTTACGAGAAAAGCGTCAACACAGAAATACATCTGTTTGCGGGAGTTTTGCAAACTCTGGGAACCTCCAGTAAATATCGTGCTGCTTCGCATGGCAGAGGTCACGAGTTCGAGTCTCGTCGGGTTCACTACTAAGACCTATTATTTTGCAGTATAGAGCCTACGGACGACGGGGGCGGCTCGAACTCTTTGCTCGTGGCACGCGTACGCGACGTTTGTCGACAAGCCGAATGGGGTATTTTTGTGTTTTTTATGGTCTCTGGTAGTTTGAGAGGCAGTTACCCCAGATGAAGGAGCTAGTCGACCATGAACGTGGTGCCGAACATCACACTTAACGACGGCAACGCCATCCCCCAGCTCGGTTTCGGGGTCTTCCAGATCGAGCCGAAGGACACCGCGGAGGCGGTGAGTGAGGCCCTGAAGATCGGCTACCGGCACATCGACACTGCGGAGATGTACGGCAACGAGAGGGAAGTCGGCGAGGCCATCCACGCCTCTGACCTCGACCGCGGCGACATCTTCGTAACCAGCAAGCTCAGCAACGCGTTCCACGAGCCCCAGGACGCCCGCGAAGCGTTCGACAAAACGCTTTCCGATCTTGGCTTCGACTACGTGGACCTGTTCCTCATCCACTGGCCGTTGCCCACACTCTACGATGGGGACTTCGTGTCCACCTGGAAGACACTCGAGGAGTTCCACCGCGCCGGCCAGGCCCACTCGATCGGCGTGTCGAACTTCCAGATCGAGCACCTAGAGCAGTTGGCCGCTGAGAGCGACGCGGTGCCGGCGGTGAACCAGATCGAGGTACACCCCTACTTCACAAACGACGCGGTGCGCGAGTACGGTCGGGAGCACGGGATCGCCACCGAGGCGTGGTCGCCGATCGCGAAGGGTGGGGTGCTCGAAGACACCACCATCACCCAGATCGCCGACAAGGTCGGCAAGACACCGGCACAGGTCGTCTTGCGGTGGCACATCCAGCGCGGCGACATCGTGTTCCCGAAGTCGGTGACGCCACTGCGTATGAAGGAGAACTTCGAGCTGTTCGACTTCGAGCTCGAGTCCGGCGACATAGACGCGATCACTGCGCTCGATCGAGGCGAGGACGGCCGCACCGGTCCGAACCCGGACACGTTCGCTCACGTCCCCGGCTGACTCGCCTCCGAACACATCGGAAGCAAGCACACGATGGGAGAACCGGATAGCGCCGCGGATCGCGTAATCTCTTGCAATGTGCTCGAAAAATGACACCAACCTGACACCAACTCAGGCGAACAATGGCGAACACTCATGATAATCTGCAAGAAAGAATATGCTTATTTGCAGGAATTTTTGAACACTAGCGGACAACGGCGATATTATGGAGTCGCCTTCGCATGGCGGAGGTCGGGGGTTCGAATCCCCTCGGCTCCACTTCCGAAATACATCGATTTGCAGGAAAAACGTCTGGATCACGCTCAAGGGCCTCACCAAGGTCGTCGGCGCGGACTGGTACGGGGACCAAGAGATCAAGGTGGTCTACGAGGAGAGCGACGGGGCAGTGGCA
>JALYGT010000017.1 GCA_030776965.1 Actinomycetota bacterium
GCGTTGTTCACCAGGATGTCGATCCGCCCGAAGCGGTTGGCTATCTCCTCGAAAGCCGCCTCGACCTGCTGGGCACTCGACACGTCGCACGCGAGCGCGAGCGCCTCGACCCCGGCCGCCTCGACGGCCTCCATCGTGTGCCGGCAAGCCTCCGCAGAGAGGTCCAGCACCGCGACGTTGGCCCCATCCTGCGCCAGCCGGATAGCCTCGGCCGCCCCAATGCCCCGGGCCGCACCCGTCACGACCGCAGTACGTCCGCTTAGCCTCACGAGCACACCTCTCTCGGTCGCCGAACATTGCAGCCCCGCACCGTTGGTGGGGCTCGTTACATACTAGTTAAATTATATACGGAATGAACTTATGTGTCCAGCGTAGATATAAACTAGATCAACATAGTGGCTGTGGTCGGGCGGGCTCCCGGAGCTTTTCCTCCGGGATTATAGAGTGTTGTGGCGAGCTGGTTTATCTGCGGGATCACATTACGCGGAGACGTACGGCGCGAAAGCCCCGTCCATTTGGCACTGTTGAAATAGAGCGGCGCCTTTATACTGCTTTATGTGAGAAAAAAGTTGCATTGCTTGAGCAACATAGACCCGATCAATCGGCGGGCAGTTTGCGCACATTGTGGCCCCGTACACATCAAACCGAAGCAGCCCGGGTGGCGCTGCGGCGTGGCTGAACGTAAGTGGAAGCGTAACAGATTTCAGCAGCTAAACGCCAAAGAACGGCCCTACCGCTGGCACGTCGAGGACAAATGTGCCCGTTGCGGCTTTAAGCCGAAGCATCCCTGCCAGTTGGATGTGCACCACCTGGACGGTGACCACGGCAACAACGACCGCAGTAATCTAGCCACGCTTTGTGCCAACTGCCACCGCCTCACGACTCATGGCGTTATAACCTGGCCGTAAGGCGGGGGCCGTAGTCTGAGGGGTGGTTCGGTGTCTTCAGGTTCTGATGTAGACGCCACCGTTTATGTCGAGGGCTTGCCCGGTGATGTAGTCACCGTCTTCGATGAGGAAGCGCACCGCGCGGGCTATCTCTTCCGGCTGGCCGAAGCGGCCGAGGGGGACCGTCTTCAGGAGCTTCTCCTTAGCATCCTCGGGGATGCTGGCGACCATGTCGGTCTCTATGAAGCCCGGGCAGATCGAGTTCACCGTTATGCCGTAGCGGGCCAGCTCCTTGGCGGCCGTCTTGGTGAAGCCGAGCAGGCCCGCCTTGGCCGCCGAGTAGTTGGCCTGGCCGACATTGCCCGCCTCGCCCACGAAGGAGCTCATGTTGATGATCTTGCCTCCGCCCTGCTCGGTCATGTGCGGCAGCGCGGCGTGCACCGTGTAGAAGGCGCTGTTCAGGTCCACCTGGATGACCTTGTCCCAGTCCTCCACCGAGAGCTTCCTCAAGGTGCGGTCCACGTTTATCCCGGCGTTGTTGACCAGCACGTCTATCCGGTTGAACTCCTCTATCGTCCGGTCTATGAGGCTCTGGGCCTGTTCGGGATCCGAGACGTCGGCCTGGACCGCTATCGCCTCCCCGCCGTTCTCGGAGATCCGGTCGACCAACTCCTCCGCCGGCTCCTTGCTCCGCGAGTAGTTGACCACGACCTTCGCCCCGCCGCGACCCAACTCCTCCGCGATGGCGCGGCCCAAGCCCCGGCTCGCCCCCGTAACCACCACCACCGCTTCCTTCAAGGTGCCCACCAGCGCCTCCCTTCCCTAGGATCTACTGCAGCCCAAGTTTATTGATAGCGAAAACCCCGTTCAAACTATGTACGAAACGCATATAAGACGCTACAATGTAACAAAATATTCCGCCGATACCCTTGACAGCGCGGCATCTATATGTAAAATGCACATAGAGTATGGAAGAGAGTGTCATGAACGACGAGGAACGCAAGCGCGACACCGAGGCCCGGGAGACTGAGTTCCGGGGGGTTGAGGCGCGACCGAGGAACTGGCTGGTACCGGTGATCCTGCTCTCTTTGCGGGAGTGGAACTCATATGGGTATGAGCTCATGGAGCGGGCGGCGGCGTTCGGGTTCGAGGCGATGAACCCTGGGACGTTGTATCGGACGCTGCGGCAGATGGAGAAGGAGGGCATCGTCGAGTCCACCTGGGAGACCTCCAGGGGTGGGCCGGCGCGCCGGATGTACACCATCACCGACGCTGGTCGGGCCTACCTCGACTTCTGGGCCAAGTCGCTGGAGCAGTACCAGAACACCATGGAGACTTTCTTCCGGATGTATACGGGCAGGCCGCTACGGCCCGAAGAGAAGAAGAAGGACGAGGAGTAGCGGCGGCAAGCTATTTCGCGCAAGAGCGCGAGAAAGGGGTTAGCAGAGTGGCTAACATGGACAAGGCTAACAAGGCTGCGGAGCGGCTCGCGGAGACCACGCGGGATTCGTTCGGGACGATCCTCGATCACGCCGTCGGTCTGCAGGAGCGCAACGTGCGCTTCGCGCAGGGGCTGGTGGACG
>JALYGT010000018.1 GCA_030776965.1 Actinomycetota bacterium
ACCGCCGCCACCGGCGGGGACGTGGTCATCAAGAACGCTCGCCCCGAACACCTCAAGATGGAACTCGAAAAACTCCGCGAGATGGGCGTGGACGTGGACGTTCTGGACGGACCTCTCGGCGGGGTCCGGGTGCGGGTCGAGGACCCGGCGGACCTCACGGGGGTGGATGTCTCCACCCTGCCGTTCCCCGGTTTCGCCACGGATTTGCAGGCCCAGATGATGGTCCTCCTCACCCAGGCTTCGGGGGTGGGCATCATCACCGAGAACGTCTACGAGAACAGGCTCCAGGTAGCCGAGGAGCTCAACCGGATGGACGCCGGCATAGACCTATTCGGCGGGCACCGGGCCCTGATTCGGGGCCCCAGGAGACTCTCGGGGACCATCGTGCAAGCGCCGGACCTGCGGGGCGGGGCGGCGCTGGTGCTGGCGGGCCTGGTGGCCGAAGGCACGACGGTCGTGGACGGCGCCCGACATATACTGCGGGGCTACGAGAACTTCGAGGAGAGGCTCTCCGCGATCGGGGCGACCGTCGCCCTCGAGGTCGGCACCCCGGTCATCCCTTAAAAATTCGCTTCCTCCGCCAGAAGTGGCTCCGTCTAATATAGTAGTAGGGCTCTTCGGTTGAGCCTGGCGGCTAGAGAACGGAGTGAGACCTGGCGCTAACGGACGACACCGAGGTATCCTCCCTTACGCGGAGGCTGGTTCGCTTCCGGTCGTACACCCCCGGCGTGGCCCGCTCCGCGGTCGACTTTATCCACGGCTGGTTCGAGGCGCGGGGCCTGGAGGCGATCCGGTACAAAGGTGCCGGGCCCGATGGCGAGCTGACCTGCCTCGTGATTCGGGTGGGCTCGGGCGAGCCGCGTGTACTCCTGCATGGGCACACCGACGTCGTGCCCGGCGAGGAGCGGCAGTTCGAGCCCTACGAGGTGACCGGCGAACTCTACGGTCGCGGCGTCTACGACATGAAGGGCGCCCTGGCGGCGATGATGTATGCCGTCGATGACCTCAACACTCTAGGGTGCAACGCCACGGTCGAGTTCCTCGTGGTCCCCGATGAGGAGCAGGAGCACGGCGCGCGCACCGGCGCGGAGGTCCTGATCAAGGCCGGCCACGTGGGGGACTTCCTGATCACCGGCGAGCCGACCGACTTCCACGTCGGCACCCAGTCTAAGGGCGTCCTCGACCTTCGCATCACGCTGCGGGGAAAGAGCGCTCACGGCTCCACGCCGTGGCTCGGCAAGAACGCCGCCCTACTGGCCCACGAGCACTACCGCCGCGTCGCCGAGCTGCCGTTCGCTGGAGCCAGGAACGAGCTCTTCCCCTACCCGAGCATGAACCTGGCCCGCATCATCGGCGGGGACGTCCTGAACCGGGTCCCCGACCGCTGCACCTACGACCTGGACATCCGCTACCTGCCGAACCAGGACCCGCAGGAGATCGTGCGCCAGATCCGCTCCATAGACCTGCCCGCCGAGGTCGAGGTCCTGTTCTGCCGCGAGCCGACCTACGTCTCCCGCTCGAACCCGTACGTCAAGGCCCTGCGCGAGGTCGCCGCGAGGCACTACCACGGCAACCCCGTCGGCGTCGGGCGCCACGGCGCCTCCGACATCGTCTACTTCCAGCGGGCCGGCGTGCCAGGCGTCGAGTTCGGCCCCATCGGCGGCGGCCACCACGGCCCCAACGAGTACGTCGTAGCCTCCTCGCTCGAGACCTACCGGCACATGCTCGTGCAGTTCGTCCAGATCATCGGGAGGGGGTATTGATCACCCTTTGATATACCAATACCACCGTACCGGTTTGTTCGGTAGTCGGAAGGAGGAGATCAGAGCGCGGAGCATGCGGAGGGCCAGGCGTACCGGCCTTCTGGTGCGGGTGTCCTCACCTCTGCCTCTTCGCTTCGGCCTCCTGCCGGCTCGGTTCGCCGCCGGCGATGGTGACGATGTCGTCCTTGATCGAGGAGATCGTTCCCCCCATGCTCGCCCAGACTCCGGTCGAGAAGCCCTCGTCCACGGGCTCCCCGATCTTCTGCTCGAACTCGACTTCGTCGCCTTCGGAGACGAGTGGCGTGGCCGGCTTCAACAAACCGCCGCCCAAAGGCACGTGCACACCCGAGACCTTGCCGACGAGCGAGGCGATGCCTTCTTTGGGGGGCCTGGTCTTTATGTCGGCGTACTCCTTGCCCTGCTTGTTCTTGAGGATTAAGAAGAGGGCGTTCGTCGTCCGCCGCACGTAGGCGTCGCCCGTCCCCAGCTCCTCGATACTAATATCGTGCAGGTACGGCCCGCCGTCTAAAGCCGAGAGGTGGTTAGAGTTCTCGACGTCTATCCCCGCTATCCCGAGGACCTCCACGAAGGAGGTTCCTATCGGCACCTCGTAGACCTTCAGGTCCATCTCCTCGCCATAGACTTGTAGGAACTTCGTGGTCGTCGGTTTGCCGAGGAAGAGCGCGTTGTAGACGTTCAGGAGCGTCTCGGAGTTGTTGACGATGATCCCGGCGTCCAAGGGCAACCCCGGGCGCCTTTTCCCGTCGGGCGTATCCATGAACCGCGGCACCTTGGTGTCGGTGGCGTGCTTGATGAGGGTCTTCTCCTCGCCCAAAGAGTACTTGTCCGGCACGTAGCGCATATCGTAGAGGCCGTCGTCGGCGTGCTCGGCGTAGTCGGCGAACCACTCCCGGTCCTTCTCGTGGACACCCATGGAGATCTGCTCGAATCCGAAGATCGCCTTCATGGCCTCGTACAGCTTCAGGAACTCCCCGAGGTATTCTTTGTGTAGCAGCTTGTCTCCCCAGTAGCCGGGCTCGCTCTCGGTGGCGTTGACTATCAGGTGCGGCTGAGGGGCCTTGTACTTGAAGTACGTCGGGAAACCGCCACCCCCGGCTCCTACGATGCCGGCCTGGCGCATGATCTCGATGGCCTCTTCAACGCTCAAGGCCTTTACTTCTTCGAGGCTGCGTTGCTTCATCTCGGCCATGATCCGTTGCTCCTAAAGAGCTATCCGACTAATTTTCCCCGAAGCCTGGCGCAATCCTCGAGTAGTCGAACTTGGCGGCCTTGGTGATGTAGTGCTGCATGTCCTCGGGGACCTCGTCGTCGGGGTAGATGGCCTCCACCGGGCACTGGGGCATGCACATGGCGCAGTCGATACACTCCTCGGGGTTGATCATGTAGTGGTCCCCCGCGTCGTAGATGCAGTCCACCGGGCACACCCCCACGCAAGCGGTGTTCTTCGTGCCGATGCACGCTTCGGTTATAACATAGGTCACTACCGTTCCTCCTCTCCTGAGCATCCCTGCTTTCAGCCGGTGCCAGCCTCTACAGGCAGGAACGTTTGTTCCTAGATGTTTCCTGGAAATTAGTCTAACCGACCGGAAAACGTTGTCAACAAGACCAGCTGACCTCTGGCAATAAGTTCGGACAGTGGTAAAGGAGGGAATAACTAGTGTCTGGTCTCACAGCTGAAGGTCAGCTAGCTCCTTGAAAGCTGCGTGTAGCGCGGTTATATTCCGCATGGTTCCGTTCGAAGGAAGGACCCACTTACTTTGGCGTTAGCTCTGTTACAAGGCACGCAGGAGATCGGTTACGGCACGCTCTACGTGTATGTGGGCTTGTTTATCTTGCTGGTCGTGGGCTTCGTGGCGACGGTCCTGGTTTTGGCGCGGCTCATAGCGCCCAGTAGCAGGAGCTCGCGGGAGAAGCGCCGCGTTTACGAGACTGGCGAGGCGAGGGTCACGGACCCTTGGCGCCCGTTTCCGGTCCGCTACTACGTCTTCGCGCTCCTTTTCCTGATCTTCGACGTCGAGGCGGCGTTCCTTTACCCGTGGGCCGTGGTCTACCGGAGCCTTGGCCTGTACGGCTTCGTAGAGATGGTTGTTTTCGTACTCATATTGGGCGTCGGTCTCGCCTACGCTTGGAAGAAGGGGGCACTTGAATGGGTGTGATGCAGCAGTTCGACGAGCCCAACCTCATAACGACGAGCACCGACAAGCTCTTTAACTGGGCCAGGAAGAACTCTTTGTGGCCCCTGCAGTTCGGTCTGGCGTGTTGCGCCATAGAGATGATGTCTACCGGCATGTCCCACCACGACCTCGACCGCTTCGGGGCTGGTTTCTTCCCCGCCTCGCCACGGCAGGCGGACGTCATGATCGTCTCCGGCACCGTCTCCACCAAGATGGCCGAGCGGATGACGCGCCTCTACGAGCAGATGCCCGAGCCCAAGTGGGTCATCGCGATGGGGGCTTGCGCCATCTCGGGCGGCCCGTTCCTCGACGGCTACTCCGTCCTCATGGGGGCGGACCGCGTTATTCCGGTGGACGTCTACGTGCCGGGCTGCCCGCCGCGGCCCGAGGCCCTCATCTTCGGGGTCATGACGCTGCAGAAGAAGGTCGAACGGGACCGGCAGGTCGGCTACGAGAAGCCGCGCCCGGCGCTCGTCACCGAGGACGGCGAGCTCCTCGAGTACCTCCCCGAGAGGGAGTACACGGACATCGGCGAGGGCACGGCCCCGCGTCTTGAGGGCATAAGGCCCTTGAAGCGCACCTACGTCTTCGAGCGCAAGGGCATGCCGCCCGCCGCCATGACCGACGTCGGCTGGATCCCGGAGAACAAGCATGCCGAGCGAGGCGGCGGACAAGAGGAGCCGGCGAGCCCGAAAGGGAGCAAGGACTACTCCGCCAAGAAGCCCGACGAGTCGAAGGACGAGGGTTAGAAGATGGCCGTAACGCTGCCCGAAAGCGACCTACAAGGTAGGCTGGAGCGCTACCTCGAGGGTTTTCGCAACCGGCACGAGCTCGAGGAGGCGTCCGTTGAGGGGAACGTGGTACGGCTCGTGGTCGAGCCAGACATCGTGCCGGCCGTTTTGGCGACGGCCCGGGAGTCTTTAGGGATCTTGCACCTCTCGTACATCACGGTCGTGGACCGGGCGGGGTATTTCGAGTTTACGTACGAGCTCTTGGATCTGCGCGGCGTCATCGTGCGGGTCAAGACCACGATCGAGGGTGAGGAGCCGGTCATAGACTCGGTGACGGGGACCTATCCCACCGCCAACTGGCACGAGCGGGAGGCCTACGACATGTTCGGGGTGGCCTTCAAGGGGCATCCCGACCTGAGGCGGTTATACATGTGGCAGGATCACTTCGACCACCACCCGCTGCTCAAGAGCTTTGAGATCAGCACCAAGCGTACCTTCGAGAATCTGAGGTAGAGGATGCTTAGAGAAGAACGTCCTGCGGAGCGCGCAGCTTTAAGCGGCCGGGCGAGCGGCCGGCTGGCGAGCCCCGACATCCGGGACGAGTTCGGCCTCGAGACCATAGACATGAACATGGGGCCCCAGCACCCGGCGATGCACGGGCTCTTGAGGCTCATCCTTGAGCTCGACGGCGAGACGGTGGTGAGGTGCGACCCGATCATGGGATACCTGCACCGTAGCAAGGAGAAGATCTCCGAGAACCGCATGTATCCGGGTGTCATTCCGATTACGGACCGGATCGATTACATGAACAACATGGCGAATGAGCACGGATATTGCCTGGCGGTCGAGGATCTGCTGGACGTCGAGATACCGCCTCGGACGGAGGCCCTGCGGGTCTTGGTGAGTGAGTTGAGCCGCCTCATGAGCCACATCCCGTCCATAGGCTTCCTCATGCTGGAGCTCGGAGCGTTCTCGCCGATTCTCTACGCGTTCCGGGAGCGGGAGCGGATACAGGACATCTTGGAGTTGATCACGGGCGCCAGGATGATGTTCCACTACATCCGTATCGGCGGGGTGAAGGCGGACCTGCCGGAGGGCATACCCGAGAGGATCTGGGAGTACATGGAGGGTTTGGAGAAGCGCCTCCAGCCGGACTTCATAGACCTCATAGAGGGGAACGAGATCTTTGTTGCCCGCACCCGTGGCGTCGGGA
>JALYGT010000019.1 GCA_030776965.1 Actinomycetota bacterium
GCTTACTCATCCCTCTACTTCTAATCCTTGCTATTTATGACATTAGGGTAATGATTGCAGACTGCTGCTTCCCGTGCACTCGTAGGATACTGCCCCGTCGCTTCTATTCACCCAGTTGCCGACAAGATGTGTTCCCGGGAACCCCTATTCACTCTCTCGGATGCTTATGCGTTTGGACTGGGGATATGGGCGGATTCCTAGGGGTGGGTAGAGATTTAGACCAGACAGCTTGCTACACGTTTGGGTGGATATTCACTCGAAGAGCCTACGCCACCGGCTACGCCCCTCCTCCTCTTATGGGCCCGAGGATGGATTCTGACTCTGAGACCCTAAGAGACCTTAATCTACCGCTCTATCCTTGAATCATCAGTAAATAATCAGTAAAATAGTGCTATGGCTGAGAGATTTACGGAAGTGGACAGGGTGCAGCTAAAGCGGCTGCGTCAGGAGCAGGCACTCTCTTTACGAGACCTGGCGAGGAGGAGCGGCGTTGCGTACGACACGATCAATCGTCTTGAGCTCGGCAAGCAGGACGCGCAGCCACGCACGATCCGCAGGCTGGCCGAAGCGTTGGGTGTACAACCCAAAGAGCTGATGAAGGGAGAGGAGTAAGGGATGGCCAAGAAGAAGCAGAAGGGCAATGGCGCAGGCACGGTTTATCCGAGAAAGAATAAAGTAGGCAAAGTCATCGGCTACCGTGGTTCGTACTGGGTGAACGGCAAGCGTCACTATGTGTCGGCTAAGAAGAAAAGTGATGCTGAGAAGCTACTGAGACAGGCCATGAGCGATGCCGACCGTGGTTTAACCTTCGATGCCGGTACGCTCACCCTTGATAGCTACTTGCAGCGTTGGCTTGAGGACTCGGTAAAGGACACCGTGCGGACCACGACCCACGAGCGGTACGAGCAGATCGCCAGGAAGCACATAATCCCCGTGCTTGGCGACATAAAGCTGAAGGACATAATCCCTGCACACGTGCGCGGCCTGTACAAGGACAAGCTGCAATCCTTGAGCCCCCGCACCGTCCAATACATCCATGTGATACTGCACAAGGCGCTCAAGCAAGCCGTGCGTGACGGGCTTTTACCTCGAAACGCCACGGAGGCCGTGAAGCCCCCGCAGGTGCGCCGTGAAGAGATACACCCACTGACGCCGGAGCAGGTTAAGACTCTCCTGGAGGCTGCACGTGGGGACCGACTCGAAGCCCTCTACGTGCTGGCGATTCACGCAGGGCTAAGACAAGGCGAGCTATTGGGGCTCAGGTGGGAAGACGTAGACCTCGACGAGGGTACGCTACAGGTTCGACGCACGTTAACCACCGCGAAGGGCGGACCCATACTCTCTGCCCCTAAGACCAAGGGCAGCAAGAGATCTGTGAAGCTCTCTGAGAGCGCCATAGACGCCCTCAGGAGCCATTTGCAGCGGCAGCTAGA
This sequence comes from Actinomycetota bacterium, assembly GCA_030776965.1. GTDB lineage: Bacteria > Actinomycetota > Rubrobacteria > Rubrobacterales > Rubrobacteraceae > Rubrobacter_F. The sequence goes on from JALYGT010000019.1 coordinate 1,434, forward strand.
GGAGATAGCCGGGTGGGCTCCTTGTGGCGGGAGAACGGCCTTATATTCGCCTCGGAGACGGGCGAACCTTTGGACCGCCGCAGCGTGACCAACCACCGCTTTAAGCCGCTCCTGAAGCGAGCCGGGCTTCCGCAGATACGCTTCCACGACCTCCGTCACACCTGCGCCACGCTGCTTCTCGGCAGGAACGTAAACCCCAAGATCGTCTCCGAGATGTTGGGGCATGCCACCATAGCAATAACCCTAGACACCTACTCTCACGTGCTGCCCAACATGCAGGACCACGCTGTCAAGGCGATGGAGGATGCCCTTCGTTAACCTACTGCTGCCCTACTGCTGCCACAGCCCCCGATGCTCGTGTCGGGGGCTGCTCTCTAGGCAAGTAATTTTTCTGCCCTTTGCAGGAGGATTACATTGTGCCGGAGGTGGGACTCGAACCCACACGAGGTCGCCCTCACCGGATTTTGAGTCCGGCGCGTCTACCGATTCCGCCACTCCGGCAGGCGGGGAAGAGAGCAGCGATTATAGCACGGCCCATACACCGGATCGTTCTGTCAATAGGGAAGAGCTGGCGAGGCAATAATACTGCTTTAATAACGCTCTAACTCTGGCGTTTGGCGGAAGGTCGGGAAGCCCGCATGATGGGGCTCTATAAAGGAGGCAAGGTGCGGGGAAGACTTCGAGTAGGGATGCTCGCGGTGCTGGCGGTAGCCGCCGCGTTCTTTATCATGGGGTGTAGCGGTGACGGAGGCGGAGGCCCGACCGCTACCATAGTAAGCGACCTGCCGTTGCAAGGCTCCTCAAGGCCGCAGAACGAGACCATCGTCAACGCCATAACGCTAGCCTTGGAGGAGCGTGACTACCAGGCCGGGGACGTGACGATCGAGTACACGTCCCAGGACGACGCCACGGCCCAGGCCGGCAAGTGGGACGAGGCCCGGTGCTCCGAGAACGCCCAGAGCGCTGCCCAGGACGAGGCTATAGTCGGTTGGATCGGGCCTTTCAACTCCGGGTGCGCAGCGGTCCAGATCCCGATCCTCAACGAGGCTAACCTCGCGATGGTCAGCCCGGCAAACACGGCTTTGGGCCTCACCAAAGAGGGCGGCGAGCCCGCCGAGCCCGAGCAGTACTACCCCACGGGCGAGCGCAACTACACCCGTGTGATCGTTGCCGACGACAAGCAGGGCCGCGCGGGGGCCGTTTGGATGCGCGACTTAGGGGTCCAGAACGTGTACATCCTCGACGACCAGGAGACCTACGGGAAGGGCCTCGCCGACCAGTTCGAGCAGGGCGCCGACGAGCTCGGGATAAACGTCTTGGGGCGCGAGAGCATAGACGGCAACGCCGCCAACTACCGCTCGCTGATGGCCCAGGTCACGCAGGCTGATCCCGACGCCATCTACTTCGGCGGCATAACCCAGAACAACGCCGGCCAGCTCGTCTCCGATAAGGTTGGGGCGGGGATGTCAAACGAGGACATGATCTTCATGGGCGCGGATGGCATCCTAGAGTACGCCTTCCTCGAGGCGGCGGGCGAAGCGGCCAATGGCGTCTACATAACCTTCGGCGGCCTGCCCCCGGAGGAGTTACCCGGCGCGGGCCAGGATTTCGTCCAGAACTACCAGGAGAGGTTCCCCGACTCCAACGTCGAGGCGTACACCGCCTACGGCTACGAGGCGGCCAACGTATTGCTCGACGCCATCGAGAGGGCCTACAGCGCCGACGGCGAGGTCACCCGCGAAGGTGTGGTCCGGGAGCTGTTTGCAACCGAAAACTACAGCGGCGTCCTGGGCACCTGGAGCTTCGACGCGGACGGAGATACAATCCTCACCGAGCTCTCCGGCAACCGCGTTTTGAACGGCGAGTTCGAGTTCGACAGGGTAATAGACGTCGAAGGAGCGTAGTCCGGGCGGTGCGGGGGCCTTGAGAGGAGGCTCCCCACTCTTGCCTGCTCCTCTAGAATAGGTTCCGGACATGGCTACCACCCAAGAGGCGAAGCCCAAAGGCGCGGCGCTGCTGGACGGCGTCAGGCCTTCGAGCTGGTCGTCGAGGATCGCCGTGGTGATCGTCGCCGCGCTCCTGTTGCTCTTGCTCGTCTGGGCGGTCAGGGACCCGGGACAGTTCGTCTCGCAGCTCCTTATCGAGCTCACCGACGGGGCGATCCTCGCGCTCATCGCGCTTGGCTACACGCTCGTCTACGGCATCATCGAGCTCATAAACTTCGCTCACGGCGCCAACTTCATGATCGGGTCCTTCGTCGGCGTCACGGTCTTGAGCGGGACCTTCCTGAGCTTGGGATTCTTCTCCTCCATAGACGCGAGCAGCGGTACCGCGCTGAAGATCTTCGGGATGCTGTTGGCGCTTTTCGTCGCCATGATCACATGACGCCTCATCAACGGCGGCATCGAGCGCATCGTCTACAAGCCTCTGCGCAACTCCCTGCGGTTGGCCGTCCTGATCACGGCGATCGGCATGTCCTTCATCCTGCAGAATACAGGGCTAGCGTGGAAGGATGCTTCCCAGATACCTTTCCCGTCCCTGATCTCTGACGCCAACATACTCGCCGGGAGCACCGACGCAATCTCCTACCGCTGGAAGGACCTCTTCGTTATCGCGATGACCGTCCCGTTGCTCGTCGGCCTCTCGTACGCCGCTTATAAGGTAGACTACTACCTCAAGCATCCTCAACTAAAGCCAGGTTGACGTTATATTCGCTGAAGGGATATTTGAGGTTGAATCTATCAAGGGGCCGGGCTTACATCATCATCTCTGCCGTTTGCCTCAAAGCCCTGCAAAAGAATAGAAACGAATCCCCGAGAAACTGTCCGAAAAGGGTCTAGAATAAGTTCTGGAGCCTCCATTTTTGACCCCAAGAGCAGCAAAATAGGGCTTTTGGGCTCGATTCGTCGACCTTCGAGCCTTCAGCTCGGGGCCCACCGTGGCTTTTCAGACAGTTTCTCGGAAACTGTCTGATAAATCCGAATAGGCTTCAATATGAGACCCACGACCTACCAAAACAGGGTGAAGAAACCCTATTTTGCCGTTCTGAGCTACCCAAGAAGTGTGATCAAGAATCCCTCCAGCTATTTATCAGACGGTTTCCGACACCGAATTCTCGGAAATTCAAGGCACTATCGGCTGGGAGACAACTTCTACCCTTCTGACGGAAATTTGGTAGTTAATTATCCGATGGATAACTCGATATTAGCACCAGCAAGCCCGTGCGGGTTTCGGCGGCGCAAGCAGAGAGGGTGGCTCCTAGGGAGCCACCCTCTTCTAACGGGCTCTTCTCTACTGCGGCTCGGACGTCTCGGGTGGCTCGATGAGCCTGTCGCGGGAGACCTGTCCCTCTTCGTCGAACTCCCACAGCTCATACTGGGAGCTTACGTCGCCGTTCTCGTCGAAGTCTTGGGAACCGGCGGCACCCTCGTAGTTTACGTCCTCACCCGCAGCTGCCGACTCCAGGCCAGAGCAGATGTCGGAGGGGAGCACCTCCTGGCCTCCCTGCGAGCCGGGCCGCAGGTTATCTTGTATGGTCCGGCCCTCCGCGTCGCCACCTGCGGCGGCAGCCAGGGACACCAACATTACTGCGTCGTAGGTGTTGGCGGAGAAGGTGCCCGGCTCCTCCCCGTACTCCTCTTGGAAGGCCGAGTTGAAGGTGTCCGCGCCGGGCCCCTCGGTGGCCGGGCGGGTGCCCCTTTCGCCGGCGAGGCTCACCCCGGCAGCCTCGGGGAACCCGGGGTCGGCCAGACCGTCAGTGAAAAGGAAGGGGATGTTGCCGACGAGGCCCTGCTCGGCAGCGGCCTGCATTATAATGCTACCGGTCTCGGGGAAGGCCACAAGCAGGATGGCGTCGGGGTTCCCTTCGGCGACCTGCCCGACCTCGGAGTCGAAGCTGGTGCCCTGCGGGTCGTAGGGGACGTTGACGCCGACCTCGCCGCCTAGGCCGGCGAAGTTTTCCGAGAAAACGTCGGCGATGCCCTGGCCGTAGTCGTCATTGAGCGCCAGCACGTTCACCCTCTGGTAGCCTGCTTCGTCGGCGATCTGGGCGAGGACTACGCCCTGCAGGGAGTCTGAGGGCACGGTGCGGAAGAAGAAGCCGCCGTCCTCGTAGTCGCTGAAGTCCGGGCTGGTAGAGGCCGGCGAGATCTGCACCACACCCGCCTGGGCGGCGGGATCGATGACGGCGAAGGAGACCCGGCTTGAGGCCGCCCCCACGATGGTCGAGACGTTGTCGGTGTCGATCAGCTTGTCCGCCGCGTTCGCCGCCGTCTGCTCGTTGGTGCCCGAGTCCTCATAGGTGGCTTGGACCTGCATCGTGCCGCAGTCGTTAATCTGGTTTACCGCCAACTCTGCCCCCTGCTGCATACCGGACCCGAACTGCGACAAATCCCCAGTGAGCGGCAGGATGGTGCCAAGGTTCAGGGTGAGGCTGCCGAGGTCGCCGCCTTGGCCACCGCCCTCGCCACCGCCTCCTCCGCCGCCACAGGCACCCGCGACGACCAGCGACGCGAACAAAAGGCCTGCCAGCCCAAGCTTCTTAAACCTTCTCAAGCTTGTCTTCCTCCTTCCAGATCGACGGTTCCGAAGGGCGGCGCGCTCCTGTGCTGGCGCCCTCCGTCCCCAAACCCTGTCCCACCCATGTCGGTCGCAAATATAAAACAAAATATACTCGTTAGGCAATTCATGCGCTTTTGGGGCCAAAAGCGTACCTTGACAAGCGGGCTCGCGCGGGGCGAGAATTGCGTGGGGATACCACTTTCCGCTAGGAAGAGAAGCTTGGAAGAAGCCTTCCAATTGATCGCCAACGGCGTAGTTATCGGGTCAGTCGTGGCCGTCTCGGCGGTTGGGCTGACGTTAGTCTTCGGGATACTGCGCCTGATAAACTTCGCCCACGGCGACTTCCTCACCTTGGGGGCCTTCGTGGCAGTGGTCGGGACCGGGGCCGGGCTCCCTTTGTACGTCGCGGCGGTGCCCGCGATACTGCTCGGCACGGGGGTCGCGGGCAGTCTGGAAAAGATCCTCTGGGGCCCGATGCGCCGGCAGGGCGCCTCGACGGTGAATTTGCTCATCGTCTCCATCGGGCTGGCGCTGGTGCTGCGCTATGCTTTGTTTTGGATCTTCGGTGAGAGCGTCTACCGCTACGGGCCTATCTCGACGCGCATAGACTTCGGGCTCTTCGCCCTCACGCCCGAAGACGTGATGATAATAGTCGGCAGCGCGGTCGCCTTGGTCGGGGTAGGGCTCATGCTCCAGAAGACCCGGGTCGGGAAGGCCATGCGGGCGCTCTCGGACAACCGGGACCTCGCCGAGGCGAGCGGCATAAACGTAGGTAGGGTGACCATGACCACCTGGCTCATTGCCGGGGGGCTCACGGCCTATGGTGGCGTCCTTCTGGGCTTGCAGGGCCGCGTCTTCGCCAACATGGGTTGGTTCTTGCTGCTGCTCATCTTCGCCGGGGTCATCCTGGGGGGTATCGGCTCCGCTTACGGGGCCATGATCGGCAGCCTACTTATCGGCGTGACTCAGGAGCTCGCAACCCACTCGGCCATCGGGGTGCCGGCAGATCTTAAGACTGCGGTCGCATTTGTGGTCTTGATCTTCGTGCTCCTGGTGCGTCCGCAGGGGATAATGGGCGGAAAGCGAGCGTTGTGATCTCGTATGTAGAGAGCGTCATCCTCACGGCGGGCATCTTCGCGCTTCTGGTGCAGGGGTTGAACCTGCACTGGGGGTTTACGGGTTTGCTCAACTTCGGCCACGTCGCCTTTTTCGCCATCGGCGCCTACACGATGGGCATCCTGAACACACAGTTCGACGTGCCGCTCTTGCCCAGCTTCCTCGCGGCGATGGCGGCGGCCACACTGTTCGGGGCCTTCGTCGCCCTCCCCGCCATCCGCCTCAGGACCGACTACCTAGCGATAGTCACAATCACGATCGGCGAGATCTTCCGCCTCATACTCAAGTCCGGTCCCGGCGTCACCGAGTACACCCGTGGCCCGCGCGGCATCCGCGGCTACTCAAACGAGTTCTTCTTCTTCCGCCAGGACATCGGGCTGGGCTTCCTCGACCCCGACCAGTACCTGGCCATAATCGTCTGGATAACTGTGGTGGTGGTGGGGCTGCTCCTGTGGCTGCTCATAAAGAGCCCCTGGGGGAGGGTGCTCAAAGGTATCCGGGAGGACGAGGACGCCGTGCGCTCGCTGGGCAAGAACGTTACGGCCTACAAGATGCAATCTTTTGCTCTCGGGGCGGCCATAGCGGGGCTCGCCGGGGTGTTCTTCGCGATGGACATCGGCAGTCTAGCCCCTGATACTTACCTGCCGATCATTACGTTCCAGGCATGGACCATAATGATGCTCGGCGGGTCGGCGAGCCACTGGGGACCGGTGGTCGGCTCCGTAATCTTCTGGTCCATCTTCAACGTCACTCTGTTCATTCCCGAAGCGATCATCTCGGGAGCCGAGGCGGCGTACCTCAGGCAGATAGGGATCGGGGCGCTCATCATGGCGATCATGATTTTCCGTCCCCAGGGCATTCTGGGCAACCGAGAGGAGATGGTCCTTGATCGATAAGGAGGAGCGTCAGGAGCCCATCCTGGTCGCCGAGGACGTACGTTTGAGCTTCGGGGGCGTAGCGGCGGTGGACGGCGCCTCGCTCTCGGTCGAGCCCGGCAAGATCATGGCTCTCATCGGCCCGAACGGGGCGGGCAAGACGACCCTCTTCAACGTAGTGACCGGATTCTACAAGCCCGAGGGCGGGAGTATCTTCTTCAACGGCGCCTCGATCGCCGGCAAACCCCCGCACGTCATCGCCCGCCGGGGGCTCGTGCGGACCTTCCAGCTCACCAAGGCCCTCGCTAGGATGACGGTCCTTGACAACATGATGCTCGCCGCGCCGAAACAGGCCGGCGAGAAGATGTTCGCCGCGGGGGTTGTGCCGTGGGTGGTCCGCAACCAGGAACGCGCCAACCGCGAGAAGGCGATGGAGCTCTTGGAACTCTTCGAGCTCGCCGACAAGAAGGACGACTACGCCGCTACTCTGTCGGGCGGGCAGCGCAAGCTCTTGGAGCTAGCCCGGGCCTTGATGATGGACCCGCGCATGATCCTGCTTGACGAACCGATGGCTGGGGTGAACCCGGTTTTAGGCGCCCGCCTCCTAGAGCACGTCGGGGGGCTGCGTGACCGCGGCATGACCTTCCTGCTCGTCGAGCACGACATGGACGTGGTGATGCGCGTCTCCGAGCGCGTCGTCGTGATGGCGAACGGCAGGGTCATAATGCAGGGCACGGCCGACGAGGTCCGCTCGAATCACGAGGTCATAGACGCTTATCTGGGCACCGGCGGCGGCGCGGTGGACGAGGCCATAGACAAGGTCTTCGAGGGGAGGTCCGATGCCTCCTGAGCCGCTGCTTGAAGCCCGCGACCTGCGGGTGGGCTACACCCCCGAGGTTGACATCGTGAGGGACTGTAACGTGGATCTGGCCGAGGGCGAGTTGGTCAGCATCATCGGGCCGAACGGGGCCGGGAAATCAACCCTCGTAAAGAGCCTCTTCGGGTTGGTGCCGGTGCGGAGGGGCACGGTGCGCTTCGAGGGGGAGGAGATCACGGGGGCGCCGACCCACCAGCTGGTCGAGGCGGGTATCAGCTACGTGCCCCAGAGGGACAATATTTTCCCGAGCCTGACAGTGGAGGAGAACCTGGAGATGGGGTCCTATCTCCGGCCCAAGGCGGCGAAGGGCCGCTACGAGGAGCTCTCCGGGTGGTTTCCTATCCTGGCTGAGCGTCGCCGCCAGAAGGTGGGGACGATGTCCGGCGGGCAGCGCCAGCTCGTCGCTTTGGCCCGGGCCTTGATGTCGGAGCCGTCGCTCTTGCTCTTAGACGAGCCGTCGGCCGGGCTCTCGCCCGCGAACGTCGAGGCGATCTTCGAGCGCGTAAAGCTCATCAACTCTAAGGGCGTCGCGATCCTGATGGTCGAACAGAACGCCCGCCGAGCCCTCTCCATGAGTGACCGAGGCTACGTTCTCGAGATGGGCCAGAACCGCTTTACGGGCCCGGGGAGAGAGTTGCTCAACGACCCGAAGGTCGTGGACCTGTACCTGGGCGGTCGCGCCACCGGCGGCGAGACCGTCCGTTGATCTCGCAAAAGCATCTTCTCGTTCAACATTTTCCATAGACCAACAACCAGGGCACGAGCATCTTGCTCGGCGAGCAGAATGCTAATGTGGCCTAGAGATCACCACCCGCGGTTACGTCCTGGAGACCGGCTCCATCATAACGCCGCCCCCGCCGAGAAGCATAGGCAGGACCCCAAGGTGCGCGAGGCGTACCTTGGGGAGATCTAACAAGCAAACCTTTCTGCTTTTAGAACACCATCCTCCAGAAGTCGCGCCCGACCAGGGCCCTTACACGCGCATTTAATGAGGAGTTTACGCTCGGGAAACTAAGAAGGTCGGGGGATGCCCAACATAAGTGTGGTTGCGAGAGGCGAGAATGATGCGTGGCGAACGAGCCGGACGTACAGAGGGTACTCGATCTGCTCTCGAGTCGGGACCCCAACCTCGTCTCAGAGCCGGGACGAGAGGGAGACATCGGGCTCGGGGATCCGTTCTCTTTTCCCTTCCAGACCATCGAGAGTATCCTCCCACTCGAGGACGGTCGGTTGCTGTTGCTCAACGACAACAACTACCCCTTGAGCGCGGGCCGCAACCCCGACGAGCCGGCCGATACTGAAGCGATAGTGCTCCGGGCCGACGTCCTGTCGGGCACCGGCGGACCTCCGCTCCCGATCCTGTCTAGCCTGGCGCTCCCGGGAATGTGTATCTTGGGGAACGCTACCTATCTTGGCGACCGCTGCATTCGGGGAAGCGGCTGAGGTTTGGCTGCATAGCACCGGCAATTCGGGATCTCTGTTCGCGGGCTCTTCGGTATAATCAAAGGGAATGCGTGTCTACCTCATCGACGGTTACTCCCTGCTCTACCGGGCGTTCTACGCGTTGCCGCAGAGCATAGTGACGACGAGCGGTTTGCCGACCAACGCCCTCTACGGCTTCACGAGCATGGTCTTGAAACTGCTCGGTTCAGAAGAGGAAGTCGGGATCGGGGTCGTGTGGGACAGTGGGAAGCCGGCTTTCCGGATGGAGATCTTCCCGGAGTACAAAGCCCAAAGGACGTCGATGCCAGAGGAGCTAAGAGCTCAGCTCGACCACCTGGACGAGATCCTCGAGGCCATGAACATCCCGGCCATCCGGGCCGAGGGCTTCGAGGCCGACGACGTTCTGGCCACCCTCTCCAAGCGTCTCCCCGAGGACGTGGAGCTCATGATAGTAACCGGCGACCAGGACGCGATGCAGCTCGTGGACGGCAGCGTGAAGGTCTTGAGGACGACGCGCGGCGTCTCGGAGACGAAGCCGTACGGGCGCGACGAGGTGATCGAGGAGTACGGTGTGACGCCGGAGCAGATCCCCGACTATAAGGCTTTGGTCGGCGACTCTTCGGACAACATCCCCGGTGTCCGGGGCATCGGACCCAAGGGCGCCGCGAGTCTGCTCGCGAAGTTCGGGACCGTCGAGAACCTGTACGAAAACCTGGAGAAGGTCGAGGCGAAGGGGACGCGGAGAAAGCTCGAGGAGGGACGGGAGAATGCCTTACTCTCGCTGGAGCTCGCCCGTATGCGCTTCGACGCGCCGGTGGAATTCGATGCAGAGGCCCTGAAGTTCGAGGGAGTCGCGCCGGAGAGCCGTGAGATTCTCCGTCGCTACGAGTTCCGGTCCTTGGAGCCCCGCTTCGCCGAACTGCCGGTAGTCGGCGGCGAGGAGATACCGCTCCCGGAGAGGCTGGAGGTGCGCGTCTCGGAGGAGCCTGTCGAGCTCTCCTTCGAGCCGATCGCCGCGGCTCCGGTCGGGAACGGCGACCGCTGGTGTGTAGCCGTCGCCGAGGGCGAGGTGCGGCTCGTGGAGGGAGCTCCCGAGAGCCCCCTGCAGGTTCATGACGCCAAGAAGCTCGGGGTGAGGGGCGCGCACTTCGACACGTATCTCGCGGCGTACCTGTCAAAGCCTGGGGCGGGGAGCTACGAACTCGAGGCTCTGGCGGCGGAACGGGGGATGGCGGAGGTCGAGGTCACCCACGAGGACCCGATGGTGCGCGAGGCCACGAGAAGGGCGATGTTGGTGCACGCGCTCGCCCCGGTGCTCAACGAGGAGCTCGAAGAGATGGGGCTGGCGAGGCTCTACTACGACGTGGAGCTGCCGCTCGCGGACGTCTTGGGGAAGATGGAAGAGGTCGGGATGCCAGTAGACGTCTCGACGTTGAAGGAGGTCGGAGAGGAGATAGAAGAGCGGATAGGTGAGATAGAGGCCAGGATCTACGAGGAAGTCGGCCACCCCTTCAACATAGGCTCCCCGAAACAGCTCGGGGAGGTGCTCTTCGTCGAGTTGGGCATTCCGCCCGTCAGGAAGACCAAGACAGGCTACTCGACAGACGCCAAGGTTCTGCAGCAACTCGCCATCGAGCACCCGATAGCGGACAGAATCATCGCCTACCGTGAGCTCGCGAAGCTCAAGGGTACTTACATAGACGGGCTCGTCAAACTCCTCGGCGAGGAGGGGCGTATCCACAGCACCCTCAACCAGACCACGACCGCCACGGGCCGTCTCTCCAGCGATTCACCGAACCTGCAGAACATACCCGTACGGACGGAGATGGGCACCCGCATCCGGGACGCCTTCACCGCCTCGCCTAATAGGCGGCTCGTGGTCGCCGACTACTCGCAAATAGAGCTCAGGATACTCGCGCACATGACCGGGGAGCCCACTCTCGTGCAGGCGTTCACCACCGGCGAGGACGTCCACACCCGCACCGCCTCCGAGGTCTTCGACGTGCGCCTGGAGAGCGTGACGCCGGAGCTTCGTAGACGAGCGAAGATGGTCAACTTCGGCATCCTGTACGGCATCTCGGGCTTCGGGCTGGCTATGAGGTTGGGGAACGTGCACCCTGCAGAGGCTGAGCGGTACATCAAGCGGTACCTGGAGCGCTACCCGAAGGTGACAGAGTTCATCCAGGCGACGCTGGAGGAAGCGGAGGAGCTCGGGTACGCGACGACGCTCTTTGGCCGGAGGCGGTACGTGCCGGAGCTGAGGAACCAGAACAAGAACGTCCGGAAGCTCGGGGAGCGCATCGCGTTCAACGCACGGGTTCAGGGGACGGCCGCCGACATCATCAAGGTGGCGATGGTGGACCTCGCACCACGGCTGCCTGCCCTCAAGACTGACCTGCTAATGCAGGTACACGATGAGCTCGTCTTCGACGTGAATGCAGAGTACACGGACGAGATCGCAACCCTCGCGGTCGAGAGAATGATCGCAGCCTTCGACCTGCGCCCGCCCCTGGAGGTCGAGGTGAAGATCGGGGAGCGGTGGGGGCGGGTGCGTCCCCTTCTGCGAAGCTGAGGGCTTCATGCGGATTATTCTTGTATAATCTTTCGGACAAGTAAGAGAGAAGGAAAGCAACTAGTACATGACGGACACTACCGAAAACGCTACTACACGCGAACTAACGATGAAGGACTTCTTCAAGGAAGAGAACGGGGAGATCATCCCCGTAGACGAATCGGTCCTCATCGACTTCAAGGACGGCGATATTGTGGAGGGTGACGTCGTCCGCATAGATATGGATGAGGTCCTAGTGGACATCGGCTACAAGTCGGAGGGGCTCATCCCCGCCAACGAGCTCTCCATCCGCAAAGGCGCAGACCCACACGAGATCGTGGAGCTGGGCCAGCACGTAGAGGCCCTGGTCCTCCAGAAGGAGGACGCGGACGGCAGGCTCATCCTCTCGGCCAAGAGGGCGGCCTTCGAGAAGGCGTGGAACCGGATAGAGGAAGCCCACGCCGAGCAGCACACTGTCGAGGGTCCTGTCATCGAGGTGGTCAAGGGGGGGCTCATCATAGACATCGGCCTGCGTGGGTTTCTACCGGCGAGCCTGGTGGACATCCGGCGTGTGAGGAACCTCGACTCGTTCCTGGGCCAACGCCTGGGGTGCAAGGTCATCGAACTCAACAGGAGCCGCAACAACGTGGTCTTGAGTCGCCGGGCGGTCCTCGAGGAGGAGCGCAAGGAGGAGAGGCACCGCATCCTCACCACTCTGCAAGAGGGCGACGTCATCACGGGGACGGTCTCGAACCTGGTGGACTTCGGGGCGTTTGTGGACCTCGAAGGGATAGACGGCCTCATACACATCTCCGAGCTCTCGTGGAACCACGTGGATCATCCGGGTGAGGTCGTCGAAGTCGGCGAGGAGGTTCAGGTCAAGGTCCTTGAGGTTGATAGGGACCGGGAGAGGATCTCCTTGGGCCTCAAGCAGACGAGGAAGGACCCCTGGCAGGAGATCGTCGAAAGGGTCAACGTCGGGGAGACGATCAACGGTCGCGTCACGAAGCTGGTCTCCTTCGGGGCCTTTGTTGAGGTCGCCGAGGGCGTGGAGGGCCTCATCCACATCTCCGAGCTGGCCGACCACCACGTCGAGACGCCGGACGAGATCGTGCGCAGCGGCGACGAGGTGGAGGCCCGCATCATCGACGTGGACGCCAAGCGACGCCGCCTCTCGCTCTCCCTGCGCCCGAAGAAGGAGGAGCGCGAGGAAGGGGGCGACCGCGAGGATCGCCCGCGTCGCGAGGACCGTTTCCGCCGCGACTACGACGAGCCGCGCGGCTCGCGCGACAGAGACCGTGATCGCGACCGCGATAAAGACCGCGACCGCGGCGACCGGGTCGGCGATGGTCTCCGGACCGGCGTCTTCGACAAGCTCAGTGACCTGGACCTGGAGAACAGATAGCTGCAAACCCTCCACAAGGGAAGCCCGAACAAGGGCCGGTGACGATAGCCGTCACCGGCCCTTTGGCTTCCGGCAAGAGCACCTTCGTAGAGGTTCTCGGGGAGTTGGGCGCTGAGACCGTTTCCTCCGACGAGGTCGTACATGAGCTCCTCGCCGAGGATGAGAAGACCATAGCCGCCGTGGTGGAACGGTACGGAGAACACGTGCGCGGCGAGAGGGGCATAGACCGCGAGTCTCTGGGTCAAGAGGTCTTCGGTAACGCGGAGGCGTTGCGGGATCTCGAGGAGATCCTGCACCCACGGGTACGCGAGGAGACGGACCGGCGCGCCGCAGCTTCAGGCGCGGATCTCTTCGTGACCGAGATACCGCTCCTCTTCGAGGGCGGGGGTAGCGAGCGGTTCGATGTCACCGTCGCCGTGGTGACCCCGGAAGAGCGGCGCAAGAAGTGGGCGGAGAAGCGGGGCGTGGGGGAGGAGCAGCGCCGCGCGATAGAAGCGCGCCAGCTCCCCGGCGCAGAGAAGGCTCGAAGGGCAGACGTGGTGGTGGAAAACGACGGCGACATAGATAGACTCAAAGCGCAGGCGAGGAATTTCGTGGGTCGGGTGCTAGGTGGGCGGAATCGCGGCGGCGAAGGAGGAGCCGGAGAAGCGTAGCAGGCACGGACGGTCGCCCCGACGCGGCCGCGGAACGATCCTGCTCGTCGTTTTGGCGCTCGTTCTCCTCGCGCTACTTCTTCTCCCCCGCCTCGACGACGTCATCCGGCGGTTCACGCATCCTCTGGAGCACGAGGAGACCATCAGGTCCGCTTCCGCGGAGCACGGGGTCGAGCCGGCCCTTACGGCGGCGGTGATCCGGACGGAGAGCAACTTCGAAGAAGAAGTGGAGTCGTCGCAAGGGGCGTACGGGCTGATGCAGATCCGGCCGGAGACGGCCCGCTTCATCTCCGAGCGGAGCGGCATAACCGGGGACTACCGGGGCCCGAGGACGAACATCAGGATGGGCACCTGGTACCTAAATTACCTGCAAAACCGCTACGAGGGCGATGAAAGATTGGTCCTGGCGGCGTACAATTCGGGAGAGGGTCGGGTGGGTGCCTGGATCTCGGAAGGGCTTTTCGACGCGGGAGGTGACATCCCCTTTGAGGAGACCCGAGCTTACGTCGAGGAAGTGCTCGAGGCCCGTGACACCTACGCAGAGCTCTACGGGAGGAACTTGGATCGAAGTCCAGAAGAATGACTCTTCAACCCACAAACGCGCGTTCAGCGCCTTGCTGGTGCCGAAGGCGCGAGAGGTCCACTTCAAGCGGGTGAAGAGGGTGCCTGCAGCGGTTTGCTCTGTTATTGGCCCATCAGCATCGTCAGTGCGTACTACTTGCCGAGAACGCCTCCTACACAAGCGTTAGCATGCCTGTGGTGTTGCGGTTCATCTGCACTGCAAACCGCTATACACGAGCAGGGGCGGGACGCTCGCGATTCGACCAACGGCTCTGGGTTCCGGACCTCCGCCTCAGCCTAGTCTCACGGGTTGAGCGGCATGAACATCATGGTCGACCGTAACTTCTTGGGGTACTCGAAAGCCTTTATCAACGAGCGAGACAGCCACAACGCGTTCGTCGACGACTCTATCGTCGTCGAGGGTTTACCCAATGAAGCGCACACGATCGGCTCGAGGCCGTGTACCACGCAGGTCAAAACAGTTGATCTTTACTTCTGTGCACCACCACTATCGATGGCGACTTCTTCCGCGCGACCATCGTGGAGCAGCCTGACTAGGCCGATGACCCTTACTCGTAAGCAACGTGCGCTGGCTAGTAAGGAGGAGCGCCCTTACGCCGATCGGTAGTTGCAAGCCCTAAGACTTTTGCTGGGGCCTCTTCCGTAAGCGGTCCCGGCTCTTCCTTCCCGTCAACCTTAGCGGTACTCTCTCCGAGGTCCATAGGGGGCAGGCGCAGAAAAAAGGGCCGGAGCCCCTCTAGGCCCCGGCCCTGATAGGTGCTCGAAGATTGGCTTACGCCCTCCCGGCCTCCCTCACCATCGCCTCGTAAAGCTCCTCGGGGTCGAAATGCCTGACGAGGACGCGGGCAGCTGCTCCCACCTCCGCCGGCACCTCCAAGGTCTTCGCCCCGATGCCCTGTCCGCCGGAAACCTTCGAGACGTTCTCGGCCTGCAATCCCCTCCTACCCCGGACAACCTCGAAAGAGACCATCTCGCCCTCCTCGAGAGACTTGAACCCGCCGCCAGCTATGCCCGTGTGGTGCACGAAGAGATCCTCGCTCCCGTCGTCCGGGACGATGAAGCCGTAGCCCTTCTCGTCACTGAACCACTTGACCGTTCCCGTTCCTTCTTGGGCCATCCGTTAGCGCCCGCCTTTCTTTCCTCGGGCCCGCCGCAACAAGTAATTCCGCCCCTCCTGACGGGTCGGCGCTTCGGTTACTGCAGACCCTACCTTCGACCGCGCCTGCACTATATCAGGATTAGGGGCCACAGTCCCTCTGCTTTCGGGGTACTGGCCACGTCTTGCGGGGCCAGGTCTGTACGCGACGCGGGCCCTCCCTTCGCGCTCCCGGCGTTCCCTGCACGCCTCAAGGAAGACGCCCCAGAGCATCAGGGCGTAGTAGAGCGTCAGCCCCACAGGTTCGCTGCGCTCTTGCCTCCTCCTGCGCACGCCTCGTTCCTGTTTCGCGCCGCTTCCCCTACTAACCTCCTAAGACGACTGACGCGTAACCGGGGTCGAGAGATCCGCGAGGGGGCGCAACGCTCGGCCGAGGCGTCCGGGCACTGCCCGCGGAGGTGTGCGTAAGGCTGGCACCTTCCGGTGGCCTGTTGGCCGCCTAATGGCGTAACCAGGATAGAATAATCAGGTATGGATCTTCAGGAACTCTACGGCGCATCTTTCGTAGATTGGGGGGCGGTCGCCGCCTCTTGGGAGAAGCGAACCGTCTCCAGCAGGCTCCTGCTCTTCGCTGCCCGCCGCTACCTCGACTCTGATCCCGCGGAGAGGGCGGATCGCGCAGACCTAATAGGGTCCGCCACGCTCCCCGACGAGGTGAAGGCCGCCTTCGCCGCGCCCCCGAACCCCGAGAACCCGGCGTCGCGACCCTGGGGCGAATTCGTCGACGC
This sequence comes from Actinomycetota bacterium, assembly GCA_030776965.1. Taxonomy (GTDB): domain Bacteria; phylum Actinomycetota; class Rubrobacteria; order Rubrobacterales; family Rubrobacteraceae; genus Rubrobacter_F. The sequence continues at coordinate 17,380 of JALYGT010000019.1, forward strand.
CGCCCTCGCGGCCGAGCTCGAGATGATCCCCTATGGAGAACGCCCGGTCCTTCTGGGCGAGCTGCGTGCGGGCCTTGCCAAAGCCGCCGAAGAAGCCGGCCCCGACACGCCTTTGAGCCGCTGGTTCCTCGCCCGCCGCGACGCTCTACCCGGCGGAGACCTTCCCGAGAACCCGGAGTACTTGCCGGTATAGCAGCTGGTAGCCGTTAGCTTTCGATATTTATTTTGAGGCTCAGATCCAGCGTCGCACCTGTGCCTTGTAGCGTAGGTACTCTTCGGAGTTTTGTACATCGTTCACAAACGCGCTCACCCTCACGGCGACGGTCGTAAAATAACATTCAATGACACAAAACAAGTCCTAGGAAGGAGGCCGGGGCGGAGGCTCAAACTCTTCGGCAGGAGTGGCCTCCGCCGCCCTTGAGCGCATCCCGGCGATAGAAGCCCCAGAATCCCCCGAGAGTGCCGAGCCCCAGTCCGATAGGGGTACG
>JALYGT010000020.1 GCA_030776965.1 Actinomycetota bacterium
CTGCTGGTTCAGGATCTGCACACACTGGTTGCCCAACTCGTTGGCGATCGCGACGTTCGCAGAAGCATCGCCGCTCTCCTGCTGCGCGAAGGCCGGGGCCGCGGCGACAAGCACCATTGCCATCATAGCGGCCAACAACATCAACTTCTTCAAATTCTCCCTCCTTAACTGAGGAATCTACACTGACAGGGGTACTATGCCACCCTTGTCTGCCCCTGTCAACAACAAATCCCTGCTTTTCACAGTTTATCTTAAAATTTCTTAATGACTCGCGGTACGCCCTGCTAGCCCGCTCTGGTAGCACCGCAGACAAGACGAGCATAAGCGCACCACAGGCCGCTTGCGGCGTACGAGCAGGAGGAGGAAGAGAGAGCCCGAAGCGGGTAGCACGGGCCAGGGCCAAAGCACAAGGAAGGGGCAAAGAAGCGCACAAAAAAGGAGGCGGGCCCCCGAAGGGACCCGCCTCCTCGCTTAGCTTCAGCTAGCGCTATCAGCTAGCGCTGATGCTCTTAGCCAAACCTGCCTATTTAATCGTCAGCGCCTGATGGCAAGCCTGCGCTGCCGCCTGTGCCTGCGAGATGCCGGTCTGGTTTGCCTCGACGTTCTGCTCGTTGGCGTTGATCTGCGTAATATCTATCTCCCCGGCTAGTACAAGCAAGAGCAAGGCCAAGTTCAACTGGAGCACATCCTGATTGGCCTCGACGTTCTGCTCTTGCGCCACGTTACCAGTGTTCTGCTGGTTCAGGATCTGCGCACACTGGTTGCCCAACTCGTTGGAGATCGCAGCGTCAAACGTAGCATCGCCGCTCGTCTGCTGCGCGAAGGCCGGGGCCGCGGTGGCAAGCACCATCGCCATCATAGCGGCCAACAACATCAACTTCTTCAACTTCTACCCCCCTTTGGCGAGGATTAACATTACGATAAGAAGACTAGACGCTTTTTCCGGCCCTGTCAATAACAACAATTTGCCTTTTTACGTTTTCTCTAAAAATTTCTTAACAAGCCGCGTCCGCCCTGGTAGGACCGCAGGCAAGCCGAGCGAGGCTCTGCACCAGCAAAGTGGGGCCAGAGGCTGCTATGGGTCTTGACCATAATAGATCGGCGTACACACCTCGAAAGGAGCTGCCCCAAGCCGTGCCACAGACGAAGAATAGGCTCTTTGCAGCGGTACCAGGGGGAGCACGCTTTCCTCGTCCACCTGCCTAGATTAAGGGGGTGTGGGCCTCGCACCAAAATTACAAGCGACTACAAGAAGAGGTGGTTTGTTCAGTGCCGGACTACCATCTCTAGTATACGCCCCCGACTTTTGGTGCAAAGCCGGGGGTGTGCTGTAGGCACCGCGCGCGCTATCGCAAGAGTATCTGAAGGTGCAGCTAAGCGCGGTGCTCTCTCCTTCTACCGTAAAACCACCTCCCGCAGGAGTGGTGGTGATCGCGAGGTTTTTGTGGGAGGGGCCCGACCCTGCTCCCTTCGATGGGGTCGATGTATTAGGGTAGACCCCGGCCTCAGGGTAAGTCTCAATCTGAGGTCTCACTCTACCCCTCGAACAAAGTAAGATCGCAGTTCCGCTAAAATGTGTTAAGAATTTCTAGTAGGAGAGTATAGATCATCATGCCACTACCGCCCTCTGCCGTGGACACCTGGAGAGCCCAATAAGAGGGCTGGAGGTTGGGGCAAGCCCTACCTTTCGGTGGGCAGATCTTCCCTAATTCCCCACTCATTCCAAGAACCGTCGTAGTTTGCGAGGTTCTTGTAGCCGAGCCGGTGCAAAGCGAAGAGCGGGACGGTCGCCGCAACACCCCCGTTGCAGTAGGCGACTAGGGGTACGTCCCTGTCTTCCGGCATCCCGGCCTCGCGCAGCTTCGCGGCCAGCTCCTCATCCGAGCGGAACGTTCCACCCTCCGGGTCGAAGAGGCTGTCGGCGTGCAGGTGCTTCGCTCCGGGAATGCGGCCGGCGCGCCCCTCGCCCCGCGCTATCTCCCCGGTGTACTGGCCCTCGTCGCGGGCGTCGAGGATAAAGGCGCTGTCGTCCTCCTTCGCGGCGAGCACTTCTTCGGTGTCGGCGCGCCACCTGGGCCGCGGACGTGGGGTGAAGGCGGCGGGCTCGGGATCAGGAACCTCCGCGGTGGTGGTGCGCCTCTCGGCGGTCCACTTCTTAAAGCCGCCGTCGAGGACGGAGACGTGGTCGTGACCGTAGTAGGTGAGCGCCCACCAGAGACGGGTGGCGAACTGGCCGCCCGCGTGGTCGTAGACGACGACGTGAGCATCGTCGCCGATCCCCAGAGAGCCCATGAGCGCGGCGAAGCGGTCGGGCGAGGTTACCTGCACAGGGACGGGATCGTCGGGGTCGGTTATGTCGCGGGTCCAGTCTACGTAGACGGCTCCTGGTATATGAGCCTCTTCGTACTCGTCGCGCGCGGCCAGATACTCGGCCTTCTGGCGCCCGTTCCCGAGGTCCCTTTTCTTTACGTAGCCGCGGATGTCTACGATGCGCAGGCTCGGGTCGTCAAGGTGCTCGGCGAGCCAGTCGGTGCTAACGAGGGTGTCGTGGTCGTCGGGCATCCTTTATTCCTCCTCGAAGAGGTCGTGTTGGCTGGCGTAGGCTTCGGCTAAAGCCCTGGCCTTTTCGGTGTCGTCTTCGGCGAGGCGGCCTTCGACGACCTCGTTCTCTAGGTGGTCTTTTACGTGCTTGATCCAACGCCCAGGACCCCGCCCGAAGTGCTCCATGAGCTGGTTGCCGTTCAAGGGGCTCTCTAGCTTCTCCACGTCGTCCAGGGCGCGTAGCTCGTCTACCCTGCTTCTTAGGCTGCGCCAAGACTCCTCGGCTATGCGTCGCCTCCTCGGGGCGCTGCCGGTGATGTCGGCCCGAGCGAGCTTGAGGAGAAGGTCCACGTTGGCGAGTTCCTTGCCGCCGCGACTAAGGTACGTGTCGCGGATGAAGCGCCTTATGGCCGAGTCGCTCCACGGGTCTCGCCCCACCGCGTAGCCCATCGGGCGCATGTGGTTCGCGACGAGGTGGGCGACGGCGTCCGTTTCGTCCTTGGGGTAGACGAGGCGCTTCATCGCCTTGCGCGCTATCGCAGCGCCGACGTTCTCGTGGCCGTAGAAGTGGATCTTCTTCGGCAACGTCCGCCCCCCGCAGCGCTCACACTCCCCCTTGCCCGCGTTCTTGCTCGTGCTCTTCGCCCCGCAGTAGGTGCAGCGGTGCTCGTAGACGAGCGTCCTCGGTTTGCCGACGTCGTGGAAAAAAGCGGCCTTGCGCAAGATGGGGTCCGGCTCGACGTTCTGCGTCACTAGCAAGGTGTGCTCGAAGACGTCCTTGTGGTGGAACTCGGCCTCCTGCTCGACGTTAACCGTCTCCATGAACTCGGGGACGATGTACGGCATGATCCCGAGGCGCACGAGGGCCCTCAAGCCCGCCGCCACGTTCTCCGAGAGGAGTATCTTCTCGAACTCCTCCCGGATGCGCTCGGCGCTTATGCCCTCTAGCCAGAGGACGTTCTCTCTTATCGCCGCCTCGAGATCCGGCGTTATCGCGAACGGTTTTTCAGGGGTGGTGAGGACCGTCTCGAAGCGCACCGCCCTGAGCATCCTCAATGGATCGTCGCGCATCCGGTGCAAAGGGTCCCCGACGGGCCGGATCACGCCGGACGTAAGATCCCGGCGCCCGTCGAAGGGATCTCTTATCTCCCCGGTCTCGGCGTCGGCCGCGATGGCGTTGATCGTAAAATCCCGCCGCGCCAGGTCGTCCTCGAGGTGGGTCCCGAACCTCACCTCCGGGTGACGGCTCCCTTGCGAGTAGAGGTCGGTCCGGTACGTCGTGACCTCTATGTCGTACCCCTCGACCCTGGCCCCGATCGTCCCGAAACGCTCCCCCACCGTCCACAGGTACTCCGCCCCCGGCTCGAGGAGGGTCTTGATCTCCTTCGGGCGTGCTCCGCTGGTCGCGTCCACGTCCTTGCCGGCTTTCCCGCCAAGAGCGTCGCGCACGTAGCCGCCTACCAGGTACAGCTCATGCCCGGCCTCCTTGAACCTCTCCCCGAGGCGTAAGAGGGGATTTGGGAGGTTGATGCTTTTCACTCCCATCATCATCGCTTTTCAGATTCTATTACGTTATGAACCCGCGTCTAGAGAGCGCCAGGCCGCCCGGCGGCGCCTAAAGCGCTCCTAACTTGGCAACGCCGCCTCTCGGGAAGGGTAGATGTCGAAGTAGTCGCCGAAGCCCGTCACCGCGAAGATGCGCTCGACGGCCTTCGAGGGGGTGGTGAGCCTGAGGGAGGTGCCCTTTTCCTCCAAGGAGTCTTTGGCGCGCATGAGCGTCGAGAGGGCGGTCGAGTCCATAAACGCGATGCCTCCCATGTCCACGACGACCGCCGAGACGCCCTGCGAGCCACGTTCTATGGCGTACTGCACCTTCGGGGCCGTGTGGAGGTCCACCTCGCCGCGCACCGCGACGACCGAGTAGGCGTCAGCGTGCTCGTCTATGCTGACCTTGAAGTCCATCCCGTCCTTGCTCTCTACCTCGGGGCTCTCGTGCTCTAGCCGGTGCCCGAGCATATCATACCGGTGATCCCGCGCAGAGACGCGTTCGGAGGCCCTTGGGCGCGTCCTTTTTCTGGTAACATGCGGCCACTGTGGAAGCTGTGGAAAGGTCTGACGCTACGGAAAAGGTCGCGGTCTTCGTCGACGGGGCGAACCTCTACCACTCCATCAAGACGTACTACAAAGGCGTCCTCGACTACGGCGTACTCCTAAATGCCGCCGTGAGCGGCCGCAATCTCCTCAGAGCCACCTTCTACATCGTCGAGAAGCACGAAGCGGATGAAGGAGCGTCCGGGACACGCTCCTTCGTCTACAACCTCAACAAGTTCGGCTACAAGGTGCGCTCGAAGCCGCTCGTCGTCCACGAGACCCTTTCCCCCGACGGGGAGCGCGTCGTCTCCCACAAGGGCGACTGGGACGTGGGCATCATCGTGGACATGGTGCGCCTCGCCAAACACGCCGACGCCTACGTCCTCGTCTCCGGCGACGGCGACTACGTAGAGGCCGTCGAGTACCTCCAGAGCGAGAAGGGCTTGCGCGTCGAAGTCATCAGCGCCGGTCCGTGCACCTCTCAAGCCTTGCTGGACGTCTGCGACGCCCACACCGACCTCGGCGACATCCCGGATCTGTTCCGTTACAAGCCGTCGGCTATCGGCGATCAGCAATCAGCAAAAACTGTCTCGTAATCCCGCCAAAGAACCTACGGTTCCCCTATTACCCGCACCTCGGTCTCCAGCTCGACGCCGAGCTTTTCGCGGACGGTCTCTTCGACCAGCCGGATTAGCTCTAAGGCGTCTTTGGCGGTGCCACCGCCATGGTTGACGAAGTAGTTGGCGTGTATGTGGGAGACCTCGATCTGTCCTATGCGCGTCCCTTTGAGGCCCGCCGCCTCTATCACCCGCCCCGGGTAGTCGCCCTCTGGACGCTTGAAGGTGGAGCCGCAGCTCGGTTTGTTCGGGGAGCCGTTCATGCGCTGCGCCCTGAACCCCTTTATGCGGGCGTTGAGCTCCTCGGGATTCCCCGGCGTTAGAGCGTAAGCCGCGCGCAAGACGACCCAGTCCGGGTGGTCGTGCAAGACGCTCCGGCGGTAGGAGAGCTTGAGATCGGCGTTCGACAGGCGTTCGACCGTCCCCGGCTTGTAGACCTCGGCCCACTTCAAGACCTCTTTCGTCTCGCTGCCGTAGGCGCCGGCGTTCATGTACACCGCGCCCCCCACCGTCCCCGGGATGCCGGTTGCGAACTCGAGGCCCGCGAGACCCCTGCCCGCGGTCGTGTTCGCCAGGACGGGGTAGAGGACGCCGGCGCCGGCGATCACGCTCGCGCCATCTATCTTAACGTCGTTGAGCGCCCGGGCGAGCCTCACGGTGAGTCCCCTTATGCCGCCGTCGAGGACGAGGACGTTCGTCCCACCGCCCAGAATGGTCACGCGGATGTCATGCTCGCGGGCGGTCTCGACGGCCTCTATGAGCTCGTCCGCGCTCGAAGGCTCCAGGAGCGCGTCGGCAAGGCCCCCGATCTTCCAGGCCGTGTACCGCTTCAGGGGTTCATCGAGCTTGGCCGAGGGAAAGAGCCGTTGTAGAGTTTCCGGGTGCATCGGAGAGAATATAGTTTATGTGAGGCGTCTCCGCAGCCGGTGACGGGCAGACTTCGATGAGGGCGGTGGTGCTGGCGGCAGGCAAGGGGACACG
>JALYGT010000021.1 GCA_030776965.1 Actinomycetota bacterium
GCACAAGCTGGGGAGCCTGTCGGTAACCACCTACGACTTCCGCACCGCCATGAAGCGCGTAGGTCCGAGCAATCGGCGCTAATAAGGGCCGAGTTCTATGACCCGGCCCCGGAGTAGATAACCCTGAAGATCTTTACTTGAACACGTCCTTAATCTTACCCTTCTTCTCCTTCATGGTGCCGCTGCGCTGGTCCGCGCGGCCCTCGGCCTTCTGGTCTTTGTCACCGGTTAGGGCACCGGTGGCTTCCTTAACGCGGCCCTTGGCCTTGTCCATGGCCCCCTGGTTCTTGTCCTCTCTGCTGGTCTTACCCCTACGCCTTTCGCCCATAAACCTTCCTTCCTTTCGCGCCCGCTCTCCGGACGGCTGCTTGTCACTTGTATAATTTATACCTCTGGGTGGGAAACCTAAACCTGCCTCACTCAGGAGGGGGGACGGCGGTCTCGTTTTCGCCGCGCACGAGACGGCTCCTCGCGGCCTCGCGCCGACCGACGGAGGGGACGTGCTCAGTAGCTTCCGCGAGACCGAAAACGAGTATGTTCGAGTAGATAGCCTCGTAGTTAGCCTTCTCGACTGTGTAGGTCTCGTGGAAGATGCCGACCGCGCCGTCGGCACCGACGAGCCTGTTAAAGCGGCGCCAGGCGGGGAGTGCGGGTCGTGCGGGTTCCTGGCGAACCTTTCGAAGTCCACAAAGGAACACCAGTATTGGACCAGCACGGGTCCCAGCCCTGTAGATAGAGGCAACGGGGCAGCCCTCTTATGTGAGCAAGCCCTTCTGCAGATATCTTCTCTAGGAGAGGTGCCGGGCAAGGCCCGGGGGCTCACACCCCGGCGCGCTGGGCGAGTGGGCAATGCGATCGACTGTGTGTCCGCTGACTAAATCACCCCAAAGCCGGTTTAAATGGATTCTAAGTTGCAGAACCGTGCCGCGGCGCCACTTGCCCGCTCCTTCTTAGGAACTGTACCCGTTGAACTTGAGACTCCACATCGGTTATGGTTCCCACGATGCTAGGAGATAAGATGCCCAGGGAGGAGTACCCCAATGGCCTACGACAGACCCCCTGGCCACGATAGAACCGCGCTGGTAGCTATCGTGGCACTCGCAGCGGTGACCATAGTAGCCGTGGTTATCATCTTCTTCCTAGTGCTGGAAAGAGGCGATAATAATGCTCCCGGAACGGCTCCTCCCCAACCCCAGCCGCAGCCCCAACCCCCCCCGCCGGAGCCCGAACAGGAGCCTTAGCCGTAGCTCGCTACCATAAGCATCATTGGAGTTGATGTTACCGGATGGCACGTTGCGCTGGCCTGGTTCTTCTCGACCCGACGTGCCCAGCAGGTCTACTGACGCATCAAGCGTTGGGCGGATCGGGGACGCCCCTACCTACTCTCTTTGTAGGCACAGGGCCCGATTAACACGACGCAGTAGAGGAAGTTTTCATGTGTCTCGGTGTAGGGGTATACTTCCGCTATCTGGACCAAACTTGGGGAAAGGAGAACCTGGATGTCCGAAAAGAGCGGGCGAGAATCATTCTGGAAGCGCCTGTTCGGCGGCTCCCGCACCTCCGCACGGGAGGAGAGGGTTCTACAGTACATAATCCACCGCGTAGAAGAGGGGGCAAAGCTGCAAGAGGTCGTTCAGGAAGAGTATGTGAGACGCAACGCCACCTCTGAGGAGGTGAAGGAGATTTGCTCAAACCCCAGGCTTGTTGCGGCCGCCCGCGAGAGCCTTGGGCGGGACTTCAGCTCTGGGGATCTCGATCCGAACCAGCGTCCGAGCTAGTAACGCGATCCGGGCCGCCGAGATTTGCACTGGAAGAGAATTCACCAGCGGTAACCTATAATGCTTAGCGCCCTATCTGCTGATCACCCTAGAACCCTTACGCCCGCGGGGCCAAGCTGTCAGGCATAGAGGCAATGGGGCAACCCCCTACTTCTAGCACAACCAGTCCTTGGGCTATGGTTTTGCGGGGGCCGGCCTCCGCCCGGAACCACATGTGCGGCGCCGCCAAGATCACCCCGCGCCTCCGAGAAGCTTCGTCCCCGTCGCCAGACTACTCCGTAACTGCTGGTAACAGAACCGTCCGCGATAGTCCGAACCCTAGCTTGAACTCTTCTTCAGTAGGTGTTTTCAGTAGGAAAACCATCCGTAAACTACCCATTAGAAAAGTCTCGCCAAAGAGGACGAAGCGTGAAACGCGAAGTTATCTGGGTTGCTTGGGAAGGACCAGGGCTGGAACACCTGTACCTGACGCTGCGCGAAGAGGGGCCCATGGCAGAGGGCCTTGTGATCGGCTTGCAAGAGGATCGGCCGTTCCGCGCTGCCTACGAGATCCGCTGCGACGCCCAATGGCGGGTGCGGGAGGTGCGCGTGCGGGTACTAAGCTCCGACTGGCCAAGCATCGACCTGCTAGCCGATGGTGAGGGTAGCTGGAGGACCCGCGCGGGAGACAGTGTGCCCGGCTTGAAGGGGTGCGTGGACGTCGACATTTCGGCTACGCCTACCACCAACACCCTCCCGATCCGAAGACTTGGACTCAGGCGGGGTGAGTCCGCAGAGCTGGTCGTGGCCTACGTGGACGTTCCACAGCTACGGGTGGGACCGGAGAGGCAGCGCTACGGGTGTCTCGAGGCGTCGGCGAACGGCGGGATCTACCGCTTTGAGGCGTTGCCGAGTGGCTTCGCGGCCGACATACCAGTCGATGCCGATGGGCTGGTAGTTGACTACCCTGGGCTTTTCCGGCGGGCGTGGTCTGGCTAGAGACGTTGGCTAGAACTGTCGCGCGTAGAAGCAACGGGGACGAGGACACACCCGCACCGGAACCCGTATTACAGCCGCACTGCACTCCGCCCTCGTCAAAACTCTTTTGGATCTCCTCGACAGCGGCGCGGGGTGGAGCAGTCAGGTAGCTCGTCGGGTTCATAACCCAAAGGTCGCGGGTTCAAATCCTGCCCCCGCTACTACTAAAGATTTCCTGCAAATGGCGGGAAAGTGGAAGGCCCGACGCTGTGGCCAGCTCTTGTTTGACGACGGGTTGACGACAAGGGCTGGCGGATACCTTTACTTAATCCCCCGCAGGATAAGCGTCCGGTAGCCGGTCGCGGGCCGCCCGCACATCGCCATCGCTAGGGTGGTCAGCCAGCCAACTATCGGCAGCAGCCCTAGCAACTGCCGCTTGGGTAGGGGTCCCGGCGCTGGCCATCAAGTCCATCAGTTCTTGACGACGGGCCGGGGCGGCCTCTTCCGTTTGTTCGGGCTGTTCCCGGTCCAGTTCTTCGCGGGAAGGTCCCTGGATCAGCAGGACCGAATGCCAGGGAACGAAGGTCGTGCTACTTTCGTCCGGGTTCAGGCTACTGGCTTCGATGCCCTTGTCATCGATGGCTTCCAAACGGTACGTTCCTACCCTGCTTTCCGCCGGTCCCGCGACCATTTCCCCATGCGGCGTGATTTCAGCGGAACTGGCCACGTGGTGAAGTTCGACCCAGCTACCTACCCAACGTTGTAAGATCGATGCTCTTATTTCTCCGTCCATAGCCGCCCCTATACATTCATGCGCCGTTTCGCTGCTAGTCTACCAAGCCGCAACCCGTCAAAATAGGCCAGCAGAGGTCCGCGTAGCTTGCCCATCTGTTCTTCCTTTCCACTCGGTTTTTCCCGCACGGCTTCTGCGCCGCTCACTTTCAGGCACTGCTCCTGACGGTTGAGGTCGGCGGCACGGGAGAGCTCGGCTAGGCGGTAGCCGGCAGATGCTGGCTGACGGGTATAGCGTGCGACCGCCGGCGCGCAACGTCGAATAAGCCCGCGCTGCTGGTAGGCAGCGGTCTCCTGGTACGCGGAAGATCTCGGTAGAGCCCGGAGCGGATCAATACGTGGGTTGAGCGGGCAAAGAGCAGGAAGTAGGAACTACTCCACCCAGAGCTTAGGGCCGGAGGAGCCTACCTATCGCGCGACGCCCCGGTCCCTCCCGTGTGCGGAGCCTAGGCCGCGACCTCAAGCCGGGGGCACCTGGAAGCGCACGCGATCGGGGCTCTGCTGTTTGTGGTGTGGAAGCCACATCCCGATATGAAGACGACGAAGGGCGCGTCCCTCCGGGCGGTGAACCTGCCATCCACTACCTGGGCCATGCGTGGTACCTCCCAGCAAATCGCGGGCTCTTGAGCGGTTAAAAGCCTTTGGACCCTATTTGAGAAACCCGTCTATCGGCGAGCGCACGGCCTCATTCCTCCGCCTCGGACAAGGCTCCCAGGCACAAAAACGCCAGCCCGGCCAAGTTCAGGACTACGCGCAACGTGTGCAGCCTGTCCCAGCGTTCGCGCAGCTCCACGAACTCCTCCTGATCGGTCTCCGGCGAAAGCTCCAGCACGCGGTTGTTGATCGGGATGTTCCCGAGGGTGGTCGAGGCGAGCATACCCAAGAAACAGACCGTCCCGGCGAGGCTCGGCAAGAACGGCCGCGTCCCGCGGACCAGCGCCAGAACCGGCAGACACGAGACGATGGTCGAGGACATCCACACGGGCATCATCGCCGCATAGCGGCGCGTCACCTCCTGCTCGGCCCGGATGCGCTCCCGCACCTCGAGCCTCTCCAGCGACGGGTGGATTGCCACCTTGGTCCCGAACTCGTTGCCCACGAGCAACCCCGCCGCCATCAGGTTGACGGAGCGGGCTATCTTCAGGATCATCGTCTCAACCTCCTCTTAAGTTCGTGCCTGGAGCGCACGTAAAGCCGTGATCGCCAGCGCCACCGTCGCCGCGAACAGCCACCACCGATCTCTCGAGTTCATGTATATCCCCAGCAACGGCAGCGCGTAGACCAGCAAGCTGAAGGTTAACGGCATCACCGCCTCCTGCAAAGGCCACACTGAATGGTTCCCCAGATCACGCGGTCCGCATGATGAAGCAACCTGAAGACCATCACCAAAGTACCCAACGCCAGTAAAGAGTGCCGAAACCTACCCACCTTAGCCGGAACAGCCGCGTTCATCTGCGTACCTCCTCTGAATCCTCCCGTGCCTTTATTTCGTCTCCCTCAACTGCTAAGCTATGTCAGCGATGACATAAGGGCATGATAGAAGCCGCAAAGCTATATGTCAAGAGTGACATAGGAGGCATTGCATAAGTACTTTGGGATACGCGCTTTTGGGGTTGCTGGCGCGGGAGCCGTTGTCAGGGTATGACTTAAAGCTCCGGATGGAGCGGCGGGTCGGGAACTTCTGGAGCGCGAGGCACAGCCAGATCTACCCAGAGCTCGCCCGGCTCGAGGAGGGTGGGTACGTGACGCACCGGGTGGTCGAGCAGAAGGACCGACCGGACAAGAAGGTGTACGAGGTTACGGACACCGGGTTCGAGGTCCTACGGGAGTGGGTGACGGAGCCGCCGTCGCCGCTGCGGACAGTACGCGACGAGTTGGTCCTCAAGGCTTACTCCGTCTGGCTCGCCGAATCGGAAGGAGCGGTCGCGCTCTTTCGGGAGCAGCAGCGGCTCCATGAGGAGCAGCTCTTGCGCTACGAGGAGATCGGGGCCTGGATGGCGGAAGAATGGAGTGAGGATCTGCACCGTATTGATTCCCCACGGTTCGCCAGCTACGCGGCGCTCCAGCGGGGCATCGGCCACGAGCGCGGCTACGCGGACTGGTGCGCCTGGGTGGTGGAGCAACTAGAGAAGGGCGTCGCCGGCGAATCCTCTGGTACCGGCCGTTCCGGTAGAGCTTGAACAAACCGTTCCTCGAACTTTGACCGCGTAAAATTGGTGGTCATAGGCTGGAAGAGGAGGAAGTTTGAACCTGCGCGGGTACCGAGAAGTGGACCGGGGAACAATGGCGCGGCTCGCGGCCGGGGCTTTGGGCGGGAGCGTGAAGGATTGGGAGGGGTACTACGATCCAGAGAAGAACCCTCGCCTAAACGCCGAGCAGGTCTACGTCCTCGAGGAGGACGGGGAGATCCGAGCGTCGGCGGCGGTCTTGCCGCTCGAGGTCTTCGTGGACGGGAGGCCGGTTCAAATGGGCGGTGTTGCGGCCGTCGCCACCCACGCGGCCTACCGGCGGCGGGGCTATGCGGGTGAGCTCATGCGTGCTGCGCTCCAGGGGATGCGAGAGCGAAGCGTCCACCTCTCCATGCTCCACCCCTTCGCTCACGCTTTCTACCGCCGCTACGGTTGGGAGCTGGCTACCGAGGCGATAAGCTACGAGCTCAAGCCCACGAGCCTGCCGACCGATAACGAGCAGAAGCACGTCCGGGCCTACCGGGACGGGGATCTCCACCGCATGATGGTGCTCCTCGAAGGGGAGGCGTCCAGGCACCCCCTGTCCGTGCACCGCGGCGAGGGACGGTGGCGGCAGCTCCTCGACCGGGGAGAGCAGGAGGCCGCCGTCTACGAGGCGGAAGCGGGCATCGAAGGGTACTTGCTCTACGAGCTAAGAGAAGGAGATGGTTCGCCGCACACCCTCGTACTCTCGGAGCTCATCGCCGCGACGCCGGCCGCACGTCGGGCCCTGATCTCCTTCGCCGCCGCCTTCGACCCCCTCATGTTCGCCGTCAAGTACTCCGCCTCGCGCGGGGAGCCCCTGCACCCCTATCTCGAAAACTCCTACGTCAACGCCCGTCTCGCCCCCGAGTTCATGCTCCGCCTAGTGGATGTGGAAGGAGCATTGAAGCTGCTGCGTCGGGACCTCAACGCACCGTTCGTCCTCGAAGTGACGGATGACGTGATCCCGGAGAACACGGGGGAATACACCATCGGGGGCGACGACGTGGTACGAGGTGCGGAGGCATCCGAACGGGCGACGCTCGACGTGCGGCAGCTCGCCCAGCTCTACGCCGGCTATCTGCCCGCCGGGCAGCTCGCGCGGCATGGGCTCCTCGAGACGAGCTCGCCGGCAGCCCTCGAGATACTAGAAGCGCGCTTCCCGCCTGACGACCCCTACGTCTCGCCGCCGGATCACTTCTGAGCCAACGACGAAGAGGTGCCCGATCGCGTAGGGAAACAACCAGCGGTCCCAGAACCACCATCAGGAACGCGAACAGAACAGCGTTGCCGATCCCCATGAGACCCGCCCAGAGAAGCCAATAGTCCATGCTCTGCTTCGCCGCAGGCCCCGTCTGCACCTGCAAGGAAAGACCTCGCTGGAGGACCCGAGCACCGCCCGGATTTCTAAGGCGCGAGAACGCTCCGCGCAATCGCAGGCCACGGTCGTAGTAGAGGGAGCTGCTACGTCGTTCCCGGCAATATAATGACTCTGAACCCGACAGGAGGAGACGGCCGCATGGAGACCACCGGCACCGTAGGCTACGCGGCGATGTTCGAGCAGTTTCACCCGACGGACCTCCTCAAATGGTGCAAGCAGGCCCAGGAGTCAGGCTTCGCCTCCGTAATGGCCTCCGACCACTTCCACCCCTGGACTCCCGAGCAGGGCCAGAGCGCCTTCGTCTGGTCCTGGTTGGGCGCTCTTGGAGCCACCACGTCCTTGCGCTTCGGGACCGGCGTGACGCCGCCGGGCTTCCGCTACCATCCAGCGATTATCGCCCAGGCTGCCGGCACCCTGGAGGCTATGTATCCGGGCCGTTTCTGGCTCGGTTTGGGGGCGGGCGAGGCGCTCAACGAGCACGTAGTCGGCGAGTACTGGCCCGAGGCGCCGACGCGCCTGCGCATTCTGGTGGAGGCCATAGAGGTCATCCGCAGACTATTCACGGGGGAGAAGGTCAAGTACGCGGGCGAGCATATAAAGCTCGAGAGCGCGAGGCTGTACACCATGCCCGAGACGCCGCCCCCGATCTACGTCGCGACCGCCGGTCCAATCATGAGCAAGCGCACGGGGAGGCACTGCGACGGGATCATCACCGTCGGAGCGACGGACGAGAAGATAAAGATGCTCATGGAGAGGTTCGAGGAGGGCGCCCGCCAGGAGAACAAGGACCCGAGCGTCATGCCGCGCATGGTGCAGCTGCACGTCTCCTACGCTGAGAACCAGGAGGAGGCCGAGGAGCAGGCCATGCGCGAGTGGCCGAACGGCGGGATGCCGTTCCCCAAGGCCGACATCCGCAACCCCGAGGACTTCGCGGCTATGGCAAAGGCGATAACCATAGAAAACTTCAGGAATCGCGTCTTCATGTCCGCCGATCCCGACGAGCACCTCGAGCACGTCCAGCACTACGTGGACCTGGGCTTCGACGAGGTCTACGTGCACAACGTCGGGCGCAACCAGGAGGAGTTCATAAGGGCCTACGGGGAGCGCGTGGTCGCCAAGCTCCGCTGGCCAGGCTAGCTCTGTTTACAACGGGCTCCGCCATTCATATACTGCTCGTCGAGGAAAGGGAGGCGACGACGGAGAGCCGAGTTTCCGAACGTACAGACCGCGCGGCTCGTGGGGAGCCGTGCTACCGGAGGCCAAACTCTGTCTGGTTGCGGGGCGGGATCTTGCTCCACGAGGCCAAAGCCGCATCGCACGCAGACCTTCATAGTGTCGGGGTCCGGGCTTCGGTGGTTCACGCGCCGCTCCCCAGGGTCGGAAAGGAGTAGAAGCTTTGGGCAAGTTGCTTTTCACCGGGGGAACGGTCGTTACCGCCGACGGAAGCTTCGGGGCCGACGTGCTGGTCGAGGACGAGAAGATAGTCGCCGTCGGTACGGACCTCTCCGTCGACGGGGCAGAAATGGTGGACGCCTCCGGTAGGCTCGTCATGCCGGGCTTCATAGACGCGCACACGCACATGGACATGCCCTTCGGCGGCACCATGACCGCCGATGACTGGGCGACCGGGACCGCCGCTGCGGTAGCGGGCGGGACGACCATGATCGTCGACTTCGCGCTTCAGGAGGAGGGCGGAACGCTCGCGGGAGCCGTCGAGGCGTGGACGGAGAAGGCGAAGGACAAGGCGCTCATAGACTACGGGTTCCACGTAGCGATCACGGACCTCAGAGACGACGTAAAACCAGAGCTCCCGAGCCTCGCCGAGAGGGGCGTGGTGTCGGTCAAGATCTTTATGGCCTACAAGGGCACCCCCCTCTACACTGAGGACGATGACCTCTTCGAGGTACTACAGCTCTCCAAGGAGGCTGGCGTCCTCGTGCTGGTGCACGCCGAGAACGGGGACGTTATCGCCAAGCTCCAGGAGCAAGCCCTCGCCCGCGGCGAAGTCGCACCCCGCTTCCACGCCCTGACACGCCCGGAGGCGGTCGAGGCCGAGGCGACGAACCGGGCCATCCGGCTCGCGGAAGTGGCCGGGGTGCCCATCCTGGTCGTCCACGTCTCTTGCGCGGCGGCGCTCGACGCGATCCACCAGGCCCACGAGCGCGGCCAGACAGTCTACGCTGAGACCTGCCCGCAATACTTCGCCTTCTCCTATGACGACCTCGCGCGGGAAGGCTTCGAGGGCGCCAGGTATGTCTGCTCGCCGCCCTTACGCGACGAGTCGAACCGCGGACCGTTATGGAACGGGCTGAGGGTGGGGGATCTCCATATCTTCGGCTCGGACCACTGCTCGTTCAACTACGAGGGCCAGAAGGAGCTCGGCAAGGACGACTTCACCCTCATCCCCAATGGCCTCCCCGGCACCGAAGAAAGGGCGATGGCGCTCTGGACTCTAGGCGTCAGGGAGGGCCACCTGTCCGAGAACCAGTTCGTCGCTGTCCTCTCAACGAACCAGGCCCGCATCTACGGGGCGTACCCGCGCAAGGGCGCCCTGGTTCCGGGCGCGGACGCGGACGTTGTGTTGTGGGACCCAGAGCTCTCAGTTACAGTGACGGCGGAGAACCGGCACGGCAACGTGGACTACACGCCGTACGAAGGGATGACGTTCAGCGGCGGTCCTGCCTCGGTGTACGTGCGGGGGAACCTGGCCTACAAGGACGGCGAGATCGTGGGCGAGCACGGCTCCGGCCGGTTCATCGAACGGAGCTTCACGGTCCCCGGTCTGGAGGTGAAGGTATGAACCCGCACGAGCTGTGGGAACGGCACAAGGCGGCGCTGCCCGAGTGGATCGCGCTCTACTACGAGCGCCCGATAGAGCTAGTCAGAGGCGAAGGGTTCAGGGTCTGGGACTCGGAGGGGAACGAGTACCTGGACTTCTTCGGCGGCATCGTTACCACGATCAGCGGGCACGCGGTCCCCGAGATAGTCGAGGCGGTCCAAGAGCAGGCCGGCAGGATCTTCCACTCCTCGACGCTCTACCTCATAGAGAGCCAGGTAATGCTGGCAGAGAAGCTCATGGAACTAGCCCCGATGTCGGGAGACAAGAAGGTGTTCTTCGTGGGCAGTGGGAGCGAGGCTAACGAGGCGGCGCTGTTGTTCGCGACCCATTACCGGGGCTCCGGCGAGATCGTCGCCCTGCGCAGTTCCTACCACGGCGGTTCGTTCGCCACGATGGGCATCACCGGCCAGAGCTCCTGGCGGCCTACCAGCCGCTCCGCGCTCGAGGTCTCCTACGCCATGAACCCGTACCACTACCGCTGCCCCTTCTGCAAGAACGAACCCGGCTGCAATCTGCTCTGCGCCGACGACGTGCAAGGGGTGATCGAGACCTCGACGACGGGGCGCGTGGCAGCATTCATCGCAGAGCCGATTCAGGGCGTCGGCGGGTTCATCGAGGCGCCACCTGGATACTTCGAGCGGGTCAAGAAGATCCTGGACGAGACGGGGATACTCCTGATCTCCGACGAGGTACAGACCGCCTTTGGTCGGACGGGTTCACACTTCTGGGGCATCGAGGCTTTCGACGTGGAGCCGGACCTCATCACGATGGCCAAGGGCTTAGGCAACGGGCTCAGCATCGGGGCGGTGATGGGACGGGCGGAGATCATAGACTCTATCTCCCCGAACCTTCACATCTCCACCTTCGGCGGCAACCACCTCTCGACCGCTGGTGCTTTGGCGAACCTGGAGTACATCCTGAAGAACGACCTGCAGAAGAACGCCGCGGAGGTGGGGGGCTACCTCAAAGAGCGGCTGCAGAAGTTGGCCGCGGCTCAACCGGTCGTCGGCGAGGTGCGCGGGCGCGGCCTTATGCTCGGGATGGAGTTTGTGGGACCGAGCAAGGAGCCGGACCCGCAGGCCGCGGTGCGCTTTATGGAGGCGTGCCGAGAGCGGGGCGTGCTCGTCGGGAAGGGCGGCATAAAAGCGAACGCCGTCCGCGTCTCGCCGCCTATGACCATCACGCGCGAGGCTGCCCAAGAAGCGGCGAACGTCTTCGAGGAGGCGCTCGCCGAGGTCGGGACCAGGGAGAGGGTGAGCTGATGCAGGCAGAGGAGGTGGACTCCCGCCGCGCCGTGGAGGAACTGAAGGAGCTCGCCGACCTCACCGGTGGCCCGGAGGGCGCCCGCCGCGTCGCCTGGACCGACGAGTGGGTCAGGGCCCGCGACTGGCTGCGCAGGAAGCTTGAAGAGGTGGAAGGAATCACCGGGATCGAGACCGACGAAGCCGGCAACCTCTGGGCGACCGCGCCCGGCGACTCCGAACAGGCCGTCCTCCTCGGCGGGCACATAGACTCGGTGCCAAACGGCGGCTGGCTCGACGGCGCCCTGAACACCGTCGCCGCTCTCGAAACCCTGCGCGTGCTCGCCCCGCAGGAACGTCCCGTAACCCTGCGGCTCGTGGACTGGGCGGACGAGGAGGGCGCCCGCTTCGGGCGGAGCCTCTTCGGCTCCAGCGCCGCCGCCGGCACGCTGAAACCCGACGACGTGCGCGACCTCAAGGACAAGGACGCTATGGCGCTGCCCGACGCGCTCTTGGAGCATGGGGTTGAGCTGGACCGGGTGAACGAGGCGAAAGGACAGCTGCGGAGCGCCGCCGCGTACCTCGAGCTGCACATCGAGCAGGGGCCAGTGCTCGAAAGGTTTGACCTGCCGCTCGGGGTGGTCTTGGGCACGTTCGGGGTCGAGCGGCATGCGGTCCGCTTCACGGGGCAGCAGGCGCACTCGGGCTCGACGCCGATGGACGTCCGGAGGGACGCTTTTATCGCCGCGGCGCGCTCGGCCACTACGTTCCGGGACGACGCGGCAGGGCGCGAAGACGTGCGCGCCACGACCGGCTTCATCAACGTCAGCCCGGCTATTGTCACCGCTTTCAACGGGTGGTGCGAGATGTCGCTGGACCAGCGGGCGTTGGAAGCCGATGTGCTCGCCGACATGCTGAAATCGGCCAGGGAGGCGAGCGAGGGTATCGCCGGTGAAGAAGGTGTCGAGGTCGAGTGGGAGCGGCTGTGGCAGATAGAGCCGATCCTGTTCGACGACGAGCTCATCGGGCTCGCCGAAGAGGCAGCGAGCGAGGTCGCCGGCAAATCCCACCGGCTGCCCAGCGGGCCGCTGCACGACGCGGCGGAGATGGCGCGCCTGATGCCGACGGTGATGCTGTTCGTCAAGAGCCTGAGGGGCTTGAGCCACACCAAGGAGGAGGACACGCCGGAGGAGGATCTGGAGCTATCGGTCCGGGTCCTGTACAGGCTCGCGACGAAGACGATGGATTGGGCGGCGAACCGGGCGTAGAGGACGCAGGCTCCGGGAAAGAATGAGGGAGGCAGGATGGACTTCGGCGTAACCTTCCAAACCGATCCCCCAGCCTGGCGTATCGTTGAGTTAACGCAAAGAGCCGAACGGCTCGGGTTCAGGCACGCGTGGACGTTCGACTCGCACATCCTGTGGCAGGAGCCCTACGTCATCTACTCGCAGATGCTCTCGGCGACAGAGAGGATCGTGGTCGGCCCCTTCGTCACCAACCCAGCCTCGCGCGACCCCTCGGTGACAGCCTCACTGTTTGCGACCCTCAACGACATGTTCGGCAACCGCACCATCTGCGGTATAGGGCGGGGTGACTCGGCGAGGCGGGTGCTGGGCAGGAAGCCGACCACCCTCGCCCAGGTGGAGGAGGCCATCCACGTGATCAAGGAGCTCGCTGAAGGGAGGGAGATAGACGTCGCGGGCTCCAAGATCCGCATCCCCTGGGTCAGGAACGGCAAGCTCGACGTGTGGATGGCCGGGTATGGGCCGAAGGCTCTCGCTCTCACCGGACGCGTCGCCGACGGTTTCATTCTGCAGCTCGCCGATCCCGTGATCCTGGAGTGGACGATGCGCTACGTTCACGAGGCGGCCATCCGGGCGGGTCGTGACCCTAAGGACGTGAAGATCTGCGTCGCGGCCCCGGCCTACGTCGGTGACGACCTCTCTCACCAGCGCGATCAGTGTCGGTGGTTCGGGGGGATGGTCGGCAACCACGTCGCCGACCTCGTCGCCCGCTACGGCGAAGACAGCGATGTGCCGCACGCGCTCACCGACTACATAAGGGCCCGGCAAGGCTACGACTACGGACACCACGGCAAGGCCGACAACCCCTCGACGAACTTCGTCCCCGACGACGTTGTGGACCGCTTCTGCGTCCTGGGCACAGTGGAGGACCACGTCGCGAAGCTCACGTGGCTCAAGGAGCTTGGGGTGGACCAGTTCAACATCTACCTCATGCACGATGCGCAAGAAGAGACCCTCGACGCTTACGGGCGGGAGATAATACCGGTTTTGGACGCGAAGGCCGATGCGACGGTCTAGTACCTGCTCGGTGCCTGTCGTTCCTCTCGGGCTGCTTGCAGAGGGGCACGCAGGTTCCTGTCCCTCGTGTCGGATGTGAACGGTTGATCCACTCGGAAAACCGGATGTAATAGAATATGAGGGTAAGATTTACACATTCGAGGAGAGTGTTCCTTTGGCCGAGAGAATCTACGATACTGTCATCGTCGGGTCCGGGCCCGCCGGGTATACGGCGGCGCTGTACGCTGCGAGGGCTAATTTGGACACCCTAGTCTTCCAGGGGTTCGAGGCGGGCGGGCAGCTCATGCTCACCTCCGACGTCGAGAACTACCCAGGGTACAGGGACGGCGTGATGGGGCCGGACATGATGGACGATTTCGAGGCGCAAGCCGCCCGGTTCGGGGCCGAGATGCGCCTGGACAATGTGGAGCGCGTGGACTTCTCCGAGCGCCCGTTCAAGCTGTGGGCTGAGGGCGAGGATGAGCCTGTCCTCGCCAACTCGGTCATCATCGCCACTGGGGCGAAGGCCAAGTGGCTCGGGCTCGAAGGGGAGCAGCGCTTGATGGGCCGTGGGGTCAGCGGCTGCGCGACCTGCGACGGGTTCTTCTTCAAGGACAAGAGGGTCGCGGTCGTCGGCGGCGGCGACACGGCTATGGAGGAGGCGCTCACCCTCTCTAAGTACGCTGGCGAGGTGGTCTTGATCCACCGCCGCGACGAGTTCAGGGCGTCCAAGATCATGCTGCAGAGGGCACGGAAGAACCCCAAGATCACCTTCGTCACCGACACGATTGTAGAGGACATCCTGGGCGAGACCTCGGTCGAGGGCCTCAGGATCCGCAACACCAAGACGGGCGAGGAGCAGACCCTGGCTGTGAACGGCTTCTTCGCGGCCATCGGCCACGAGCCGGCAACCTCGCTCTTCAAGAGCTTCGTGGAGATGGACGAGGGGGGCTACATAACCCAGCGCGAGCACACGATGACGAACGTACCCGGCGTCTTCGCCGCGGGCGATGTCTCCGACAAGCGCTACCGGCAGGCCGTCACCGCCGCCGGCGATGGCTGCCGGGCGGCCATCGACGCCGAGCGCTGGCTGGAGGAACAGGGCGAGGCGGAGCACGCCGAAGACCCCGCCATCTGGACCGAGGAGCGGGAGGCCGGCGCACCCACCGCGTAAAAACTTCCCAAGACAACGAGCCGGGGCGGCATGAGGGTTCTCAAGACCGCCCCGGCTCGTTGTCTATATTGCCACGTCAGGTGAAAGCTGCGTGAACACCAAGAACATCCTGCTAGTCGAAGACGACGAGGACCAGATAAGGCTCGCCCTGCGTGCCCTCCGCAAGCACGGCATGGTGGAGGAGGTAGACGAGGTGGTGGTCCGCGGCGACTCGGAGGCGCTCGACCACCTGTTCGGCGAGGGCGAACACGACGGGCGAGACACGGAGGATATGCCGGAGTTCGTCTTGCTGGACTTTCAGCTGCCCAGGAGAAAACTCGCGCGGAGGACAGGAGTAATGCCTGATACAATCGAGAGAAATGCGGCTACTCGTTCGTTTCGCGATGGTTCCGATAGAAGAGGCCTTGCTGTATTTGGTGTGGGGCAGGCCAGGGCGTACAACGGGTGATTCGAAGCCCGCACGAACCGGGTGCTGCTGATGAGTTGGCTTGGGGTGGCTTTGGTCCTCCTGGCGTTCTTGTTCTTGGCAGTGGATCTCAAAGTGGCCGGCCACGGGCTGCCTACCGTCGGGGGAGCGGCGATGCTTACCCTGGGGATACTAGTGCTTTTCGACGCGACGCCCGTTTACTTAGAGGCATCGCTGGTAATCCTCGCGGCGGTTGCGGTTCTCACGGCGGTGCTCTTCGTGGTGGTTTCTAGGGAAATGTTCCTGGCCAGAGGGAGGCCGGTAGCGACCGGGGCAGAGGGGATGATCGGGGAGGTAGGAGTCGTCAAGGAACCTATCGGGACCGGCTCTCCAGGTTGGGTGTTTGTGCACGGCGAGCTGTGGCAGGCAACCATCGCGGTCGCGCCCGAGGATGCCCACAAGCGAGACCGCGAGCAGACGGTGGGAATAGGGCGTAAGGTACAGGTGGTGGACGTCCGGAACGGGAGAGTCGTGGTACTGCCCGTCGAGGCGGCCGTGTCCGGGCAGTTGCCCGAGGTCTAGTGGGTAAGGAGGACCTAATGCAGACGGGTTTGGGATTGGCGCAGGCGGCCGGGTTCGGGGCGTTCGTGGTCCTGATCGCGGCCTTGTTGTTCGTCGTGTTCGTCCTGGCGAGCGCGGTGCGCATAGTCCAAGAGTACGAGCGGGGGGTCGTCTTCAGGCTCGGCAGGGTACGGGAGGGCGCCAAGGGACCTGGCCTGATCCTCCTCGTCCCCGTAGTGGACAGGATGATAAAGATGGGCCTCCGCACGGTGAGCACGGGCGTCCCCCCTCAGGAGGTCATCACGCGTGACAACGTGCCCGCCAGGGTCAACGCCGTGTTGTACTTCCGGGTGATGGACCCGAACAGTTCGGTCATCGAGGTCGAGAACTACATCCTGGCGACCAGCTAGATCTCCCAGACCACCCTAAGGAGCGTCCTCGGACAGAAGGACCTCGACGACCTCCTCACCAACCGGGAGGCCATAAACGAGGAGCTCCAATCCATAATAGACGAGCAGACCGACCCCTGGGGGGT
>JALYGT010000022.1 GCA_030776965.1 Actinomycetota bacterium
CTATAGGTGTCCAGCGTAAGCTGTATGCTGGCATGTCCAAGCAGGTCGCTAACGATCTTGGGATGCACGTTCCGGCTAAGGAGTAGGGTGGCGCAGGTATGCCGGAGGTCGTGGAAACGTATGTCCGGCAGTCCGGCGCGTTCCAGGTGGGGTTTGAATGAACGTTGGAGTAGGTTGCTAGGGTTGATAGGCGTACCCAGGCCGGTGCAGAACATAAGCGACTCTCTTCTGTAGAGGGCCGCTTCTTGCTGACGTTGCCGGTGTAGGGTCAACGCGCTAACCGTCTCCGTAGTAAGGCAAACAGTACGGCGGGACTTCGCAGACTTCGGCAGGTTGAATGAGAACCTACCGTTACGGGTTGTCAGGGTGCGGTTTATCCTCACCGTTCCGTTACTCAGGTCAACATCTTGCCAGCGTATAGCTAGGATCTCACCCTGCCGGAGCCCTGTGGTAACTGCCAGCAGGTAAAGCGGCTCATAGGGATCTCCGGCAGCCGCTTTCAGGAAACGCTTTACCTCCGCCGCTGTCAGGGGCCTTATTTCCTCCCTGACGGGCCGGGGCGGGTCTACAGCATCACAGGGGTTACGGGGTATAAGCCCCCGGCGCACAGCGGCTTTCAGCGCCTTAGATAGCGTTCTGTGGATATGCTGAATAGTCCCCGGTGCAAGCCCGTCTGCTAGTTTGGAGCGGTAGAGCGGCTGAATGTGGGCCGGAGACAGCGCCTTTAGCTTGACGTTACCCAGGGCCGGGGTGAGATGCACGCGGCACATCTGCTCACAGCGGTCCCAGGACCGGGGGCGTATGGTGCCCTCAATGTCGTCAATCCAGCAACGGAGATAGTCTTTGGTAAGTAGCTTGCCCGCGTCGGTCAGTACCCCGCCGTCGCGCTCCGCTATTGCCGCCCGTAGCTTTGCGGCGGCGTCTTTGCGCGTCTTGGCGTACACGTAACGTCTCTTGGGGCCTTCCGGCGTTTGCGCTAGGTACTGGCCTACCCAACGCCCGTCTGTGCGCCTGTACAGGCCGCCGTCTCCCTTTGCCCGGCGTCCGGCCATATATAGGCCTCCCTTCATTCAGGGCGGCTATGTGGCCGGTATAGGCTGTCAAATAGGCTGTCTGGACCCTAACCCGGAACGGGTTTTCCGCTTTCCTGCGCCGATTCTAGGGGCCGGTACAGCCATCTTAGGAAACCGCTGCTCTATCCCCTGAGCTACAGGCGCGTACGGAGACTTAGTTTATCGCACAACCCCCGCAAGCACCAAAGGTACCCTGCCGGCCAAACCTGCTGACTGCCGACGGCTTTATTCCGTCGCGTCGGGCCTGGAGACGAAGCGATCATAGGCTACGGCGACGAGTACGCCGCTGAATATTGGGTCCGACTATGTAGACCCAGACGGCGGTGAACTGTCCGGCCACTATCATCGGCCCCAGAGTACGCGCCGGGTTCAGGGAACCGCCGGTGACGGGGCCGGCGATGAAGACGCCGCAGGCCAGCGCGAAACCGTCGGCCAAAGGCGCCACACCGGTCGGTGCCCGGTCGTCAGTGGCGACCGAGATCACCACGAAGATCAGGATGAAGGTGACGAGGACCTCCACCAGCAACGCCCGGAGATCCCCGACGTCCTCCGCCGGGAACGTGGCCGCGACGTTGGCGATTCCTCGCATTGAGGCGCCGTGGCGGGGTCCGATTAGGAGCCCCACCACGAGATGTACGGCTTTCGAGGGGTTTTACTCGTCGCGGGGCAGGCGGCGGGCCGTGGGGCCTTCCTCGCTGCTACCGGCAGTCGTGCCCTGTCCGGAGTCGCCCGTCACCTCGTCGCGTCGGTTGTAGGCCTTCTCGATGATGTCTTGGGCCACCTCCCGGCTCCCAAGCCCAAACGCTATCGCCGCCGCCAATGCCACCGCACCTAGCACGATCAGAAACGTCGGCGCCGTAAGCTCGACCGCTATCCCAAGCTGCGTCACAGCGGCAAAGACCGCGTACACGATGATCGCGTACCGGGCGACGCTAGCCAGGATGTCACTCCCTGTCGCCCCCCTGACTATGCTGGACAAAAAGTTGGCTAAAAGCGCAGCGAGGATCAGGATCAGGATGGCCGCTATGATACTGGGGATGTAGGCGATGAGCTGCGCCAAGACCGCCGAGACCTGCGGTATGCCCAGAGCGTCCGCGGCCATGGTGATGGCGATGATGAAGACGAACCAGAACACCAGCCTCCCCAAGATGCTATGGGGGGTGTGCTGTGTGTCGGCCCTGTCGAAGAACTGCTTTATGCCCCCGCGCTCCATCCACCTATCGAAGCCTATCCCTTCGAGCACCCGTCCTACGATGGCCTGCAGGGCTTTGGCTACGAAGTAGCCGACGATGAGGATTATGAGCGCGCCTATTAGCTGCGGTATGAAGCTTAAGAAAGCGCTTATCGCGTCTTGTAGTGGTTGAAATATTTAAGAGCTCCTTTCTCCAGTTTCTTTCGCTACTTTACTAACACTAAGGTCGGCGACGTCCCGTCCTGGCGCCCCAGGACCCTCCGATTGCTCCCCCGACGAACGGGAAGAGCAGGGCGAGGACGGCACCGAGCGTCAGAACCGTGGCCAGGCCCTGCTGGGAGACCTCCGACGGGATGCCGGGTAGCGTGATGCCGCGCAGGTTGTCTATGAAGCCGAGCCCCGTGACGCCTCCCAAGAGGGCCAGGACCAGCGTAACGACCAGGGCGAGCAGCGCCACCAGGAGACCGTGCTTGGTCCCGTCGCGGCTCGCCATGCGCCCGGCGGCGTAGCCCCCGAGGAGGAAGGCGAGGAACAGCGTCAACAGGAGCCCGACGAGGCCCGTAGTGCCGCCCTCCGAGACGCCCCCGAACCCCAGAACAGCGAAGATCGCGCCGACGACGGCGCTGACGATGCCGCTCAGGATCAAGCTCGCCCCCAAGGACGCGAGCCAGCCGAAGAAGACGCTGGCCCAGCTCGTGCCCGACCTCCTATTGTAAGTCTCGCTCACGAGATCCTCCTCCTTCGAGAGGGAGAAGACCCGGATAAAGCCGGGACCCGCCCCTCGAACGACTGCTATCCGTCTCTACCCGTTTCGGCGCTCGGTCCGGTCGTCTATGTCGACCTCTTCCTTTCGGACGTCCTCCTCGACGACCTCCTCTTCCTCGACGACGTCCTTGCGCAACCGGATCTCCTCTTTGACCACCGGCCGCTTCTCGACCACTACCTCTTCCTCGACTACGGGTATGCGCACCTCGTCGTCCTCGCCGATCTCGGCCTCCGAAGCTTCACGGTCCTCCACGGGCACCCGCTCCACGCTGACCTCCTCCCGCCTCTTGGGCACCGAGAGCCGCTCATGGTCGGTTCTTACACGCTTTCTGACGTTGACGGAGCCGGCCCGACGCTCGCGGGTGCCAGCCCTAAGCTCCTCCTCGCTCCTTTGCACCCTAAGCTCGTCCTCGTCGGTGAGATCGCCGCGCTCGCGGAGCTCCTCGCGCTCGCGGTCCGCTTCGCCCGTCGCAGCGCCCGGCCGCCCTTCGCCGGAACGCTCGCGAGCTTCCGCGCGCTCTCCCGGTTGCAGGTCTACCCGCTCGTCACCCACTGCATCAGAGTAGTACGTCCCATAGGCCCCCCTCTGCGCAGAGGCGCTAGAGGTCTCCACCCTGTAGTAGGCGAGGACCTGCCGCTCGAACTCGGCCGTGATCTCCGAATCGTCGTCGAAGGTTGGGCCGTTCTCGACAGCCTCTTTCTCTGCCGCGACCTCGACGAGCCGTCGCTTGTCGTTCACGCGTACTATGTCTATCGGTATCAGGGTAGACCTGGTGCCCAGGAGACCCATCTTCACGCCTACGTACTCCGGACGATCGTTCTCGTCGACGAAGAGGTCGTCCACCTTGCCGATCTTCTCGTAATGCTTATCGTAGACGGTGTAATCGGCGTACCGGTCCTCGATCGCCGTGAACCGGTCGTCGCGTTCCTCGTTAGCCACGGATAAACCTCCTTGAGTAGTAACCTCCGCGACGCGTGAGACTCGATGCTCCCGCGTACGGTTACGCCGGAAAGTTGTACCTGTATACGACCCGAAGCAAACCTATATCAGAAGGGGCGGGTGGCAAAGACGAGGGCGGGCCCGGTTCGACAACAGGACCCACCCCCGAACT
>JALYGT010000023.1 GCA_030776965.1 Actinomycetota bacterium
GCTCGTGGCCGTGGTTCTCGCTCAACAGCAGAATCCCGTGTCGGGAAAGGTCTCCATCCCCATCCGCCGGTGCCACTGGTGAAACTCCTCGACGAACTCCGGGTAGAGCGAGAGGGCGTAGTAGCTCTTGGGGTTGGGCACGCCCAGGGCCTCCATAAAGAGTATCGCCATGAGGGCGTCCTGCTGGCGATTGGCTTCTTTCTGGAGTCCCGAGCGCCACTTGCTGACCAGGAACTCCTCGTTGAACTCGTTTATCTTGTTGTACAGGTCGCGCAGGCTCGGGGACATCTCAGGCCCCCACCTGTGGTTCTAGCTCTTCCAGCTCCGAACAGACGGTGGAGACGGCGTCTTCCGGATCGGGGACCCTGCCGGAGAACAGGACCTTGCCGTCGAGGATCACCGCGTTGTAGGAGACGCCTTTGTTTATCTGTTTGAGGGTTTCGCCTATAGAGAGTCCCCTCTTGCGGGCGTCGCGCATCACGTTCGGGACGAGCCAGACCATGTTGCGCGGGTCAACGACGGTCATCTCGACCTCTTCGTCGAAGAGTTCCTCGCGCAGCGCCCGGTAGACCGCGCCCATCTTCTCCATCTCCTCTCGGCTGCGCCGGTAGGTCTCGGTGTCGCCGAGTTCGCTCTTCTCGCCGCCGAGCTTCCCGCAGCAGCCCGAGCTGCTCGTCTGCGAGTCCCACTCACGCACGAGTATGAGCCGGTGCATCATCCTTCCTCACCTCCTCGAGTCGTACCGGGGGCTTCGCTTCTTTCACGACGTATCCGGATAAAGGTAGCTACGGCCTCGACGATCATCCACACGGCAAGGATAAGGATGATCGCGTCAATGACCACCAGCAAGAACGCGCCCTCATTGTAGAACTCGCCGAGCTGGAGGAACAACGCGTAGGTCGTCATCGCTACAAGGAACACCAGCGGCACTATCTGGGCTAGCGGATTGCGGTTGCGGGTGAGCACCCAGATCGCCACCACGGTGAGCGCGAGCCCGGCGGTCAGCTGGTTGGTGGTGCCGAACAGCCGCCAGAGGCTGCCGAAGACGAAGGCTCCCGCTGGCCCCCCTTCCGGGCCGGGGTAGAGCGCGAGGCCCAGCGGTATGCCTACCCCGATCGTTGTCGTCAGCGTTATGTTGCGCGTGAGGCGCCTGGTCCCGGTTATCTCCCCGATCTCCTGGATGATGTAGCGCTGGAGGCGGATGCCGGTGTCCATCGTCGTCCCGGCGAACGTGATCACCACAACCGAGGCGAAGATCACGCCTATCGTGGTCGGGACGGCGAGGTTGTTGGCGAACTGCCCGACGCCTTGGACGAAGTTCCCGACCGCGTTGTTGGAGGCTTCCGAGAAGCTGGAGTAGCTGGTCTGCCAGACAGCAAGGGCCCCGATCCCAGCGGTGGTTGCCATGATGGAACCGAGGGCGAGCGTGCCCTCGCCCAGGGCGCCCATGTAGCCTACGTATCGAGCATCCGTTTCGTTGTCGAGCTGCTTGGAGCTGGTGCCGGAGGCGACCATGGTGTGGAAGCCCGAGATCGCGCCGCAGGCGATGGTTATAAAGAGGAACGGGAACCAGCTCGGCGAGTCGGCCGGTATATTCGTGTTGTACGCCGGAGCCACGATCTGCTCCCACCCGACCAGTATGCCGAGGAAGATCACGCCCAAAGCGATAAAGAGCTGGAACGAGTTGATGTAGTCCCTCGGCTGCAGCAGGAGCCACACCGGCAGGCGCGAGGCGAACCAGGTGTAGGCGAAGATGATGATGATCCAGGTCGCGCGCGGCCCGAGCCCTATGAGGTTCGCCAGACCGTCTATCTCTATCGGGAACGCCTGTCCGAGCGGGATGGACCCGTAGAGCACGGCCACGCCGATGAGGGCGGGGATCAGGATTGGCCCTCGGCCCCTGTAGGCGAACTGGCCGATGATTATGGCTATCGGGACGATGAGCGCAGCGGGGATAACCGCTCCCGGGTTGGCAATGAACAGGATGGCTATGACCACGCCGAAGACCGCGTTCACCAGCGTCAGCAAGAAGAAGATTATTACGAGGAACATGGTGCGGGTTCTGGGGCTGATGACGCTCTGTGTGAGGGTCCCGATGTTCTGTGCCCGGTTGCGGACCGATACGACCAGCGAACCGAAGTCGTGGACCCCGGCCGCTATGATCGTGCCGAACGTCACCCACAGCAGGGCCGGCACCCAGCCCCAGAACACCGCGATGGCCGGCCCTACGATGGGCGCAGCCCCCGCGATGGACGTGAAGTGGTGCCCGAAGAGGACGTGCTTGTTCGTCGGGACGTAGTCCACCCCGTCCTCGAACTCGTGCGCCGGCGTCTCGAAGTCCTTATCCAGGGCATAAACCTTTTCGGCCAGATACCTCGAATAGTAGCGGTAAGCGAGGAAGAAGAGCGCGAGCACCGTCACCACGACAACTATCGCCGGCATCGATATTTCCTCCTGTTCTGTATACCCTTCCCTGGCACTGTTCAGCTACTGCGCCACACAGTCACTATAAGCTCTATGGTAAGCCCTATAGAGTACAATTACAACAGAAAGCTAGCAACTACTTGTTTAGATTTTGTTTATATTCGAGCTATACCTAATAACCCCTATAACCCAATGCCCGTATACGACCGGCAAACCTTGAAAACCACGACGGAACTGGCCGCCGTCGCCGCGTTCGCCTACACCGGCGCCGACGGCGCGCCCCGCCTCACGCCCGTGACGCCCCTCCTGCTGGATGAAGACCCTGCCTTCACCCTCACCTACGCCCGCCTGGAGCTGGCGCGAGAGATCTCCGCCTCCCCGCAGAC
>JALYGT010000024.1 GCA_030776965.1 Actinomycetota bacterium
CGCAACGCGGTGGAGAGGTGCGTGGGCAGGCTCAAGCAGTGGCGCGGCATCGCCACGCGCTACGAGAAGCGGGCGTCCAACTACCGGGCGATGGTGCTCATCGCCTCACTGATGGTCTGGCTGGCGATGTGATCCGCCAGACACGCTCTAGTCGGCGTCCTCCGGGCCCCGGGTCCTTTCGTTGCCCGTGGCTCGGTGCCCTAGCCTTGATCCGATCGGGCTCACGATGCGTAGGACTTTTTAGGTGAAGCGGCGCGAAAGGAACGAAACGTGCGGAGGCGGCGAAACGTGTTTCGCAAGAGGCGGCCAATCGGGAACGTTGGGCCTGTGGATCTTGCGCTCGGCTCCCTGGTCATAATCCTGTTGATCGTGCTCCTACTGCAGCTGACTTGAGCTCGCACTCGGGAGGCTATCGGGGCCGGGGTCCTATTGAGGTGCTCTGATCTCTCGCCCCCAAGACCCTGCGAGGCGGAACGGTTTACGTCTAAGGTTGGTGGCGGGAACCCTTTGACCGCGGTTTCGCTGAGCAATAAAGTAGAAAGGAAAGGACCTTCGTGCTTGGCTTCGCCGGTGCTCTAGGCGCCTACGGAGCGTCCTCATCCCGCAGGACTACAAGCACTCGATAGGAGCAACCGGCGGCCCCAGACGGCGTTCACATCGTGCATAATCTTCTACGTGGCTTGCGTGGCGGTGACCTGGCACTTCTATACCAGAAGAACGCCAAGGTCCCCTGCTAAAGAAGGAGCGCTATGAGGACCAAAGACGCGATAGTAGAGAACTGGCTGCCGCGCTATACGGACACAGCGTTGGCGGAGTTCGGTGAGTACATTCTACTCACCAACTTCGGTTACTACGTCGAGAAATTTGCGCGGCGCTTCGACGTGCCGGTGCGCGGTCTCGACCGTCCAATGCAGACGGCGACTGACGTCGACAGCGGGCTCAGCATCATCAATTTTGGCATTGGTTCGGCCAATGCCGCGACCGTGATGGATTTACTCCTGGCGGTCAAGCCAAAGGGCGTGCTCTTTCTCGGCAAGTGCGGCGGCGTCAAGGACTCGGCCGAGATCGGGCATTTCATTTTGCCGATCGCGGCGATTCGCGGCGAAGGCACCTCCGACGATTATCTGCCGCCGGAAGTGCCGGCGATGCCGTCCTTTAAGCTGCACAAGTTCGTCTCGTCGAAGATCGTCGAGGCAGAAATGGAGTATCGTACCGGCGTCATCTACACGACAAACCGTCGCGTTTGGGAGCACGACGAACGGTTCAAGGAGCGCCTTAGATCGCTGCGCGTCAT
Organism: Actinomycetota bacterium; assembly: GCA_030776965.1. Lineage (GTDB taxonomy): Bacteria > Actinomycetota > Rubrobacteria > Rubrobacterales > Rubrobacteraceae > Rubrobacter_F. The sequence goes on from JALYGT010000024.1 coordinate 1,295, forward strand.
CGGCATCGACATGGAGACGGCGACGATATTCGCGGCCGGCGTCGCCAACCAGATTCCGCGCGGCGCGTTGCTTCTGGTCTCCGACATGCCGCTGGCACCCGAAGGCGTCAAGACCCAGCGGAGTGACAAAGCGGTAACCGAGCGCTACGTCGATTTGCACCTGGACATCGGCCTCGAGGCGATGACCGAAATCGGCGTTAAAGGCGAGCCGATCAAACATTTCACCTACTAGTCTTGTCCCGGTCCCGCCTGCTAGTTTTCCTACCGCCCTACTCTCCGGACTTTAACCCCGTAGAAGAAGCCTTCTCCAAGATAAAGCACTCTTTGAGGGAAGCCGCTTCGAGGAGCAAAGAAGCGCCAGCACAGAAACCCTCGCGTTGACACTGTTGCGGGTATGCACAGGCTCCGAAGGTTGCTCGGTAGGCTGCTTGCCAGACCGGGGGCTTGGTTGAGGGGTTCTGACCTCTCGTTTGTGTTCTGGTGTTTCCGACACCGCTATCGTTCATCGTTTTTGGGGATCGTGGGGCGGGGGTAGATTACCGCTGTCGGAGTGGTATGTGACGGCGAAAGGAGGCGTGGTGTCGGAGTCGGAACACTTACCCCGAGGAAAGAGCGAGACGGAGGTGGCCATCGAGACGTTCGTAGACAGGATAGAGGAGATCTATCCGAACCTCGACCGAGAACAGTTCCACGACGCCATAAGCAGGTGCACGCAAGAGAACGTGCCGGACGAAGATGGAGATGAGGAGGAGTAAGAACCGAGGGAGGTAGTTAAGGCGGATTTCAGAGCTAAAGGGAGGCCAAGCGCCTAAAAACTCCGGCCTTTTCGGGCGAGGCTCACGGGAAGCTATTGCCCTTCTCCCACTTTTTCTTCTACCTGCTTCTGTACTTCCTGCGCTTCCTGTTCTATCTGCGTCCTCCCCTCCTCCACCTGCTCCTCTATCTGTGTCCTTCCCTCCTCCACCTGCTCTTCTACCTGCTTCTGCACCTCCTCTTCCACCCCTCCGCACGCCGCCGGGCCGAATATCGCGACGAACGCGGCCAAGAAGAGGAGGGTTAATCTCCTTCTCACGCTGCTTCTCCTTCCCTTGCCGCGGCTATCTTATGGAGCCTCTCCTGTCTCCGGAGGCCAATCCTCTAACGCTTCTCTTTCTTCGGGCTCTAACAAACGGACCGAGTACACGGTGTGCCAGGGATAGCACCTGACGACGAACTTCGTCGCGTACGAGGGGGTGGCGAACCGTCCTCTGGGCTCCGGGCTCGGGATCGCGATCCTGACGAGGACGGTGATGCCGCCGTCGACGACCCTGTCCAACCTCGCGGTGAGCCGGACGGGTTCGTTGGCCCCGAGCTCCAGGGAGACGTACTTTCCGACCCACTCTTCGGGTATCAGCCCTCCTGACACGTGGTCCTCCTGCGCTCGGCGATTCCGCTACAGGATATCTCATCCTCTGCAGCGCAAGCTCGTGAGTATGATCGACGGCGGAGGTCGGCTCTAGCGCCTGTCAGGACTGCGGTGCTGCCCGCGTCAGCACGCCGTCGTGCGCCTGTATAGAGACACCGAGAGCTGCACGAAGACCACCAGTATCCCCGCGCACCAGGCGAAGGCCTGCCAGCCGGCCGTGCCCCCGGACTGGTCGAGGAGGAACCCCCGTACCGCGTCGACGATCTGCGTGATCGGCTGGTAGTCGACGAAGGCCCGGAGCCAGCCGGGTATGCTGCTGGACGGCACGACGCGCTGTTGGCAAGGTCGTAGACAGCCGCTCGTGCTCGTTCGAAAGCATACGTAAGGTGATCGCGAACCCAACCGATAACGGTGAGCGATTTCAGCCCTTATACCAAGAGCGAAACCAGCCAGTACGCCGCCACCCCGACGAGCACCGTGAGCCCCAGGTTACCGGAGCGCACGGCGATGACGAGCGTCGGTAACAGCGCGAGCCCCGTGCGGGCCGACTCCGCCCCATACCCGGACTCGAAGGTTTCGGGAAGAATTGATGTCACCAGCAACGCCACGATGACGGACGGTCCCACGAACGCCAACAGTCCGCTAAGCCCTCTGTCCGGAGCGTCGTCCGACCTCGCTTCCCCGCGCCGGAGCGCCCAGAAAAGCGGCAGGAAGCGCATCAGGTAGTTTCCCGCCCCGACGACCAGGAAGAGCAACAAGACTTCAACCCGCACCGGTGCCAACCCTCCAGAGCAGGAGACCGACGGCCGGTCCGGCCACGCCGGCGGCGGGCACGCTCCAGCTCCCCAGGCCCGCGAGGTGGAGGGCCGCGGCGACAACTCCCGCCGCGAGGACCGCGCCGGCGACGGGGACCGGCACGCTTCTTCCGGGTTCTGGACCTCCCGGTCTCACGAGAGACACGAGCAGGGCCACGAAGAGGGCGGGCAGGGCGAAGGAGAGCGCGGGCGCCAGGGAAGGTAGCGCGCTCACCACGGCCGTACCTGCGACGGCGCCGATCCAGCTGCCCAAAGTCCAAGAGACGTAGGCACCCGTTTCGAGGGCCAGAAGCCAGCCGAAGCCCGTCAGAGGGGTCTGCCCTGGGGTCAGCTTCGCGGAGGCCACGGCGAAGACCTCGTCGGTGAGGCCGAACGCGGCAACTGCCGCACGAGCCGTGTCCAAGCGCCGGAGGTGCGGGACGAGGGAGGGACCGTACAGCACGTGCCGTATCCCGAGCACGAGCCCGATCGCCGCCATCGCCAACTAAGAGGCCCCCGCCGCCAGGAGTCCCGCCAAAGCGAACTGGCTCGCGCCGGAGTAGACGATGAGCGACATCAAGACGGTTTCGGTAGCGTTCAAGCCGGCGCTCTGGGCGGCGACCCCGAAGGCTACAGCCGCCGGCAGGTAGCCGACGACGACGGGGACGGACGCACGCAAGCCCTCCGAAAAACTCCGGCGCACAGCCCCGCTCCTCGTCCCTTGCGGCGCCCCTGCGGACATTTCAGGCTATCAACTGAAAAGAGGTCCAGGTGACCCCACCTCCGACCAACGCGCCCAAAGCTAGTTCCGGGTGGGTGTGACGCCCGAGCGTCCTCCTCGCCCACCAGACCATCGGGAGCACGAGCGCGAAGAGGACTCCCCATCCTCCGAAGACATAGAAGAGACAGACCAACGCCCCAGAGATTCCGGCCGTGTGGAGAGAGCCATTTACGAACGGTGTAAGAGCGGCGAAGGCTGCGGTCGCGAGAGCGTACGAGAGCAGGATCGCCCGCAGCTCAACGGGTGCGCCGAGGAGGGTAATGATCATCCAGGCCCCGGCGTGCAGGCCAGCCACCACCCGGAGGGGTCGCACCCTTTCTTCTTGTGGGATCTTGCGAGGGTTCCGCACCTTGCCCGAGCGCGCCAGGTACGCGAGGTAGGCGAGCGAGAGCCCGCTGGTCAGCAGGAGACAGAGCGACGCCCAGAGTAACCCCTCCCACCCGGCTACCCCCACGCCTACGGCCAGGAAGAGCGGTACGGCCAGGAGCGGCAGGCGGGTCGCGGCGGAGAGGATCTCGGCTATCCTTGTCACAACCAGGAATTCTAAGGCAAGGGGAAGCTCATGACGCTCGCGAGGGAGATAGCCGAAGCCGTAGAAAGGATAGCCCCGATTTCTCTGGCGGAAGATTGGGACAACCCGGGGCTCCAGGTCGGATCTTTAGGCGGTGAAGTAAACCGGGTGCTGGTCGCGCTCACCCCCATGACAGAGGTTTTCGAGGAGGCGGAGGAGATCGGGGCGAACTTCCTGCTCTTCCACCACCCGCTCATCTTCCGGGGCCTGAAAAGCGTGGACACAAACTCTTACCCGGGCGATCTCATCCTGCGCACCGCGAAGGGGAACCTGACCGTCCACGCAGCCCACACCAACTACGACGCCGCCCCTGGAGGGGTCTCGGTCGCCCTTGCAGACGCTTTGGGCCTCGTAGGACCGCTGGAGGTCGTGGTTCCGCGCGGGAGCATGCGCAAGCTCGTGGCCTTCGTCCCCGAAGACGACGCCGAAACGGTAGCGGACGCCCTGACCGAAGCCGGCGCCGGCGTCGTCGGCGAGTACACGCACTGCACCTTCCGCGCTACCGGAACGCGCACCTTCTTCGGGGGCGAAGGAACGGACCCGTACGCGGGCGAGAAGGGCCGCTTAGAGAGGGTGCCCGAGCTCAGGATCGAGACCGTGGTCCCGGCCCACGCCGCCCACGGGGCTGAGTTGGCCGCCCGGGATGCTCATCCTTACGAAGAGCCCGCCCTCGACGTCTACCCTGTAGACGGCCACCCGGAAGGCTGTGGGTACGGTCGGGCTGGGAGGTTGCCGGACCCACTTGACCCCGATGAGCTGCGCGACCGCGTCTCGGAGTCTTTGGGCTTTCCGGCCCGCGTCGTCGCGGCTCCGGCGCGGAAGATCGAGCGCGTCGCGGTCCTCGGGGGATCGGGCGGCTCCTTCGTCCGGGAGGCCGCGGCCTCCGGCGCCGACGCCTACGTTACAGGGGACCTCGACTACCACGACGCGCTGCTCGCCGAGACTTTGGGCCTCGTCACCATAGACGCCGGGCACGCCGCGACGGAGCTTCCTTCTTTGAAGCCTCTCGCCCAGCGGTTGGCGGAGCTGGTAGACGTGCCGGTCTCGGTCAGCCGGGTCCGGCGTTAGGAGCGGTTATCCGCCGTTCGTGAAACGTTCGAGCTCGTCTTCCGTAGGCAGGGCTCCCATCGCCCCGTATTCCGTGCAGGCCAGCGCCCCGGCCGCCGTCCCTCGCCGCGCCGCCTCGCGAATCGTTTCTTCGTTCCATTCGTCCTCGGAGAGGTACACCAGGGCCGCCGCCAGGAACGCGTCCCCGGCTCCGGTGGCGTCGACGATCTGCACCGGATAGCTCGGTACGTCGCCCTCGAACTCCTCCGTCGCGTATAACGCCCCCTCCGGTCCCAGGCTCACGAAGACCAGAGAGACGCCGCGGTCGAGCAGCATTCGTGCGGCCTCTGCGGCGTCTTCGGTTCCGAGGAGTGGTGAGATCTCATCGTCGCTCAGCTTGACGATCCGGGAGCGCTCGATCAGAGGGTCTACGACCTCTCGGGCCGCTTCGACGCTCTCCCAGAGGTGCTCCCTGAAGTTGACGTCGAAGGCCACGGGGACTTCTAGCTCCCCCGCAAGTTCGGCAGCCCGGTGTATGGCCGAGCGTGCGGGGTCCTTTATGAGCGGTATGCTCCCGAAGTTCACGAAAGAAGCACCGCGCAGGGTATCCCGCGAGACGTCTTCCGGGGAGAGCAACTCGTCGGCGGCCGGGTCCGAGCGGTAGAAGGTGAAGGAACGGTCGCCGTCGCCCGTAATCTCTACGAACGCCAGCGAGGTGCGCGTAGGCGGCGCGCACCTGCGGACCGCCGAGGTGTCCACCCCCTCGACCTCGAGGGCACGCAGGATGAAGTTCCCGAAGAGGTCTTCCCCCACGCTCCCGATGAACACCGCCCCCGATCCCAGCCTGGCGGCTGCCACGGCCACGTTCGCCGGGGCCCCGCCCGGACGGGCGACGAACGGCAACTCACCCTCCGAGGGCTTCTCCCCCCGGTAGATGTCCGATACCACCTCGCCCAGAGCCACTATCTTGCCCAAGATGCACCCTCCACGAAATAGTTAGGAGACCTTTATACGTCTAATTCTCCCAGAGCCCGGATCTCCGCATCACTGTAACCCGCGGACCACAGGGGCGCGACGACGTCCTCTTCGAGGTCCGGCACGTAGCAGGCTACGAGGCTCGCCTCCCCGGCTCCGCCAGGCGTCACGCGCATCTCCCCGATGGCCGCCGGCAGGACACAGGACTCGGCGCGATCCAAGCGCTCGGTACCGTCGGTGTGCTCCAGGCTCACCTGGTCTCCGACGTTCGAGAGCGTCAGGAAGCGCCGGGGGTGGGACGGTTCCGTGTAGGGTTCCGTGAGCGTCCAGCGTTCGAGGGCGAAGTACGGTCCGGCGCAGCAGAGAACACGCCGGTTAGGGCCGTCTTCGAGGACGAGGCCGGGGTTCGGGCGAGGCTGGTAGTCGGTGCGCACTTCGTCGAGGGCGGCGGCGATGTTCATCTCCCAGGTCTCTTCGTTCAAAGGGTTGCCATAGAGATCTTCTGGCATCACGCTCTGGCCGAGGTCTGAAGTCTGCTGGACCTCGAAGATCAGGGTGTCGGGGCCGAAGGAGTGGATCACGCCGGCCGGCACGTACACGGTATCCCCGGTGTGTACCGGAAGACGCAGCATCACCGAGTCGTAGTCCTGCTTTTTGAAGGCGTCGTACAACTCATCCCTCCTCAACCCTTCCTCGACGCCGGCCAAGATGGTCGCATCCTCGGCGGCCCAGAGGATGTGCCAGGCCTCGGTCTTTCCGTGCGGCTCGCCGTGCTTGAGCCGGGCGGTCTCGTCGTCGGCGTGGAGGTGCACTGGGAGCATGTGAGTGGCGTCGAGAAACTTCTCGAGGAGCGGGAAGTGTGGGCCGTGCCAGCCTTCGCCGACGAGCTCGTCGGGGTACTCCAGGGTGAGATCGTGGAGGGTACGGCCGGCGTAGGAGCCGTTGGTCACGGTGCCCCTCGCCTCGCGGAAGTCGCTCACCTCCCAGGTTTCGGCGATGGTGCCCTCGGGGGCATCCTTCTTGCCGAGGCGTTCGGGGATCAAACGCCCCCCGAATGCGTAGGTACGGACGTGGTAGGTGAGCTTTATCGGGTACGATTGCATCGCGCTGCCTCCCTGTAGCCTAAAGACCATAATAGCTCCGCAGCGAACCCGTCGCGCGGGGGTCTACGGGTCCGGGAATACTGCGGGCAGGAAGGGAAAGCGTCTGGTATCGGGGGTGGGTGGCGGCCGCGGCGGCCGCAGGTTCTCGGGGTATATCCAACATGATCTACTTCTTCGGCGCTCTGGAGGGTTTGCTCTTCGGCTACGACACCGGTTGTGATCTGGGGGGCGATCTTGTTCATCAACGAGGAGTTCGTGCTCACCCTCTTCCTAGAAGTCCTGGTCGCGAGCTCGCGTTTTCCTGGCACATCGCGACGGCGTTACCCTCGCGGTCCCAAACCGCCGCCTTGGTAGCTGTGGTATAGCACCTGTGGGGAAGAGAAGGGACCTGGCGAAGGTCGGCGCGTTGCCGCGCGTTCAGGGTTTTAGTAGAGTCTTTCCCGGGGAAGCAGCCTCGGTCGGGGATCCGAACCAGATAGAGGGGGGCGCATCCCATCTCAGGGGTCCGGCCGTTAGAGGACGTGGTGGAAGCCCCGGAGAGCCACGGCCACCAGGAAGAGATCAAGTACAAGGCCGTATAGGAGGAAGCGCCTTGAAGCACCAGGACTTGCGCGAACAGGTGGCTCTGGTCGCCCGCCGGATGATCGAGTCGGGCCTCGTGTCCGGCACCTCGGGCAACGTGAGCGCCCGCACCCCCGAAGGCGACGTGCTGATAACCCCGAGCGGCCTCGACTACGCGCAACTCGAACCCGAGGACGTGGTGCTTGTCGACCTGGACAAGAACTTGTTGGAGGGATCTCTGGAGCCCTCCAGCGAGACCCCGATGCACACCGGCATCTACAAGGTGAGGCTAAACGCGGAAGCCGTGGTCCACACCCACTCCCGCTACGCGACCACGCTGGCCTGCCTGGGCTGGGAGATACCGCCCGTCCACTACATGCTCACCGCGCTCTCGCAGGACGGCCGGGTGCCTCTGGCTCCATACGCCACCTACGGCACCGAGGAGGTCGCCGGTTACGCCAGCGAGGCTTTGGGGGCATCGCACAACGTGTGTTTGCTCCAGAACCATGGCACCATCGCCGTCGGGGAGAGCGCCGAGGAGGCCTTCTCCCGGACCGTGATCCTGGAGGAGATGGCTCAGATCTACTATCAGACTAGGGTCGCCGGGGAGCCCATCCTCCTCACCCCCCAGCAGGTCGAAGAGGTCGCGAGCAAGATCGTCGACTATGGCCAGACCAAACCCATGTCGGCCGACGCGGGCTAGAAAGCAGCGGGCCTGGCAGGATTCGAACCTGCGACACACGGCCCCGGAAACATTATGCTGTTGATAAAGCCGCTTAGATATGCGGTTTTATCAACCTCTTCGAGTCTATCCCCTGAGCTACCTCTAGCTAATTACTGTACCTGTTACTGTACAAACTACAGCACTTGACGCTTATAGGCAAATCTCAACGTGCTTTCCCTAGCGATTCGTCCTCCTCTCTGCATAGTCTGGTAAGAAATGATTTTCGGACCAAACCTTTTGAAGACAAGCCCCAATGTTCCCTTCGGAAGTGCTAGAAGGCTCTCAGAGAGGCTCCTGGTGGCTTTAGAGGGCACGTCAGGTGGGTGTTCTGGAGCTTCCCAACTGAGGTGCCACACCCCTTAGGATAATGATGTGAGCAAAAAAGAAACGGGCATCCACTCATAGCTGGGAACAAGGAACGAGTAAGGAGGAGTAGGGCACCAGGGGACTCACGAAATCTTCTCGTCTGCCGACTAGTGCTTGCGCACCGCTCCGGCTCCACTTACGTCTTGATTAACTGTGGGGTCCCCTATGTATTCTACGGACCCACTACCACTAACCTCTGCGTTCAGCTCATCGCTCACGTTAACGACGGCCGAGCCCGATCCCCCAACGTCGACCTTTACCTCTTTGCTCTCCAGATCTC
>JALYGT010000025.1 GCA_030776965.1 Actinomycetota bacterium
TAAGGACTAATTAGGCCTCCCATGCCGGATAGCATGAACGAGCTTTTCCTCAGGTCAACTGAATACGCTCTCATGAGAGAATGGTGCACGACAGCCCAACCTCATCGCAACGCGCTGTACAGCGTGAGTCATAGGGGTTGAACCGGTGTAGCGTGGGCACAGGGCTCCGAGAAACTAGATTCGCTCGAAGCGCACCTCTCGTGTGCCGTCGGTCAGCAGGGCATGGAAGCGCAGTCTCACAGCGTGTGCAAAACTAAAGTCACACGCTCGCGACACCGTAGTCGCCGGAACGAGCTCGTGACCGGCCTTATCCTTGCTGGCTCGACCCCCATTCCCAGTCTCCCGTGATCTCGGGCGGCTGTTTCTCCTCTTCGGCTATCTCGAAGCCGGCCTCGGGTACGCCCGCAAAAGCGACCTTGCGCCAGCCGGTGTATTCGGCCTCCACCGCTTCGCACCGGTACTCGCCCGGCTTGTCTTCGGTCGTCACCTTGCCCGACAGGATCACGCGCCAGTAGGTGTAACCCGCCCCCTCGGAGGCGACCTGCTCCTCGGGCACGCCGGAGAGACGGAACTTCGTGTCCGGGTCGTCGGCGTGGGCAAAGGTCGCGACGACGTTCCTTACCCCCTCCCCGTGCACGAAGTTCAGTGGGGCTTGTACGGTTTCTCCCGCATGGTACTGTTGCATGTCTTGGACCTCCCCTTCCGTGTCCGCTGGCCCCGTACGGTAAGTGTATAGCGATTCGGCCTTTGCTTTCCTGTCTTAGGACAGAGAACACGGTGCGCATGCCGCCAGGTGCGGTAGTATGGGTCGGAAGGCGCGAGAAAGATAGGAGAACGGTGGTACGCAGACAAGTTTCGCTCAAGGTTTTGGAGGACGGCAAGCGCACCTTCGAGGTGCGGCACCGCTGGGAGGACCGGCCCGTGGCCCCGCCTCCCGACGGGGCGCCGACCGAATACCTCCCGTTCCGGCAGAGAAAGGGTATGCACGGACGGCCCGAGTGGCTCAAGGCGAAGGCACCAACCGGCGAGCGCTACGAGGACATAAAGGAGACCATGCGTGGTCTGGACCTTCACACCGTCTGCGAGGAAGCCCGCTGCCCGAACATCGGCGAGTGCTGGAACAACCGCACCGCCACCTTCATGATCCTGGGCAACGTCTGCACCCGCAGTTGCGGCTTCTGCAACGTCCTGACCGGTAAGCCGACAGAGCTCGATCTCGACGAACCCTACCGCGTCGCCGAGGCTGCCAGGAAGATGGGCCTGAAGCACGCCGTTGTCACGTCGGTGAACCGCGACGAGCTGAAGGACGGCGGGGCCTCCGTCTTCGCTGCCACGATCCGGGAGATAAAGGAGCAAGTCCCGGGCTGCGCCGTCGAGGTTCTGACCCCCGACTTCAAGGGGAGTCGCGACGCTATAAAGACGGTCATCGACGCGAGGCCCGAGACGTTCAACCACAACATCGAGACCGTTCCGCGTCTGTACCCCGCCGTTCGGCCGCAGGCGAAGTACGAGCGTTCCCTTGAGGTACTTCGCTACGCCAAGCAGCTCGATCCCGACGGGCTCACAAAGAGCGGCTTCATGGTCGGTATGGGAGAGGTCGAGGAGGAGATACTGGAGAGCATGCGGGCTCTTAGGGACCACGACGTGGACATCTTGACTATCGGCCAGTACCTGAGGCCCACGGAGAACCACCTGCCGATGAGCCGCTACTACGCGCCGAAAGAGTTCGCGGATCTCAGGAAGTATGGCTCCGAGATGGGCTTCAAGCACGTCGAGAGCGGCCCGCTGGTCAGGAGCTCCTACCACGCCCACGAGCAGACCGAGGACGCTCGCAAGAGCGGCGTCGTATAAGAAGGCTTCGTTTAGGCGTGGAACTGAGGAAGCGGCTCGGGGAAGAAACGGTCCTCGACGTCCGTCGTCTCCCCGGCCTGACGCCGTATGCCGAGGGCTGGGAGCTTCAGAAGGAGCTCGTCGGGCTCCGCAGGAGGGACGAGATCCCTGACACGTTCGTTCTCCTGGAGCATCCGCCGGTCTACACGGTGGGTAGGGCGGCGAAGGACGCCTCGAACCTCGGGGCGGGGGAGGAGTACCTCAAGTCTTTAGGGGCGGAGGTGTTCTGGAGCGACCGGGGAGGGGATGCCACCTTCCACGGGCCCGGGCAACTCGTTGGGTACCCGATCCTGCGCCTCAAAGAACTAGACACCCACAAGTACCTGAGGGACCTCGAAGAGCTCGTCATCCTCGTCCTCTCGGAGTATGACTTAGAGGCGGGACGGCACCCGGAGTACACGGGGGTGTGGGTGGGGGGGGACAAGATCGCTGCCATCGGTGTTAAGTTTTCCAGTGGGCGTATCACGTCGCACGGCTTCGCACTCAACGTAAAGACCGACCTCTCTTGGTTCGACTGGATCACGCCCTGCGGGATAAAGGAGTACGGGGTGACGAGCCTCGCGCGCGAGCTGGGAGAAGGCACCGAGGATGTGTCGCTCCTCGGCGTCGAGGAGAGAGTCGTCGGGCACTTCAAAGAGCTGTTCTGCTGATTCGTCGGTGCTTTCAGGGGGTAAAGAATGGTGCGTTGCGGAAACAGAAGTTCGCGGAAACAGAGGTTCGAGAGGAGCTAGATAGCATGATCAGGGGTGTGGCGAACGTCTGGATGCCGGTCCAAGACATCGAGCGGGCGGTGGACTTTTACCAGAACGTCCTGGGCTTTCAGCTGGTGAATAGGGACGGGCCGTGAGCCGAGGTCGACGCCAACGGTGTGCGGGTCGGCCTCAACGGTCGGGAACCCAAAGGGGTGGGTACTGAGGGCGGTCCGGTCCTGACCTTCCAACCTGAGGCGGTCAGCCTCGAAGAAGCGGCCGAGGACCTGAAGAGCAACGGCGTCGAGTTCCCGGCGGGGACCTCCGAACACGACTGGGGACGAGTCGCCACCTTCAAAGACCCTGATGGCAACGACCTCCAGCTCTACGAGCCTCCCAGGAGCTAAACGTCCAGTGGCTTCCTCCGCGAGAGCTACTGAACACAAGCTAGATCGAGGCGTCCGAGAAGCACGTTACGGGCAGCGCACCAAAGGCACTCGGGCATCCATAAACGGTAGAACCAGCCCGTACGAGCCTTTCTTTCAGGCGCGAAGCCCGAAGCTTCGCGCGCACTTAGGTGAATAGTGACAACCTAAGATTCGAGAAATCCTCGCTGGGTAAAGAGGCGCGTCGTGCCCCCCGAACGCTACAAGAGTCTCTTCACCGGTGTCCTGGACGCATTCGAGCGCGTCGCTTACTTGGCCATAGCGCTCGCCTTGAGCGTGCCGATCGGGATGCTCGTCTTCTCCGCGGCGATGAGTATGCTGGAGGTGTCGGAGGTCGGGGTTCTCCAGACGGCGCTGGGCGTCCTCGACCGGGTGCTCTTGGCCTTCATATTCGTCGAACTGATCGACACGGTTAGGGTCACGGTTAGGGAGCGCGGCATCTTAATAGCCGAACCGTTTTTGCTGGTCGGGCTCATAGCCGTGGTGCGGCGCATACTGCTGCTCACCGCCGAACTCGAAGGGGCGGGCGCGGAAGAGTTCCGAAACATGCTCATCGAGCTTGGGGTGATGACGGGTCTCGTGATCGTGCTGACGATAGCGCTCTACTTCACCCGTCGTATGCGGCTCTCCGAGAAGGAGATCGAAAGACCCCAATAGTCTCGCCCTGCCCCGTAAGGTTCCCGGTCCCCAACGGCGACCAACTTTTACACAGTTTCTGAGAAGAAACCTTTTGTCGGCAACTCGGTGAATAGTCCCCACCCCACTTCTATGGCCGGTCATCGTGGTTACGTTGCAGAGACTCTATGTGTGTACTCCTACTCGCGGAGTCCGGCACACGACTCCTGATGTGCTTCCTCGTAAGGTTGCTGAGGTCAAGGAGAGAGGGAAGCCGCAAACCAATCCTCTCCCGCCTCTACTCCGACGAAGTGATCGAAGAGCGGCGAAAATTACCTAGTTCGTGCAGGTTCTCGTAATATTTAGCTATGCCGGCCAACTGCGTGGCGTCGTTGAGGAGCTGCGCGATCCGAGCCTTCGAGGCATCCCACTCAGCGAACCTATGCGTGTACTCGGTCGCGTCCGTTTTCCACTCGGGGTTTTCCCGGTAATCGTCCAACTGCATGCGGTTGCGTCACGTCTCTACGTCAAGGAGCCGGAGCAAGCCCTTCAGCCCTTTCTCTGGCGCTGCCTATAGTCGAAGAATTAGCACACCATCTGAGTGACCACCGCGCCTACAAGTGCTCCTAGTAGTGCGGCAACTACAGGGCTTATATTATCGCTTACTCGAACCCAAAGAGCCTGCGCCACCAGGAACGCTTAGAGACAGACTCCGAGGGGCCCCCTCCAATGGTCCCCTCGGAGTTCGTCTCTGGCGATTCTTGTGGCTCTGGCGGGGCCTCAAGCCCGGGAACATGCTGCACCAAGCCCGCGATGATGCGCCGGTTCTCCCGGTTGGCTTCGCGCTCTTGGTTCAGCTGCTCCCGCAGGTAGGCCACCTGATCGTGCAGGACCTCGACCAGCGACGTTTGATCGGTGGTTGTTTCGGCCGTTCGGTCGGTCGTTCTGTCTGCGTTGGATCGGGTTGGGTCGGTATCGAGGAGCACGTACACGGTGCCGCCCACTTTCTCGGAGGCCAACGTGCCACGCTTTATGCGCATTCTTACGGCCTCGGCGCTCAGCCCCAACAGCCGGGCCGCGTCGGCGACGGTGAGTCGGTCGTACGTACGTTCGTTCGCCGTTGGCTCGGCCATACTATCGCGGGTTCGTTCGCTACGTGGGAGCATTGGTCAGTAGCCTAGACCATCTTCCGCGGGGGGCATAGGGTAGCTTCGCTCAAGCACCATCAGTGGGGCTCGCCCTGCCTAGAAAACGCCACATAGTGTGGTGGGGGCTAGAGCGGGGTGCGGCCGACCGCTACAATGGAAGGCGAGGCCCGATCCACTCCCCCTCGGACCGGACTTTCGGTTCTTTTTCGGCTAAGTAGTGTCGAAAAACTCTAACCCTTATCTATCCCTTGAGGGTGATCCCGGTAGATCTTGCGTACGCCGCAATGCCGTGTAAATTGGGCGAATGGCGCATCTGGCCGGGTGCGCCTTACCCGGGACTGTCGGAGGGGGGCAGTCCTCGGGTAGAGCACGCCCCGGGTCATTTCGACCGGGGTTCGGCGCCGGGCGGAGTGGGTACACTCGCCCCGCCCGGCGACGCATTCTCCCCCTCCGCGCCGCCGGGTTCTTTTCGCTCGGGAGGTCATCTCGCGTATGTTCTTCACGCCAGCGCACACCAACCCCTAGTAGGCAGTGCCCCGCTGGTCATCTCGCACACAGGATCTCCACGGTTTCTTCATGGATTCTTCATACCGATGACCTACACTGTGGACTGAGCAAACCTAGTAGAAATTTGGTGCCTTTCGTCCTGAAACACGACTCGCGCGGCTACCCTGGGCGGTTTCTACCATGAGCCATTGTTCCAGTGAATTCTGGCGTTCGATGCTGCCGAATAGGACACCGTCCCCGGCCGTTTAGGCCGACCTGTCGGTGGCACTCATAGGGAAGGCAAAGCAAGCGAATACCAGAGGAGAGGTAATCTAAGTACGGTAACCCGCGGATAGAGGTAGATCAGGGGCTGTGCGTAGGGTTGGGTAACTGCGTGGAAGTGGCTAAGGGCGCATTCAAGCTGAACGACGAAGAGAAGGCGGAAGTAGACGACCCTACAGCGTGAGCATAGAGGAGCTGAAAGAGGCCGAGGAACAGTGCCCGGTCGCTGCGATCCTGGCGGAGGAGCAAGAGTCCGACGAGTAACACTTACGGACTCGCATCCACGCGTTGCCAGTGCGAGCATGCCTAGTTACGTGCGGCTCCGTCCTGCTTTGCGTCAAGCTTGTACAAGCTTGACGCGTTCTCGTGTAGGATCAGCTCCACGGTCTCGGGATCCAAGCCGAGCTCTAAGAGGGCAAGGGCGTTGTTCTTGAGCCCCGGGACGCCGGGCCAGTCGGTGCCGAAGATCATCTTTTGAGCCAGGGACTCAAAGTTGTACCTGCTGTAGTACTCGGGCAGCTTCTTCGGGGGTAGGCCGGATACCTCAATCCACACGTTCTCTCGCATCAGGGTCATGAAGGCGGCGGCATCGTACCACCAGCCACGACCGCCGTGAGCCAAGACTATCGTGAGGTCGGGAAAGTCCCGGGCCACGTCCTCGACCAGGATGGGGTCGGCGTAGCGGTTGGTGGCGCCGGGGAAGACGCTCGTGCCGCAGTGGAAGATCACCGGCAGCCCGCGCTGCTGGCACAGCCAGTACACCGGGTACAGGGCCGGATCGTTCGGGGAGAAGCCCCCGTGCACGGGGTGCAGCTTCAAGCCCACCGCGCCTAAAGTCATCTGTCGCTCCAGCTCGTCCGGTAAGGGGTAATGGTAGTGTGGGTTGAGTGCGGCCATCAGCCTGAAGCGCTCGGGGTTATGCTCGACGATGGGCAGCAGGTCCTCGATTGGCTGGATGCCCGTGACCATCGGGCTGTACTCGCAGAGTAGGACCGCGACATCCACCCCTTCTCCGGCCACGTACTCGTCGAAGCGATGGGGTATCAAAGTACCCTGCTCGTCGTACAGCTCCAGGAGGTCAGCGACGCCCCCTTCGAAGTGTCCGGTCCACTCCCCCAGTGAAAGCTTCAGCGTGGGCAGGCAGACTGCGTGCACATGCGCGTCGATGACGCGAACACCTTCGAGCATACTCAACCCCTTTCGCGGTGTTAGTGTCGGCGGAGCGTTACTCCAGTTCTGTGCGAAGCACGGGCTTTAGGATGGCGCCCTTCTCCGCATCCTCCGCGGCCTGGTTTATCTCCCTCAGGGAATAGTACTGGACGAGGCGGTCAAACGAGAAACATCCTTGAGTGCAGAGGTGTACGAGGCGTGGGATCAAGATGTCTGGGACCGAGTCGCCCTCGACGATCCCTCGGGCACCCTTCCTGAGATGAGTGATACGGAATCCGGAGTACGCTTCCGAGCATGAGCGAGAAACGAAATTCGCAGGAATCGGAGTCTTCCCGGTTGGAGGATCTTTACCGTAAGGCGAGCGATCCGGATTGCGAACCCACTTGCTGATGGGCTGGCGCATGTCGTTGGGTGAGTCGATGCGGGAGGTGGCCAGGATGGTGGGCTGTTCGCAGAGCATAGCGTATCAATTGTAGCTTGAGCCACTAAGGGGAGGTCGGCAACGAAGCCGAGTTTTCAAAGCCGCAGTACCTTCCCAAATGGTCGAGCGACTCATGTTCACTTACATCCTGACACTCTCCCTATTGGCGCGGGCTCTTAGCCCTCACTTTACGCGCTGCCAATCAGGATGCCGGAGACGAAGACCAACGCTCCGCCCAGGATTACCTGCAAAGCGGACCCGAGGAAGCTCATCCTGAAGTAGCGGTAGCGGATGAAAGAAACCGTGAGAAGTTCGAAGCCGACCACCCCGAAAGCCAAGTACAGCGCGACCAAGACCTGCGGGATCAGGAACGGCAAGGTGTGGAGTATTCCGCCGATGAAGGTGGCCACGCCCGTGATCACGCCACGCAAGAATGGATGTCCCCTCCCGGTCAGCGTTCCGTCGTC
>JALYGT010000026.1 GCA_030776965.1 Actinomycetota bacterium
AGAATGAACGTCATGGACGCGGTGGTGAAGGTGATGGAGGACGAGGGCGTAGAGGTCGCCTTCGGGGTGCCGGGGGCCGCCATCCTGCCGCTCTACCAGGCTCTGAGCAAGTCCGGACAGATAAAGCACTACTCCGTCAGGCACGAGGAGGGTGGGACGCACGCGGCGGACGGGTACACACGGGTGACGGGGAAGGTCGGGATCAACGTCGGCACCTCGGGTCCGGCCGGGACGAACATGATCACTGGCCTCTACACTTGCATGGCCGACTCCATCCCTCAGATCTGCATCACCGGGCAGGCCCCCACGAGCGTATTGCACAAGGAGGCCTTCCAGGCGGTGGACATCGTGGAGATAGCCAGACCCGTGACCAAGTGGTCCGTGCAGGTCAGGGAGCCGGGCCAGTTGGTGTGGACCTTCCGGGAGGCTTTCAGGATCGCCCAGGCGGGTCGGCCCGGCCCGGTCCTCATTGACCTCCCGCTCGACGTGCAGACCAGCGGTCTGGAGGTGGATTTCGACCCCCGGCGCGGCGGTCCGCTCTACTTTGAGAGGCCCGCGCCGAGGCCGAACGCCATCCGGCAGGCCGTGGAGATGATCCTTGAGGCCCAGAGACCAGTCCTGATGCCCGGTGGGGGCGTCATCATCGCCGACGCCGCGCAAGAACTCGTGGAGCTGGCCGAGTACCTGCAGACTCCAGTGAGTCCGACCTACATGGGCAAGGGAGCCATCCCCGAAGACCACCCGCTCTTCATGGGCCTCGTGGGACTCCAGACCCAGCAGCGCTACGCAAATGCGCTCTTTTTGGAGAGCGACCTGGTGGTGGGGATCGGCAACCGCTGGGCCGAGCGGCACACCGGGGATCTGGACGTGTATCGCGGCGACCGCAGGTTCATCCATATAGACATCGACCCCGGTCAGATAGGGCGCGTCTTCCCCCCCGACCTCGCGGTGGTCTCGGACGCCAAGCTCGCCCTCCAGGCGATGGTCGAGGTTGCCCGCGACATGACGTCGGCACGGGAGCCTGGCGCGTGGGTAGAGAGGGTAGACGAACTGCGCTCGACCCTCTTGAGAAAGATGGACTTCGACGACGTGCCGGTAAAGCCCCAGCGGGCCTTCAAGGAGATGAACGAGTTCTTCGACGAGGACACCATCTTCGTCACGGCCATTGGGCTCTACCAGATCTTCTCCGGCCAGTTCCAGAAGACCTACAAGCCGCGCCACTACCTGTGTTGCGGACAGGCCGGGCCCCTGGGATGGGAGGTTCCGGCGTGCATCGGCGTCAAGCTCGGTAGGCCGGAGAACCTGGTGGTGGGCGTCGTAGGGGACTACTCGTTCCAGTTCCTTATGGAGGAGGTGGCGGTCGCCGTCCAGTACGGGGTGCCATACGTGCTCATCATGCTGAACAACGCCTACATGGGCCTCATCCGCCAGAGCGAGCTCAAGTATGACATGAACTTCGCGGTGGATCTCGCCTACGAGGGACCGGATAGCGGGTACGGCATAGACAACGTAATGGTAATGGAGGCCATGGGCGCTTTGGGCCGCCGGGTCCGCCGGCCCGAGGAGATAAAGGACGCCCTTGCGTGGGCCGTCCAGGCCAGCGAGGAACGGCGCGTCCCTGCCCTCGTCGAGATAATGTGCGAGCGGGAGACCAACGCCGCCATGGGCCTCTCGATAGACAAGATCAACGAGTACGAGCCCATCCTCGAAGGGACCAGAGAGACCGCAGGTCAGGTGGTCGGCGGCATACCCGAGAGGGATTAGCACCCCTTCCATAAACCGGGCACCCTGCGAAAACGGCTCACGGGAGGGTGTGGCCTGCCCGCATAATTTATAATGCCCCCACAGCATACACAGAAGGGGTGGTATGGATACCACGGTTCGCAAGAGGGTGCTCGAACGCCTGGGGTTGAGCGATCTGAAATCGGTCCGTGAGAACCTCTCGCCGGCCAGATTGGTCGAGGAATCCATCCGGCGAGGAGAGGCTAGGCTCTCTGCCACCGGCGCCCTGGTGGCAGAGACCGGGGAACGCACCGGCCGCTCACCGACCGACAAGTTCATAGTCGAGAACCAGGTCACCACGGACACGGTAGCCTGGGGCGCGGTCAACAAGCCGTTCGCTTCGGGGGACTTCTGGCGAATAGTGGATCGGGTCGCAGACCACATAAGGAACCTCGACGAGCTCTACGTCGTGGACGCCTACGCGGGCGCGGACCCCCGCTACCGCCTGAACGCTCAGATCGTCACCGAGTGGGCCTGGCACGCCCTCTTCGCCCGGCAGCTCTTCAGGCGTCCTACCCCCGAGGAGTTGGAGGACTTCGAGCCGGACTGGACGGTCATCTCGGTCCCCGGATTTGCGACCGACCCCGAGAGGGACGGAACCAACTCCGCGACCTTTATCGGGCTGGATTTCGAGCGCAGGGTGGTCCTAGTGTGCTCCTCCGGGTACGCCGGGGAGATAAAGAAGAGTA
This sequence comes from Actinomycetota bacterium, assembly GCA_030776965.1. Taxonomy (GTDB): domain Bacteria; phylum Actinomycetota; class Rubrobacteria; order Rubrobacterales; family Rubrobacteraceae; genus Rubrobacter_F. The sequence goes on from JALYGT010000026.1 coordinate 2,472, forward strand.
TCTTCACCGTGCTGAACTTCGTGCTCCCCGTAGAGCACGGCGTCCTGCCCATGCACTGCTCGGCCAACGTCGGAGAGGCTGACGACGTCGCCCTTTTCTTCGGGCTCTCGGGCACGGGCAAGACAACCCTCTCCACCGACGAAAAGCGCCACCTCATCGGCGACGACGAGCACGGCTGGTCCGAGGACGGCGTCTTCAACTTCGAGGGGGGGTCCTACGCAAAGACCATAGACCTTAGTGAGCAGAAGGAGCCCCAGATATACCGGGCGATTCGTTTCGGGGCGGTGCTGGAGAACGTAGTTCTCGACGAGGACACCAGGGAGGAGATCTACTCCGACGCCTCAAAGACGGAGAACACGCGGGTTGCCTACCCTCTGGAGTACATAGAGAACTCTGTGGCGGAGGGGCGGGCCGGCCACCCTGAGGCCATAATCTTCCTCACGGCCGACGCCTTCGGGGTGCTGCCCCCCATAAGCATCCTCACGCCCGAGCAGGCCCAGTACTACTTCCTCTCCGGCTACACGGCCAAGCTCGCCGGCACTGAGGCCGGCATGCAGACCGAGGTCGAGGCGACGTTCTCGACCTGCTTCGGGGCTCCGTTCTGGCCGCTGCCGCCCACCCGTTACTCGAAGATGCTCTCGGAGAAGATCCGGCGCCACGGCGTGCGCTGCTACATGGTGAACACCGGCTGGAGCGGGGGCCCCTACAGGGTGGGTGAGAGGATAGATCTCGCGCACACGCGCGAGATGGTGCGGGCCGCGATAGCCGGAAAACTCGAGGGGGTGGAGACCCGCGCCGACCCCCTATTCGGCCTGAACATGCCCGCGAGCGTGCCTGGGGTGCCTGACGGGATCCTAGACCCCCGCGAGACCTGGCCCGAGAAGGACGCCTACGACGAGCATGCTCGCATGCTCGCTGACCTCTTCAAGGAGAACTTCGAGAAGTTCGAGGGGGAGGTAGAGGGAGAAGTAAGGCTAGCGGGACCACAGTAGTCCGAGTCACAGGAGGATCATCCCTGCGGTTCGTTGGTGAGCGCCCGGAAGGCCGCCCGCTGGTCTGGGGTGCCGAGAACCCCGACGAGGTCGCCGGCTCGCAGCGCTAGCCCCGGGCCGGGATTGGGCATCACCTCCTCGCCGCGGACGACGGCGACGATGGACGCCCCTGTGCTGCTGCGTATCCGAAGCTCACCGATGGTCTTGCCCGCCAGCGTATCGCCCCCCGGCAGCCTAACCCACTCGGTTTCGATCTCCCGTGAGGCCCGTCTGAGCTGCACGAGGAGACCGTCGTCGACGCCCTGGCGGGTGATTGGGGCGTAGAGCTCGCGGCGCACCTCGTCCGCGAACCGCTGGATGTCCCCCGCCGCGACGCCAAGGTGGTAGAGAGCCTGACGCCCGAGCTCAAGCCCCGCCTCCGACTCGGGGTGCACCGCCTCGTAGACCCCGAGCCGCCCCAGTTCGTCCAGCTGTTCCACCGTCGTGGAGCGGACGACGACGTGTACGTTGGGGTTGATCGAGCGCACGCGCTCGACCACGAGACGCGTCCCCACAGGGTCTGGGATCGTCACGATCACCAGCCGTGCCCTTCTCACCCCCGCCGCCTCCAACACCGGCTCGGCGCCCGCGTCGCCGAAGACGGTAGGATAGCCCGAATCCCTGGCCTCGTTCATCCGCTCCGGGTTCGAGTCGACGACGACGAACGGCCGCCCCAGCCGTCCGAGCAGCCGGGTGACGAAGGTTCCGACCCTGCCGTAGCCCGCGATGAGCACGTGGTCACGCAACCCTCGCTCGGGCACGTTGAAGGTTCGCAGGAGCTCCCTCGGGAACTTCTCACGCCAGCGCCCGTAGAGAAAGGGCGCCAGGCGCGTGGTAAAGGGGGTCAGGGCCATCGTGATCACCGCAGTCGTCAGCATAATGGAGTAGCTTCTCTGGGAGATGGCCTCGGCATTCAGCCCCACCCGCGCGATCACGAACGAGAACTCACCGACCTGGAAGAGACCCAAGCCCACCGCGAACGGGACTATGTTGCCGTACCCGAAGGCCCGCACAACCCCGGCGAAGAGCAATCCCTTGACCGCGAAGACGAGCAAGACGGCGAGCGCCACTACGCCGGCGTTCTCCACCAAGAACGCCGGATCGAGGAGCATCCCCACCGAGACGAAGAACAGCATGATGAAAACGTCCCTCAAGGGCTCCACGTC
>JALYGT010000027.1 GCA_030776965.1 Actinomycetota bacterium
ACGAGCACAGAGGGACCACGGAGTACGCTATCAAGCAGATCGGAGACCGCTACTACCCTGTAATCATCGACCGGGCGGCCGGTGGACACTACGAGATAAAGAACCCGCTAACCGGCGGCGTCCTCAGCTACAAGAACGCCGAGGCCGCCGAGATCTACATAGAAAGAGCCCGGGCGAAGGAGCAAGGATAGAGTCGGTGTCTTATCCGAGAGCCCGGGCGGAAACTACGGCGTAGTCGATCACTGAGCCTTCGGGATCTGAAACAGAGTTGGTGAATTCTGAGTAGCTCCTCGAGAAACTGTCTGGAAGATAGCTGGAAGGTTCATCATCGGCTGTGATTAGTGGCTCAAGAGGGTGAGAAGGGACATCTGCGCCCTGTTTTGGTCGCTCGCTACACCCCAGATCGAGGCCTATTCGGATTTTCCAGGCAGTCTCCAAGAGACTGTTTGGAAAATCGGGGTAGCCTCATTTCGTCGTTTCAACCACCAAAGACCTACGGTCGAGACACCCTTCAGCTATTTTCCAAACAGTTTCTCGAGACCCATTTCTCGGAAACCCGGAGCGGATCAGAGCAGCTCATGATAAGCAGCATCTAGAAGTAGTGCATAGATACTGCGCATCATGGGTTAGGACCGTTGGTCGTGAAGGTTGCCGCCGCGCAGCACCTCCCTTAGCGTTATTGCAAGCCACCTACGCCTCGTGGCCGTGGTAATCGTTCAATAGTATCCCCTTCCACTACGACACCTCTCTCGTAAGCTCTCTTAAATAGGGAGGATCACTGCCGATCTCGATTCGTATGTTATGGATGCGGGTGGGGTGACCCTGTGCAGGAGGACGTTCGTTATCTCCTTCCAGTCCTGGTACTCTTGCCTGGTTGTTGTTCGTCGCAGTGCCTCCGAAAGGCGGTCGTTCTTGAACGCGATGTTGAACTTGGAGGCGGTGTTCTTTAGGTTGATGCCCTCATATCCTTCGGCGTAGCTATTGGGAACCGCTTCCGGTTGAGCATTGCACCGATGGAGCATAGCGCGTAGAAGCGGCTCTCTATGGCCGAGCAGCCGGTTACGAAGAAGCCGAACAGCTCCCTCTCATGAATGTAGGTTTCCCTCTGGCTGCATTCTCGGTGGACCGGTGGGGTGAACGCCTCATCATAACCTGCACAAGATTGGAACCGGAAGGCGCGGGCATTCCAAGCTCCAGCGTACTGTGCTCAAATGTGATCGAGCGTGTTATCTACAGGACGTATGTACGCTCCGCCGGCCAAGCGTATGTTGACGAATTCGCGAGCTCAGCAGCGAAGTCCCCCGGCACCCCCAAGCCCATCGTTGCTATACGCTGCATGGACGCAACTCCCGAAGTTTCGAACAATCTACGTCAAAACCCCTTGTAGTGATCTGCCTCTAGCGCGCCCGAAGCCGTTCGTTCTCTTCCCTAACCTCGCCGCTCACATTTAGGAGAGCAGCTCCTCGAAGGCCGCCTCGTCGAGGAGCGGGACGTTTAAAGTTTTAGCCCGCTCCAGCTTGGAGCCGGCCTCCTCGCCGGCGAGCACGTAGTCGGTGTTCTTGCTCACCGAGGAGGTAAAAGTCCCGCCGGCCTCTTCCAGTTTCTCTATGAAGTAGCCGCGCGGACGGCTCAAGGTCCCCGTTATAACGACCCGCTTGCCCGCGAGTGGTCCCTCGGTAGGTCCAGCTGAAGCCCGCTCGAAGTTCAAGCCCACGTGCATGAGGCGCTCTACCAGGTCCCGATTGTCTTCCAGCGCGAAGTAGTCCACGACGGCTTGCGCCACGACGTTGCCGATGCCCTCGATCTCGGCGAGCTGCTCGACGCTCGCGCCGCGCAAGAGGTCCTCGCCGCTAAACCTCTCGGCGATGAGGTTCGCTGTGACGCTTCCGACGTGCCGGATACCCAAAGCGTACAGGACGCGCGGGAAAGGCTGCTCCTTGCTATGTTCGATCGCCCGGATCAGGTTCCGGCTGCTCTTCTCCCCGAAGCCCTCTAAGGGTTCGATCTGCTCCTGACGCAGCCCGTAGACGTCCGCCACGTCTCTTATGAGGCCGAGGTCGAAGAACCTGGTGGCGACCTTCTCGCCCAGGCCCTCTATGTCCATCGCCGCCTTCGTCGCCCAGTGGATGACGTGCTCCAGGGCCTGGGCGGGGCAGCGGGCGTTTACGCAGCGGGTCACGGCCTCTCCCTCGGGGCGGGACACGGGCTCGCCGCAGACTGGGCAGACCTTTGGCATCTCGAAAGGGTATTCGTCGCCGGTGCGCTCCTCGATGACGGCTTTGACGACCTGTGGGATCACGTCCCCCGCCCGCTCGACCACGACCGTGTCGCCGATCAGGATCCCCTTTTCCATTATGTAGTCCTCGTTGTGCAGCGTCGCGCGCGAGATAACCACGCCGCCGACGTTCACCGGGGCGAGCACCGCCTGCGGGGTTAGGGCCCCGGTGCGTCCCACGTTCACGATGATGTCCTCGAGCCTGGTGCTGGCCGCGAGCGGCTCGAACTTGTACGCGATAGCCCACCGCGGCGCCTTCGCCACCGAGCCCAAAGCGCGCTGCTGCTCGTAGGAGTCTACCTTCACGACGACGCCGTCGATCTGGAACCCGACCGACTTCCTCAACGTGCTCCAGTACGCGCACTCCTCCACGACCGACTTTATACCTTTGTGCACCTTGTATGGGTTGACCCGCAGGCCGTAGCTCTTCAGGGCGGCCAGCGTTTCAGAGTGACTCTCGTAGTTCTCTCCGCCCTCGCCGACGCCGTAGAGGAAGATAGTGAGGGGTCTCGCGGCGGTGATCCTAGGGTCGAGCTGCCTGATGGAGCCCGCCGCCAGGTTGCGCGGGTTGGCGAACGGTCTCTTCCCTTCTGCCTCCTGCCGCTTGTTGAACTCCTCGAACCTGTCCAAAGATATGTAAACCTCGCCCCGTGCCTCCAGGAGCTCCGGATAGTCCCCCGAGAGTTTCTCTGGGATGGATCGGACGGTCCTCAGGTTCGCCGTGACGTCCTCACCGAAGGTACCGTTGCCCCTGGTCGCGCCCCGCACGAAACGGCCCTCTTCGTAGCGTAAAGAGACCGCGAGGCCGTCTATCTTGAGCTCGGTGACGTAGCGGGGTTCCTCATCCTCGCCCAGGAGGCGCCTCACGCGAGTGTCCCACTCGTTCAGCTCTTCCAGCTTGCGGGCATTCGCCAGGCTGAGCATCGGGACGGCGTGGCGGACCTGCTCGAACCCTTCCAACGGTTCTCCACCGACCCTCTGCGTCGGGGAGTCGGGGGTGACGAGCTCGGGGTGTTCGCCTTCGAGGGTTTCGAGTTCTTTGTAGAGGGCGTCGTACTCGGCGTCGGAGATCTCCGGGGCGTCCTCCACGTAGTAGCGGCGGTTGTGGTACCGGATCTGCTCCCTGAGCTCCTCGATCCTGCCCCGCACGTCCACACTCTCGGCCACGCGAAGATTATACGCGCGACCGTGCGCGGCCCCAAGAGCATACCGGAGCGATCTTACCGCTCCGGGCTTGTGAGGGATGGCCCTAGCTGACCCCGGAACCCTGGCGCTCTCCGCGGGCCTCCAGTTCGGCGAAAAGCCCGTCTATCTCCTCGCCAACTATCTCCTCGCGCTCCACGCATCACGCACGCCCTCGACGATCTCACCCTTCTCGCGCAAGAGATCCTCGATCTCCTGCCTGGCGTCGAGGAGGATCTTGTTCGCCTCCTCGCGCACCTCCTTGTCCCGCAAGAGGGAGCTTATGGAGGAGCCGGTCAGCTCGTTCGAGATGGTGCCGAAAGAGTAGAGCTCGTCGCCCATCCCGAAGAGCCCGACCATCGTCACCGCCGCCCAGGTTGCCTGCTTCAGGTCGCCGCTCACCCCGGTAGTCGTCTCCCCGAACCAGACCTTCTCCGCAGCACCCGCTGCCAAAGCCGTCTTTATGCGGGCCACGACATCCGAGCTGGTGCGCACGTAACGCTCCTCCTTCTCCTGGTAGCTCACGAGCCCCAGGGCGTTCTCCCGCTTGATGATGGTGATTACCTGCATCTGGAGCTCCTCGCGCTCCAGGTACAACGAGGCGACCGCGTGCCCGGCCTCGTGGGTGGCGATCTTGACCTTCTCCTCCTCGTTATACTCGACCGGCTGCTTCAAGCCGATCTCGTCGGTTAACTTCGCCGACCAGATGTCCTTCCAGGTCAAGGAATCGCGTCCGTCCTGCACGGCGAAGATCAAAGCCTCGTTCACTATGTTCTTGATCCTGGCCGGCGAGTACCTGACCGTCGCCTTCGCTAGCTTCTCGAGGTCCACGCCCTCATGCCTTACTTTGCTCAGGTAGTAGTCCGCGATGTCTTTGCGGCCCTCTTTGTCCGGCAACCCCACGTGCAACCTCCGGTCGAAGCGGCCCGGCCTCAAGAGGGCCGGGTCCAGGGAGTCGGCCCGGTTCGTCGCCCCGATGACCAGGATGTTGTAGTTGGGGACCCTTCTCTTCAGGCGCTTGCGGATGAAGAGCGGGATCAGGCGTCGCAAGATGCGCCGCAGGCCTTTTGGCTGCTCCAGGCCGTCCATCTGTACCAGGAGCTCGTTGACGAGCATCCCGCCCATTCCCATTCCCAGGCCCCCTGCGATGATCCTGGCGACGAACTCTAAGATTTCACCGCGCCGGGGCTCCTCCGGCGGCCCTTGGAGGAGCCGGTCCTCTAAACGGTGGCGGAACGGCTCGTGGAAGGGGTAGGGCTCAAACGTCTGGGCGGTGCCGCCGCGAGAGCCTATGGCGTCGAGTTCGTCCATGAAGATGACCGCACCGCCGTAGCGTTCCGAGAATTTGCGGGCCTTGCTGAAGAGCCTCATCACCCTTAAGTTTGCGACTCCCATGAACATGTTGTTGAAGCTTGAGGCTGAGGCGTAGATGAACGGCACGTTCACCTCGCCCGCTATGGACTTGGACAGTAGGGTCTTGCCGGTCCCGGGAGGGCCTTCGAGCAAGATACCCTGGGGTGGGTAGCCGCCCATCTTCCTAAACTTCTTGAAGCCCTGGAAGAGCCGCACGACCTCTTTCGTGGCCTCGACCGCCGCCTTCTGGCCGCGCACGTCCTTGAAGCTGACGTCGTACTCGCCCGGGTAGATCACGTACGTCCTCCCCCGCGAGAGGAACCAGAAGATCGCCACGAACTGGAAGACGACTATGAAGATGATGAACCCCGCGTAGAACATGGCCCGATCAAAGCCACCAGCAAGCTCGGTATGAAGCCGTTCGCCGCCCCTATGGAGAATCCCGGTGCCTGTGCCGGTCCCTGCGGCGTGTTCGTGACCTCTCCCCACGGGAAGATCAACCAGACCACAAGCAGGTATAGCCCATAAAGAGCGGCGAGGAAGAGGAGGCGCATCGTCCACCGCTTGACCCGTCCTATGCCTAAAGCGTGCAGCTCGCGGAAGCTCTCGGCGTAAGGATCCTGCTCCGACGACGCCTGAAAGTGTTCAATCTCCCTCCTTAAAACGTTGGAAGGACACTCTGCCTGCCTTGCTGCCCGTACGCAACTTGGCTACGGATATTTGGACGGAAGGCCTGCGACGACGGTTTCGCGGAGGCGGTTCGCGGCCTTTTAGCCGCGCTCCTCATGGTTCTCGTAGTGCGCGCGCAGCGCCCGGTCGAACTCTCCGGAGGGGTCTTGAGGGGCGGGCGCGGACTCTATGGTTTTCCTCTCGTGCGGCACCCGGACGCGCCCGTTCTCGGCGTCCACCTCGATCCCGTCGGCCAGGATTGTGTGCCCGTCCGCTACCACGTACTTCAGGACGGCGCCCACTGCATCGTAGACGGTCTCCTCGATCTTGCCGACCTTCGTGCCTGAGGCGTCTTGAAGCTCGTAGCCCTCCATGGCCGTGTATGGGTTTTCGTCCCTCCGGTCTCCTACATCTTCTATCTCGGCGTCTTCGTCTCTGAACGGGTTCTGTCCTAACGGGTTCTCCACGAACGGTACTCCTCCGGTGGTGAAAGCCTTCTTGGGTACGTATGATAGCCGCACGTGAATGTTAGAACCAGCCAGGGAAGGAACGCCCGGGTCTTGAAGGTGCTCTCGCTCCTCACCCTCGGGCTTATGGTCGCATCGCTCCTGCTCGTGCACAGCGGGTCGTACAGGCCAGGCGTCTCCTACGTGCTGCTCTACCTGATCGTCTCTGTTATCGTAACGGTGGCCGTGGCGCTCCTCTTGCTCCCCGCTAGCACTTTCGGCGAGGGGTTCTGCATGCTTTTCTACGTCGTCTACGCGGTCTTTTTGGCAGCGGCGGCGTTCTTTACCGGCGGCGTCTCGAGCGAACTGTACGTGCTCTTCTTCCCGCTCATCCTTGCTTCGGTGCTGCACGGGTCGCGGCGTATGGGTCTTTTGGCGCAGGGCGCCGCGCTCTTGAGCTACTCTCTGGCGATGCTCCCGGACGCTTTGGGGAGCGTCGGGAGTGCGGAAGGACCGGCCTTGGTCTTTTTCAGGCTCGCGGTCTTCGCGCTCACCGGCGTCTTCGCGATCGCGGTGGGTGGGAGCGTCGTGGGCGGCGAGGAAGGTTACGCCCTTGACGAAGACGGTTCGGTGCTACTCGAAAGGGTCTCGGCCGAGCTTGAGGCGCGGCGGGGGGTGCAGGTCGGGGTCGTCCTCGTTGACCCGGGTCGCCGGGTCGAGGACGTAGATCTCCTCATGGAGCGGGTGCAGGCCAGGATCGGGGAGCCTATCCTGCTCGGCGAGGGCACGGTCTTCGGGGTGGTCTTGAGTGGGGTGGACGACCGTATGGTTGAGAGCGCCGCGAGGCGTGCTCTGGCGGCGGCGAGCTCTTTGGGGGCAGAAGAGACGCGGGCGGGGGCGGCGATCTACCCGCGCGACGCTCGCTCGGCGAACGATCTTCTGGTCGCCGCGGGTAGCGCCTTGGAGGCGGCCTTCGAGATCGAGAGTCCCAGTGCGATCGTCCTCGCCGGTCGCGGCGCAGGCGCCGAGTCCTCTTTCCGGGCCGCCCGCTAAGGGCGCCCCGAAACCTATCGCTAACGTTCGACGTAGGATGAGTCGAAGGGCCGGACGCTCGCTTAGGCCGGCTCTGTCGGTGGTATATAATCCTCGACGAAAAGATGAGGTCTCGACCCGGTGGGGGTAGCGTCTAGAGATGGGAAGGTTCACGAGGGCAATCCGCGGCTTTTTCGGCCGGTTCCTGACGGGGATCGAGCAGCGCAACCCGGAGCTCCTCCTCGAGAACGCCGTCCAGGACGAGCTAGATAACCTGAAGAAACTCCAGGTGGCGGCGGCGCGGACGATGGCCTACGAGAAGATGCTGACGAGCGACGCCGCAGAGAAGCAGAAGGCCGTCACCGTTAAAGAGAGGCAGGCGCGGGAGCTCGCGACGCGGGGGCAACGGGAGGCGGCCCTCCAGGTCGTCCAGCAGAAGCAGGAGGCGCAGGCAAGCCTGCAGGAGATCGAGGGCCGCCTCGGGGAGGCCCGGAGCAACTCCGAGGAGATGGAGAAGGCTTTCCGGGAGCAGGAACGGCGCTACAACGACCTCGTACGTGAGCGGGCGGCCCTGATGGAGGAGCACCAGCGCTCCAAGGCCTTGCGTGCGGCTAACGAAGCGCGCTCCAACATCTCCTTGTCCGATTCCTCCCGCGACCTGGAGAAGGCGCGGCAGGCCATAAGGCAGTCCTCTTTCGAGGCCCAGGCCGTCGGCGAGCTCGGCACTAGCGAGACAGAGCGCCAGATCGCCGCCGCCGAGGTCGATCTCAAACGCCTAGATGCAGAGCGCGAGCTCGAGATGATGGAGGTCCAGATGGGAATCCGTCCCGCCGCCTCGCTCGAGGCCGGCGAGGATGCCGGTACGCCCGGGGTCCCTCCAGGCGAGCCGACGGACCCCGGCAGTCCCAGCGGTAGCGATCGGGGGGAGGTGTAGGCGCCGTGGCGAGGAAGAGGCAAAGAGGGTTGTCCCGGTACCTGGTCCGGCTGGCGCCCTTTGGCTCTACGGCTGGTCTCGCGGTGGGAACGGCTGCCTTTACCGACGCACTACCCCTCGCCGTGCTATTCGGGATCGGGGCGGCCGTTATGGGACGGCGGATGCTAGATCGGCGGAGAAACGCTCGCAGGGAGCTCTGGCGCCGGGCACGGGTGAACGCCACAGAACTGATGCGGATAGCGCGGACGGACGGTATCGCCGCCCCACAGATGAAGCGTCTCGCGGGGCTCCAGGAGGGGCTTCTGGAGAGCTGGGAGCTCTTGCCCGAGGAGTACGGGCCGCTCCTTTTGGAGGACCTTCACACCGTGGTGGACGAGCTCGAAGCGGCGGCGAACCTGGCGCGGCGCCGCTCGGCTTTGAGGCGCCACCTGGAGAGCGTGGACCGGCGGGCTATCGTGGGGCGCATCCGGGACCTTGGACACGAGCTTGCGGGGCTCGAAGAAGGCTCGGCTCTGAAGGCCTCGTTCGAGGCAGCGCTCGAAGGGCGCCGGGGGGAGCTCGCCGCCCACGACGAGATACCGTGGGCAATAGGCATGATCAACGCCCAGCTCGAGGGCATCGAGAGCCTCCTGGGCAACCTGCGCGGCGAGCTTCTCGCCCTCGACGCCAGCCCCACGGCGCTCCCTCCGGAGTCGAGGCTCGTGGGGCTCAAGCAGCGTGTGGCCTACTTCCGGCGGAGCCTCGACGAAGTAAAGCGGAGCGTGGATCACCTGCCCGGCGGGTCGTCCGACGGGCTCACGAAGCCCCTACCCGAAAGGATGCCGGTGCGATGAGCGAGAGGAACTTTTTCTCGAGGATACTCGGGGGAGGCGCGAACGAGGACGAGACCAGGGTCTACTCGGCCGAGGAGATCGGGACAAGGAGGCCCAGCACGAGGGGTGGCAGGGAGACCGAAGAGGAGCAGACACTGCCAGGCTTCACCGTCGAACGAGCGTCCGAGATTATCGACGATTTGCCGCCGGAGGTCCCGCGGGATAGCGCGGTACGCATCGTCCGCGGGACACTCAAGGCCGCCGGCATCAACGTCGAGGACCTCGAAAGGTCCACCAGGGCGCGGAAGTCGAAGTTCAGCTCCGAGATAGAACTCGCCCAGAACCGGCAAAAGGAACTTCGGGAGAAGACCGACGAGGTCGTGCGCTCCCTGGAGGAGGAGATCAGGAAGGCCCGGGAGACCTGCGAGGTCGGCATCGCCGAGGAGGAAGGGCTGATCTCCCGTATGTCCAAGAGCCAGGAGAACATAGAACGTGTGCGCGCTTTCTTCGGCTTCCCCGAGGTGGAAGAAGAGCCCGCCGAACCACCGGCGGAAGAAGATCAAGTAGGGGACGAGACGCAGGTCATGGACTCCTTCGACGCAGACAAGACGCAGGTGATGCGACGCCCCGACTCGCCCTTCGATACGGGCAGGTCCGCCGACACGACCTCCGAGAATCCCACGTACCGCAACCCCTACGGCCCGTCCGACGAACGGTGAGCCTGGGTCGCCGCCTGGGCCGTCTCGCCCGGGGCTTCGTCTCGAACGTAAACGACGAGCGCCTCAAAGAGACCATCCGCTCCGGTCGCGAGCGCAGCGAGACGCTTAGAGACGCCTTCGAGGCCGCCTGGCGAGGCGCCGCCCAGGAGTGGCGCACGGCCTCCGAAGAGCGCGCCTCCGAAGGGGGGGCTTACGGGGAACGGACCACCAGGGGCCACGCTTCGGACTCGCGGCGGACTACCTCGCCGCGCTACATGCCGAAGAAGTATCCTCCCGACGTGCTCGCCGCTTACCACAGGCTGGGGTTGGTTACCGGCAGCACTTTAGAAGAGGTCCGCAGAAAGCGTCGCGAGCTCGTCAAGCGCTACCACCCGGACCGTTTCGCGGAGCCCGAACAGAGAGAGCGTGCCGAGAAGTTAACCGCGCAGATCAACGCCGCGCACGATACCGTCGAGCGCTACCAGCTTCGCAATTAGACGTCGGGTGTCAGCTTTTTGTCTCGCTGTATCCTGGCAGCGCACACTCTTAGGTTTCTGTGACGATTTGGGCTACTTTGCAGGCGAATTGCGCGTCTGAACTCAGATTCCACCGCTCTTGCTGATACCTGATAGCTACGAAACCAGCTCACCCCGGACCACGAGAAAGTTCTCGAAGGTGGGGATAGGGGTGCAGGTCTGCAGTGAGATGGTGGTCTTGCCGTCTACGGGGTAGGTGACCCAGAAATCTTCCGACTGGACGGTCATGCGGCCGCTCTAGATGTTCGAGCTGTAGAAGACGTAGGGCACCTTCGTGTAGAGGAAGCCTAAAGCGTGTCCGACGACGACAGTGGAGGGCCGGTTTTACACCCCTGGCACAGAGAGCCGCCGGGACGTTGTGTAGTTCTGTACGATCTACCCGAGCTAACTAGGCCGCCAAGGGACCATCTGTGGACCCATTAAAGAGCCGGGGCAGTTAGACCCCGGCTCTTTTCATGCCTCAGCGTTTCCATAAAAGGTTCTCCATGGATAGCCCGTGCTTCTATGGAACAGCAGGGCTCCACTACTGTCGAACCCAAGATAGACCACGGGCCCCAGATGCTTCGGGTCGAGATCAATCGGTTGACCTTTTATTCTCCGATAGCAATACCTGGCTATCACATAACTAACGAAGTCGGCTACTTCTAAACATGGTCTGGAAGCAGGACTGACGAATACTGGTTCGGGGATCTCAATGCCCCTGGCTAAGTACCCGAACAACAAATTTATTCGGCTCCCATG
>JALYGT010000028.1 GCA_030776965.1 Actinomycetota bacterium
GTAAAGGCGACGATGACGGGTGGTTTGGAGCTCGTCTCCGTCGAGATCGACCCGGAAGTCGTGGACCCTGAAGACGTCGAGATGTTGCAGGACATGGTGCTCGCGGTGGTCAACGAGGCCTTGACGAGCGCTCAGGAGCTGGCCTCGAAGAAGCTCGGCGGCGTCACCGGGGGTCTGGGGGACCTGGGGCTGAACCTCCCGGGGCTGTAAAGGACCTTTGGCGACCTACGCGAGACCGGTCGAGCGCCTCATAACCGAACTCTCCAAGCTACCCTCCATCGGGCCGAAGAGCGCCCAAAGGATCGCTTTCCACGTCGTGCGGGGGAGCCCCGACGACGCGCGTGCCCTGGCGGATGCTCTGCGCGAGGTGAAGGAGCGGATAATGCCGTGCAAACGCTGCTTTAACCTCACCGAGGCCGAGGAGTGCGATATCTGCACTGACCCCAGGCGCGACCAATCGGTCATCTGCGTGGTAGAGGACCCGTACGACATCGGGCCCATAGAGAGAACAGGCGAGTACCGGGGGCTGTACCACGTTCTGGGCGGGGCGCTATCGCCCTTGGATGGCATCGAGCCGGAGGACTTGAGGATAGCGGAGCTCGTCAAGCGGGTAGAGAGGGAAGGGACGAAGGAGATCGTGATCGCGACCAACCCGAACACGACCGGCGAGGCGACGGCGCTCTTTATCGCCCAAGAGCTGAAGGACATGCCGGTGCGGGTGACGGCCCTGGCGAGCGGGTTGCCCGTCGGCGGTGACCTGGAGTATGCTGACGAGGTCACTTTAGGTAGGGCCTTCGCCGGGCGGCGTGAGATCTAGGGACCTAAAGGAACGACTTAAAAGGTCTGGGGACGCTGTTAGTTCGCCGCTTGCATCTTTGAGCCGCCGCTCCGTCGACTCTTTGGGAGAAACCGTCGCGACCCTCGCCCCTAGAGACGCGACCCTCGTCGAGCCGCCGGAGTTGACACGCGAGCTCTCTCGGGCTCTTCAGGCGATGGGAGCCAAGCGGCTTTACTCGCACCAGCTCGAGGCGTACGAGAAGGTGCGAAGCGGAGAGAACGTAATCGTCTCTACGGCGACCGCCAGCGGCAAGTCGCTGTGCTACAAGATCCCCGCCTTCGAGAACGCTTTGGAGAACGCGGCGAACCGGGCGCTCTTCCTCTACCCGACGAAGGCGCTTGCCCAGGACCAGTTGCAGAAGATAGGGAAGCTCATGCTGCGCGGCGTCCACCCCGCGACCTACGACCGGGACACGCCGAAGGCCCTGCGCGCGGGGATCAGGAAGAAGGCCAACGTCGTCCTCACAAACCCCGACATGCTGAACGTGGGCCTCCTCCCGAGCCACGACTCCCTCTGGGCGGACTTCTTCAGAAACCTCAGGGTAATCGCCGTGGACGAGGCGCACCTCCTCAGGGGCGTCTTCGGCTCGCACGCCGCGGCGGTCTTGCGTCGCCTGAGGAGGGTGGCGGAGCTACACGGGGCGGATCCGAAGTTCGTCCTGACGAGCGCGACCATCGCTAACCCTTTGGAGCTTGCGGAGGTTTTGACGGGCCTACCGTTCGCGCTCGTGGACAAAGATGGGGCGTCTTCGGGGGAGCGGCGGGTGGTCTTCAGGAACCCGCCCCTAAAGGACGAGGAAAAAGGCGACCGGCGGAGCATGCTCACCGAGGGGGCCTTCGTCTTCTCGCGGCTCGTCGCCTCGGGAGTTAGGACCATCGCTTTTGCCAAGAGCCGCAAAAGCGCGGAGCTGATCTACCGCTACGCCGCCGACCGTTTGGGACCGGACCTCGCGCGGCGCATCTCGCCATATCGCGCGGGTTACACCGTCCGGGAGAGGCGGGAGATAGAGGCTCGTCTTTTTAGAGGCGAGCTCCTGGGGGTGGTCTCGACGAATGCCCTGGAGCTCGGGGTGGACGTGGGCTCTCTGGACGCGGTGGTGTGCTGCGGGTATCCGGGGAGCGTGGCCTCGATCTGGCAGCAGTGGGGCCGCGCCGGACGCGGCAAAGACCCTTCGCTCGCGGTCTATATAGCCGGTCGGGACTCCCTCGAGCAATACCTCCACGAGAACCCTGAGAAGGTTCTGGGGATGCGGGTCGAAGCTGCACGCCTTACGCTCGAGAACCCATATATTCTCGGGCCACACCTGCTCGCGGCGGCGTACGAGGCTCCTCTGGAGGACGAGGACGAGATGTATTTCGGCTACGCCTACGACATGGTGGCCGAGCAGCTGGTCGAGGCTGGGGCTTTGGTCAGGAGTGGGGGGAGGATGCACTACACGCGGGGCGACAACCCGGCGCGCGACATCTCTCTACGGTCGGCGGACGGGGCGGCGGTGCTGGTCGCTGACAAGGAGGGAGAGGTGGTCGGCTCGGTCGAGGCCCGGCGGGCACCGATGGAGCTGCATCCGGGGGCGACCTACCTGCACCGCGGTCGGGCCTACGAAGTCGAGGACCTGAACCTCGCGGCTCATCAGGCGCTCGTCCGCAGGATCCCGAACCGTTACTACACGAAGGTCAGGGTCGAGACGGACGTGGAGATCCTGAAAGAAGCGGAGAAGCGAGACCTCGCGAACGGCGCGACGTTGCACTGGGGTTGGGTACGGACGACGGATCAGGTGACGTTCTACAAAAAGATACAGGTTTCGGACTCGCGCGAGATCGGGGTCTTCCCCTTGGACCTCCAGCCGACTGCTTTCGAGACGCGCGCCTTCTGGTTCACGTTGCCTCCGATGCCACCGCCGCAGGACAACACCCAGCCGAGCTTCGTCGAGTTCCTGGGGTCGCTACACGCGGCGGAGCACGCGTTCATCGGCATCCTGCCGCTGTTCGCGATGTGCGACCGGGGGGACATCGGGGGCCTCTCCGTCGCCATGCACCGCCAGACGCGGCTGCCGAGCGTCTTCGTCTACGACGGCTACCCTGGAGGCGTCGGTATCTCAGAGCGCGGCTACGACACGTTCGAGGAGGTCGCCCGCGACACTCTTGGCGTCCTCGCCCGCTGCCCCTGCAGAAAGGGCTGCCCGGCCTGCGTCCAGTCCCCCAAGTGCGGCAACTGGAACGAGCCGTTGAGCAAGGGCGGCGCGGTAAGGGTCCTGCGTTACCTCCTCGGGCAGGTGAGCAGCTACCCGAACCCGTGAGCGCCGGCCTCTGCGGAGTGGCGCCGGTGGTGGTGTAACATTGGCCCGTCGAACAACGTTTGCTAGCAGGAGGGCGTATGATCGAAGACGGGCGCGTCGCGTTGGTGAGCGGGGCGAACAGGGGGATCGGACGCGAGATCGTGCGCCAGCTCGCCGAGAAGGGGATAACCACCATCTTGGGTTCCCGCGACGAGGAGAAGGGTAGGACCGCCGCCGAAGGGATGAACGGCAACGTGGTCGTCAAACGGCTCGACGTGATCGACGAAGATAGCGTGGACTGGCTCGCGTCTTTCGTCGAGGACGAGTTCGGGCGGCTCGACATCCTAGTAAACAACGCCGGGATCGCCAACGACTCGGGTCAGCGGGGTGTGGATGCCGATCTCGGCAGCGTGCGGGAGGCCTTGGAGGCCAACCTGTTCGGGGCGTGGCGACTCTGCGAGGCGTTCGTGCCCCTCATGCAACGCAACGGCTACGGAAGGATAGTGAACATTTCTAGCGGTATGGGCGCCTTGAACGACATGGGCGGCGGCTCCCCGGCCTACCGTGTCTCGAAGACCGCCCTCAACGCCCTTACCCGCATTCTGGCCTCCGAGCTCAGGGGCAGCGGCATCCTCGTCAACTCCGTCTCCCCCGGCTGGGTTCGCACCGACATGGGCGGCTCTGACGCCTCGCGCTCGGTAGAGGAGGGCGCCGACACACCGATCTGGGCGGCGACACTCCCGGATAATGGTCCGACCGGTGGCTTCTTCCGCGACCGGTGCCCGGTCTCCTGGTAGACGACGCGTGAGCTACTCTAACCGCACAGCGGCCTGAACTTCGCCTGGCGTGGACCGTTCCCTCTACGTCGCTGTCGTGGGGTCGGGCGAGGCCACGGGGAAGCTCTACGAGCAGGCACGAGAGGTTGGCCGCCTGGTCTCCGGGAAGGGCGGGATCGTGGTCTGTGGCGGTCTCTCCGGCGTGATGGAGGCCGCTGCCCGCGGGGCGACCGAGGCTGGCGGTACCGCCATCGGCATCTTGCCGGACGAGGACCGTGAGAAGGCCAACCCCTATCTCTCGAACTCGGTCGCTACGGGCACGGGCCACGCGAGGAATCTTGCGGTCGTCTGCTCGGGGGACGTGGTCGTCGCCGTCGGTGGGGAGTACGGGACGCTCTCGGAGATCGGGCTGGCCCTAAAGGTCGGGCGTCCGGTGGTCTCGCTGATGAGCTGGGAGCTTCCCGGGCACGTGACCGTGGCGTCGTCACCTGAAGAAGCGGCCGAGGCGGCGTTCGCGGTGGCGAAGCGTTAGGGTCTCTACCCTTACCCGAGCTTCATCCGCAGGCCGGCGAGGATCGGGTTCTGCGAGCACAAAAAGTATGGGATGGAAGTTCCGCGCCCTGCTATCTGGGGACGGCGCCCAGCGGGTAGAATTGACGAGTACTTTAGCGAAACGATATTCCGATCCTTCAGCTAAGGAAGAGAAATGCCCGAAAACCTAGTCAACGTAATTGATGGATCGACATTTATTATCTCGGACAGGCACGGTGACGCCCGTGCGGAGACCGAGTCGCGCAAGACAGACGGGCTCTTCTACAGGGACATGCGCCACCTCTCGACCTTCGACCTGACGGTCAAGCGAGTTCCCCTCGAGCTCCTCTCGACAGACGACACCCACTACTACGACGCGTCCTTCTTCTTCGCGCTCGGCACCGGCTCGATGCAGCGGTTCTACCGGCGCCCGGAGGTCTCTCTTATCCGCCACCGGAACTTGCTCAGGGTCCTGCGCGAGGAGATAACGCTCCTGAACCACTCGCACGGGAAAATCTCCATCGAGTTAGAGTTCCGGTTCGCCGCCGACTTCGCAGATCTCTTCGAGGTCAAAGACGCCCGTATAGAGAAGAAGGGCCTCATAGAACGTTCCTGCGAGGGCAAGTTGATCCTCTTCTCTTACACTCGGGACGGCTTCGAGCGGGGAACAGAGATCGAGTTTCGGGTTCCCAACTCTGCGGAGCTTCGCCTGTACTGCCCGAACGGTACAGACGAGCCGGTACGAGCAGTCGTCGCACTCGACCTACCGGCTAAGTCCGAGTCGGCTCTGGCGCTGAACGTCTTCCCGTACGAAGGCGACGAGGAACTCGAAGAGTTCCATCGCCAGCACAGGTTGCCCCAGGTGAGGAGGTGGCTGCAAGAGGACTTCCGGCAGTGGATAGAGCATAGCCCACGGCTGCTCTCGAGCAGCGATTCCCTAAAGCTTGGCTGGCAGCAGAGCGTCGAAGATCTGGCGGCTCTTCGCTCTACCGACGAGGGCGAGAAGGACGAAGTGATCATCGCCGCTGGCCTGCCCTGGTTTATGGCGCTCTTCGGCCGCGACTCCCTCATCAGCGGCTACCAGACCGTCATGTTCAAACCAGAAATGTCCAAGGGTATCCTCCGGGCGCTCGCCAGACGTCAGGCTCGGGACCTGAACGACTTCACCGACGCGGAGCCGGGCAAGATCCTGCACGAGCTGCGTCACGGAGAGCTGACCCACTGTGGTCAAAGCCCCCACAGACCCTACTACGGGGCCGTGGACGCCACCCCGCTCTTCCTGATCCTGTTGCAAGAGACCTGGCGCTGGACGGCGGACGAAGACCTGGTGCGCGAGCTGGAAGGCCCAGCGCGAGAGGCGCTGCGCTGGATCTCCGAGTATGGGGATTCCAACGACGACGGCTACGTGGATTACATGAAACGTTCCAGGGCGGGCCTGGATAACCAGGGCTGGAAGGATTCATTCAACTCGGTACTGTTTTCAGACGGCACGACCGCTGAACCCCCGATAGCCCTGTGTGAAGTTCAGGGCTACGTCTACGACGCTTGGCTGCGCACCGCCGAGCTGGCCGAGCAGGTCTGGGCAGACAAGTGCCTAGCCCAAGAACTGCGCCACAGAGCCGAAGACCTCAAGGAGCGCTTCAACGAGGATTTCTGGATGGAGGACCGGAGCTACTACGCCCTGGGCCTGGACAGAGACGGGCGGAAGGTCGACTCGATCACCTCAAACGCCGGTCACCTCCTCTGGAGCGGCATCGTACCCGTAGAGAGAGCCAGCTTACTGGTCCGTCGCCTGATGGACCCAGGCGCCCTTTTCAGCGGCTGGGGCATCAGGACTATGTCTAAAGAAGACGGCGGCTACAACCCCATCGAGTACCACAACGGCACGGTATGGCCCCACGACAACTCGCTCATAGCCTATGGTCTCTACCGCTACGGCTACCAAGTAGAGGCCGCCCGTATTGCGTCCGCGCTCCTGGACGCGGCCTCCTACTTCGACTATAGATTGCCGGAGGTCTTTGCCGGCTACGATCGTTCGGATACCAACTTCCCCGTGGAGTACCCCACAGCCTCTAGTCCGCAGGCGTGGGCGGCCGGCACCGTACCGTTGCTTGTACGCACCACGCTCGGAGTGCGACCGGACCCGGCGAGGAAAGAACTGGTAACGGCCCCCCTGTTGCCACAGGCTTTTTCGGACCTGCGCGTAGTAGGTGTTCCCGCCTTTGGCAAAAGGTTCGACGTACCAGCCAGGGGAGAGTAGCTCCGACAAACACGAGCGCCAAGCGCCCGGATCTCTACGTCGCCGTATATATTACGACACCTATACTCCGGGCTCCGAAAATTAGCCGTATCATCTAAACGAAAGGGTCGGAGCCGTTCTGGCCCTTTTCTTCTGTGCGCCGACACCAACCTCTGAGTTCTCAAGATTGAACCTTTTAGTTCAGAGTCTTCTTCAGCTACTCAAGGTACAGCCGTTGTGCTTTGAGCGCTGTCCGCGTGGCCCCGACCATCGGCCCCCACATCAGCTAGTATGGATCACCAGTCTTGGCGAAGTTGTCCAGCATCGCCTGAGCAAAGTCTAACCGTGTCCGCAGAATAGCTTCGACGTCATCGCTTCCGTTCCTGCGCGGCGTTTCCAGCGTCACGCCTCCTTCCCGCGTGATGGCGCTCAAAGGCCGCGCCAATAGGCTAGCAACTTTTCGCGCTTGGCAGCTCTCGCAACGATCGTACAGCCTTCGCATCGTTCCTCGACGCATAAGCTACTCACCTATTGGCGCAAGCTCTTAGTCTAGCGCAG
>JALYGT010000029.1 GCA_030776965.1 Actinomycetota bacterium
TCCGTTCTTCCCGATCTCGGTCCCTTCTGCTGCCATAAAGTTTGGTACCTTCCGGTCTTGCTTCTTTGTCGCGGTTCTAAGTGCGCAATCTAGCGAAGAACTCGATAGGGAGCAATGCTTGCGGTGCAAATCTTGGGTTTAATGCAAGACGAGATCCAGAGGGCTTCGTGAGATGGGGAGAACCGCTTGCTCGCCATCCGCAACGTTTCTCTTTCGACGGCTCGGGGTAGCTCTCCGAGAGATGCGAGCGCTATGCAAAGCGGATCCTTGAGCCAGAACCCCCAAAAGGAGGCTTAGCGGATGAACGAGATGAACATCGACCTCGAGCTCCTGCCCATCGGCGAGGACGCCCCTGAGCTCGTGAACGTCGTCGTCGAGGTGCCCGTTGGGAGCCGCAACAAGTACGAGTACGAACCCGAGCTGGGGGTGATCGTGCGCGACCGGGTCTTGCCGGGGAACATCCGCTACCCGGCGGACTATGGCTTCGTGCCTTCGACCGAGGGCGCCGATGGCGAGCCTTTGGACATCATGGTGGCTGCCTACGACCCCATCTTCCCCGGGTGCGTGGTCCAGGCCCGCGTCGTCGGCGCCCTGGAGATGACCGAGGCGGGGGAATCAGAGTACAACATCTTCGCCGTCCCCAACGGCGATCCGCGGTTCGACGACATCACGACCCTGGAGGACATGCCCGAGCAGAATCTGCACGAGATTGAGCAGTTCTTTGTAGCCTTTAAGCGGCTGGAGGGGGACGAAGATGCGCAGGTCCAGGGCTGGTGCGGGCCGGAAGAGACCTACGAGATAATCCGACAGAGCACCCGCTGAACTTCTTGAACGAGCTGTTCGGGAGAGCGCTCGAAGGGGTTTCCTTGCCTTTACTTCTTCTCCGTTTGCTCTTCCTTGGCGGTCTCCTCCATCTCTTTGGCAGGGTCGTCCAGGAAGGTCTCTTCGGTGTCCTCTGTGGGGGCGCTCTGCTTTTCGGCCGGCCGCTGTTGTTCTTGGGGCCCCTGGGAGGAGAATCCCGTGCAGCCGCTTACGCTTGGCACGAGAACCAGCATCGCAAGTAAGAGCGCGACGACCTTGCCTTTACTCATCGCTTATGCCCCTCTCCTCCGTAGCTCGGGTGTCACAGGTTAGCATAGCGCCTCAGGCTCTTGCCCGGCGACAGAGTTTATATCTCTAGCCTCGAGTCTTCGAGGTCGAGGTCGCGCTCGACCCGGCGCATGACCTGGTCCCCAATCTTGCCCTCGCTCCTCAAGCGCAGCACGGCTTCGCGCTCCGCCTCCAGAAGCTCGCGCCTGAGGCGCCGGAAGTTCGCCGAGCGTGCCTCGTAATCTTCGTCGTCGCTGCCGTCCCCCAGGTCCGCGGCGAAGTCCGAGACACTCTTGTCGTTGACGCTGGCGTGGCGGGTGGCGAAGCGGCGCCTGCGGTCGCCGTACATGCCGCGCATCCTCTCTACGGTGCCCTCGTTGACCCAGCCCTCGACCGCGAGCTCGTCGATCCGCTGGAGGGCGGCCTCCGCTGCTAGGAGACGGGCCTTGATCTCCTCCTTTTCGGAGGTCCCGTCGTCGTGGATGTCGAGCCAACGGATCAGGGGCTGCAGCGTAAGCCCCTGCCCGACGAGGGTGACGAAGATCACGCAGAAGGTCAGGAAGATGACGAGGTCCCGCCCGGGGAACGGGGCACCGCTCTCGGTCGTGAAGGGGATCGCGAGCGCGGCGGCCAGCGAGACGGCGCCGCGCATCCCCGCGTAGGAGATCACGGTCACGCTCTGCCAAGGCGGGGAGGGGTCGCGTTCCCTCAAGCGCCGGCTGAGGCGGCGCGGGATATAGGTCGCCGGGAAGACCCAAACGAAGCGCGCGAAGATCACCGCCAGGCACACAGCCGCCGCGTATAGGGCCGTGCCGCCGGGGAGTAGCCCTCCGAGATGTCCTCCAGGATCGTCGGGAGCTGCAGCCCGACCAGGATGAACAGGAGCGAGTTGAGCATGAAGGTGAAGACCTCTCACAGCGCGAACGCCTGCAGTCGGGTGCTCGGGGAGGTCAGCCTGGGAGCGTGCCAGCCGAGGTAGAGCCCTGCCGTCACCGCCGCCAAAATCCCCGAGGCGGGGATGCCTATAATGCCCAGTTCCTCAGCCGGCAGGTAGGCCGCGTAACCCGTGAACAGCGAGATCGTGATCTAGACCAGCGGGTCCTCGACCCTGCGGCGCACAGCCGCGACGACGTACCCTACGAGGAGCCCGATCGCCACCCCCGCCACCACGCCTACCACGAAGCGCAAACCGAGCTCCAAGAAAGAGAAAGCGAGTCTCCCCACGGCCACGGCGCGGGCCGTCTGGTACAGGACCAGCGCGGAGCCGTCGTTGATAAGGCTTTCCCCTTCGAGGACAGTCACGATCCGGCGTGGTACCCCGAGCCGTTCGGCGATGGCCGTCGCCGTCACCGGGTCGGTCGGCGAGACGATAGCGCCCAGGACGAAAGCCACCGGCCACGAGAGCCCTACGACCCAATGCGCGACCCCGGCCACGACGACCGCCGTGAGCGCCACCAGGCCTACCGAGAGGAGCCCTATGGGTCGGATGTTCGCCCTGAGGTCGCGCAATGAAGAGAAGAAAGCCGCCGAATAAAGCAGCGGGGGCAGGAAGATCAGCAACACCAGATCCGGCTCGAGCTCCAGCTCGGGCATGCCGGGTACGAAGCCCAGGGCCAATCCGCCAAGGACCAAAAAGATCGGGTACGGCACGTCGAAGACGTCGGAGAGCAGCACGAGGCCCGCCACCGCCACCAGCAACCCGAAGACGACGAGCGCTAAGTGTTCCGCCACTTCCTAATCTCCGACTTGCAAGACTGCCTTACCGGTGTAGCCGCGGTCGAGGAGCCTCTGGGCCACGTCTCCGATCTCCTCCCACGAAGCCTCGACGCTCACGTGTGGCTGTAGCCGCCCTTCCGCGACCAGATCAGCGAGCCGCGCCAGCCCGTCGGACGCCGGATGCGCCAACACCTCGTGGAAGAGTATAAAACCGTACAACCGCGCCCCGCCCGTGGAATAGAAGCTCCGAACGTCGAACATTGTCTCCGCCCCCCCCGATACCCCGAACGAGACGCACATACCGCCTGGTGCGAGCGTGCCTATAACATCGCCTAGAATCTTCCCGCCGACCGACTCGAGGATGAGGTGGTACGGGCCGAAAGCTCCGGCGCTCTCCGCGTCCTCGCCGATCGCGACCTCGTGCGCCCCCGCCTCGCGTACCAGCCTCTCGTGCTCTTCGCGGCGCACGAGGCCCACGACGCGGGCGCCGGAGAGGCGCGCGAGCTGGATCGCGAAGTGGCCGGCCCCGCCAGAGGCGCCGGTGACCAGCACGCTCCTGCCGAGCAGGCCGCCACCCTTCTCCAGGGCATACAAGGCGGTCAGGCCTGCAACCGGGAGCGTCGCCGCCTCGGCGAACGATATTCCCTCCGGCAGCTCCGCCAAAGAGTTCGTCGGCACTGCTGCGAGCTCGGCCCACGCCCCAGAGGCGAGGAAGCCCACGACCCGGGCACCGACCTGCGGACCGGTGCCGTCCGCGGCGGACTTCTCGACCGTGCCCGCGAGATCCCAGCCGGGATTGAAGCCGGGCTCGGCCGTCTGGGCGCGGCGCACCTCGCCGCGGTTCAGCGAGATCGCCGAGACACGGACAAGCGCCTCCGAAGGGACGGGTGTCGGTTCGTCGGCCTTGCCCAAAGACAGGCGGGCTGGGGCTTCGGGATCGACGAGTACGGCGCGGATCTGGCCCATCTTACTCAACCTCCAGATAGCGACTCTTCAGGGCATATGTCGCACCCTCCACCGCAGACGGCTCGTGCCACCATCGGTGTCGGGGCGCGAAATCTTCTCATACTCTCGGGCGATGCGGACGAAAGCCGTCCGTAGGGGCGCCTTAGAAGGTCGCTGAGGTGACGGCTTCGCCGACGACCGCTGCGACGATCTCACCCCACGCTCATCGCCCTTTTCAGAACCCCTGAGGGCGACTCGCTCCCGGTGACGCTGGCTCCCAATAAGTTATTCCTCGGGACTGGCGCCTATTATGGCAGCGTAAAGATCGAGACGGTTGACGATGCCCACCACCTCGCCGTCGTCGGTGACGACGACGCTGGAAACCCCCTCGTGGACCATCTTGTGGGCGGCGACGATCTCGCTATCCTTCACGTCTACGCTTGCGACCTGCGTGTTCATGACCTCTTTAACGGGGCTGTCAGCCGAACCGGCGAAATAGTCGATCCACTCGTCCCCGGCCTCAGCAACGAAGGAGACGTCCTCCATGATCTTCAGGTAGTCGGGCATCGCGGAGTCCAGCAGGTGCCCGTCGGTGACGAAGCCCACCAAGAGCCCCTCCTCGTCGACCACCGAGACGCCTGGGATCTCGTTCTCGAGCAGGACTTTGAGGACCTCCCTCTCGGTGGTGTCCGGGGTAACCGTTACCCCAGGGTGCATGATCTCTTCGAGCCTTATATTCCAGGTGGTCTCCCAATGCTCCGCTTCGTCGCTGCTCACGTTCACCTCCAAACTGTTCACTGCCGGACGTAGGGTGCCGGCCAATCCCAACCAATAAAGATTATATAATTCTGGCCCTGATGGTGGAGATCTTCGCTGTTGCGCTCTTTGCGGTGGTACTCTTGGGCATCGCCTTAGAGCTCGTGAACCGGACGGTCGCGGCGCTCTTGGGGGCAGCCATAGTCGTTTCGCTCGGCATCGTGGGTCAGGAGGCTGCCGCTAGCGAGTATGTCGATTGGAACACCATCGGGCTCTTGGCTGGGATGATGATAATAGTCGCCGTGCTCAACAAGACCGGCATCTTCGAGTACCTGGCGATAAAGAGCGCCCAGTGGGGCAAGGCCCGCCCGGCACGCATCCTCATTCTGTTAAGCATCGTTACCGCCATCCTCTCGGCCTTCTTAGACAACGTCACCACCGTCATCCTCATGGTGCCGGTAACGCTGCTCATCGCCGACGCTTTGGACGTCTCGCCGCTGCCGTTCCTCCTGGCGCAGGTGATGGCCTCGAACGTCGGCGGGGCAGCTACCCTGATCGGCGACCCGCCTAACATCCTGGTCGGGAGCGCCGCCGACCTCTCCTTCATAGATTTCGTTTTGAACCTCGGCCCCTTGGTGGTGCTCGCCTTGCCGCTCGTCTTGGGGTTCTACTACTTGGCCTTCCGACGAACGCTGCAAGCAGGCGAGGGCGCAAAAGGGGCCATCGAGAAGATGAACGCCCGCGGTACCATCCGCGACGCTGTCCTGCTTAGGAAGTCGCTCATCGTGCTGGCCGCGGTCATACTCGGATTTTTCCTGCACGGCTTACTGCACTTAGAAGCAGCCACCATAGCCCTATTCGGAGCCGCCGCTTTGATGCTCTACGCCAGGAGCGATGTCCACGAGATACTGCGCGAGGTGGAGTGGCCAACCCTTCTCTTCTTCGTCGGGCTCTTCGTGCTCGTCGGGGCTCTGCAGGCAACCGGGTTCATAGGGCGGATAGCGGAGGTGCTGATCGAGGTCGGGGGCTCGCCGACCGCCACGGCGCTGCTGGTGATGTGGGGGAGCGCCGTTGCCTCCGGGATCGTGGACAACATCCCCTTCACGGCAACCATGATCCCCGTCATACAAGAGCTTGCTCGCGCCGAGGGCCTTTCGGAGTCGGAAGTGCGCCCCTTGTGGTGGGCACTCACGATAGGGGCCGACTTTGGCGGCAACCTCACCCTGATCGGGGCCTCCGCCAACGTCGTCGTCGCCGGTATGAGCGAGCGGGTGGGGCAGAAGATCTCTTTCCTGAAGTTCATGGCCTATGGTATCCCCGTGACCCTCTTGTCCCTGGCCGTGGCAACGCCCTACCTTCTCCTGAGGTACTATCTGTAAGCCGCGCCGCGCTCCGGCGCTGGTGGGAGAAGAGCTCCTGGACCAGCACTTCGTCCACGTAGCACCAGCGCCAGTCCTCGTCGGGTTCGAAGGACTTGACTATGATGTGCTCCGTCGCGTGGAAGTGCTTCGTGGCATGCCTGATCTTCGACGTATCATTAGATGTGTCGAGCTCTCGCCGCCTCCGCGCGCCTCGCATAGCTAGCGCGCTACACCCGGCTCCGTCCGGTCCTCGCGGATCACCGCCCGGAACGCCAGCGTGGCTGTCGTCCCAACTGGCTTGCACTACTATGTTCTATCTGAGAACTACTAAGAGTCGTTCTGCCGCTTTGCTGCTCTTATGGTAGTAGGACGATACGAACTCCACGAGTGGCAATGGCAACTAATTCGTGATCTTTTCCCTCCCCCGAAGGTCACCGGACGCAAGCGCCGTGCCCCGAGGCAGATGCTCAACGTGATCTTCTGGATCCTGTGCAGCGATGCTTCTTGGCGAGACCTTCCGGAGTGTTACGGTCCTTGGCAAAGCGCCTACCACTGGTACCGCATCTGGACGAACGATGGCACCTTCGACCGCATCTTGAAAGCGGCTCCAGACCCGGCTGAATGCGTAGGGGCTGATAGATCTCGACACTTGCTTTGTAGACTCTGCAAACGTCAGGACCTCCCGGGCCGCGGCGGGAGCGAAAAAGAGGGCTGTGAGGCTCTAGGCCGCTCCCGTGGCGGCTTCTCCACGAAACTGCACCTGGTATGCGACGGCCTAGGTAACCCTTTGGCGACGATCCTTACCCCGGGACAGCAGCACGAGAGCACCGTCTGCACAGAACTACTGACAAGCGTGCAGGTACTGACCAGTGCGATAGGCGGCAGACCCCGCAGCCGCCCGAAGCTGGTGGTGGCGGATCGAGGTTATGGTTCAGGCGCCTTCCAAAGGTGCCTACTCCGTCGGGTATCCACTGCGTGATCCCCGAGAAGCGTGCTCCGGAGGGCAAACGGCGCAGGCGGCGCGGGCGTCCTCCTACTTTCTGCAGGACAACCTACCAGACGAGCCCGGTTGCGCCAGGAACTC
>JALYGT010000030.1 GCA_030776965.1 Actinomycetota bacterium
TCCTACACATAGACGTCGAGGAGACACACCTCAACGGCAACGGGACGCTGCACGGCGGCGTCCACTCCGCGCTTATAGACAACGCGATGGGGCTCTCGGTCTCCTCCCTGGTAGGTGTTCGTACTGCGACGATGCAGATGAACGTGCACTTCTTGGGTGCGGTCAAGGAGGGGCGCATCACGTGCCGAAGCGAGGTCGTGCACAGGACGCGGCGGACGGCGACCGCCCAAGGGTGGGTCTACGACGAGGAGGGAAACCTGCTCGCCATGGGGACGGGCTCCTTCCGCGTCTTCGAGAAGAAGGGCAACGCTATCGTTTGAGCCGCAAGCCCTCATAGCGGTTTTCAGAGTGGTTGAACCTTTTTGGCGTACGCCTAACGGACAGCGGTGGGGACAGAGGCTTCGCTGTGTCTCACTGTGCCTACAAGCTATTTCAAAGATGAACATAGCTAGGCAACCGGCTTTAAGCTGACCGACACCTGCTCCCACTTGACGAGGTCTGCTGCTCGGTATAGGTCTGGAGTGACCGTACCGACTAAATCTTCGACACCCCCTTAAATTCGTCTCGCTCTATCGACCCTATATTCAGCTATCAGCTATTCGCCGGCGTGGCCGATCGATGTTTTCATCGTCCCTCGAATCTTGGTTCGCGCTTTTCTAAGAAGGCCATCGTTCCCTCCCGCTTGTCCTCGGTGTTGAAGAGGACGGCTTGGGCGAGCCTCTCGATGACGAGCCCGGTCTTCTGGTCCGTCTCGAAGCCGGTCTGGATGGCGAGCTTGGCGAGCCTGACGGCGAGCGGGCCTTTTTTGAGGATGGCTTCGGCCGTCTCGCGCACGGCCTCCCCTAGCGCGTCTGGCGCCGTCACTTGGGTGACGAGGCCGATGCGGTGTGCTTCTGCGGCGTCCACGGTTCTGCCGGTCAGGATCATCTCCGTGGCCTTGCCCTTGCCGACGAGACGGGCGAGCCTTTGGGTGCCACCGGCGCCGGGGATGATCGAGAGCGAAAGCTCCGGCAACCCGAACCGGGCGTTCTCGGAGGCGATACGCACGTCGCAGGACATTGCCAGCTCGCAGCCGCCGCCCAATGCGTAGCCGTTTACCGCGGCGATCGTGGGCTTCTCGTAGGCTTCTATCTCGTCGTAGACCCCCTGCATGATCGAGGCTAGGGCGTCCAAAGCGCTCCTCTCCCTTAGCTCGCCTATGTCCGCTCCGGCCGCGAACGACCTCTCCCCCGCCCCCGTGAAGACCACGGCGCCGACCCCCTGGTCGTGCCGGAATTCGGCGAGGGCTTGTCTAATGTCGCCCAAAACCTGCGTGTTCAGGGCGTTGCGGCTGTGGGGACGGTTTACCATGATCGTGCCGACGCCCTCCTCCATCCGCGTCAATATCGTCTCGTACTCGCTCATCTTGCTCCTTCCGTCATCTCGTACGCGTAGCAGGCTCGCCGGGGTTCACTCGTGTAGGATATACGCTCGGAACCGTTCGCTGCGAGAGAAAGATCCTAAAAGAACGCGATGGAAGAGCTGCTCGCCAGCATTGCACAATGGGCCGTAGATTTCGTCTACTCCTTCGGCTACGTCGGCGTGTTCGTCTTGATCACGCTCATGAACCTGCACGTGCTGCCGCTCCCCACGCAGCTTCCCCTGTGTCTGGCCGGCTTTCTGGTCGGGCAGGGGCAGTTCTCGTTCGCCGCGGTGCTGGCGTGGTCGACGGCGGGAGCAGTGATCGCCTCGCTGGGTACGTACTATATCGGGGCCTGGATCGGCGAGGAGAGCCTGCGCAAACTCGTCAAACGGGCCGAGCGGTTCAGGCTCGTGTTCGTCTCGGATCTTGACCACGCGAGCGGGGTGTTTGAGCGGCACGGCGGGAAGGCGATCCTGCTCGGCCACCTCTTCCCGACCGTGGGTGCCCTGATCTCGATACCCGCAGGCGTCACGCGGATGCCCATCTTCGGGAAATTCGCGTTCTACACCGTCCTCGGCAGCGCCTTGTGGAACGGCACCTTCATCGTCCTCGGGCTAGTCTTGGGCGCCAACTGGCCGCTCGTGAAGCAGTACACGACGATCATCGAGATTGTGGTGCTGGCCACCGCGGTGGGAGTGGTTTTCTGGTTCTTGCGGCGCCGGTGGAAGGCGTGGAAAGCGTTCAAGAAGTAAGATGAGTGGTTGCCGTGCTACCGGCAGCCCTCGTTTGCTCAGTCCCCGAACACCAGGAAGCTCACGGTACCGGAGGCGACGGTATCCTCTTCCTTTTTGGCGTGTACGTCGAAGGCGTAGAGGCAGCCCTCCGTCGTTTCTTCGGCGCCGGTAGCGCGTCCGCCGACGGTAAGCTCGTCGCCGGGATAGACCATGCCGGAGAAGCGGGCCTGGAGCTCCTTTGCGTAGCCGTGCTCCAGGTAGGGGGAGAACAGGAGACTCATCGTCGCCAGTGTCAACATCCCGTGGGCTATGACGCCCGGGAGGCCCGCTTCGGCGGCGGCTTCGTCTACGGTGTGAATGGGGTTGTAGTCTTCGGAGGCGCCGGCGTACTTGATGAGCTGCAGCCTCGTGACCGGCGGCAGGGTACGGCTCTCGAGCTCATCCCCTGCCCGCCAGGTCGGCTTCGCGGCGCTCATAGCCCGAGGCTCTCCCTCATAGCCGGCGTGAGGATCGCGGTGTCGAGCATGGTGAAGATGCGCTCTCCTTCGGAGCCCTCCCCGACGCGCTCGGAGATCAAGAACTCGAGGGCACCTTCGCGGCCCTCCTTCTCGTAGTAATCTTTGACCTCCGCGTAGCACAGGACCTCCTCCCCCACGAAGAGCGGCCGTTCGTAACGTATCCGGTGCTCCCCGTGGATAAGCCCCTGCCCCGGCGGCCCCATGCCTTCTATCTCACCGTACTCGAACGTCCGGGGGAACGTCGGCGGCGCGATGAGCCCGCCGTAGCGGCTTTGTTTGGCCGCCGCCTCGTCCAAGTAGAGCGGGTTCGGGTCCCCGATGGCTTCGGCGAACTTTCTCACGGCCCCCTTCTCGACGACGTTGGAGATCGCCTCGGAGCGCTCGCCCACGAACCGTTCGAAGGGCAAGCTAACCTTCCTCCGAGTACTCGTCGTAGAAACCCTCGCCGGTCTTTTGTCCGAGTTTGCCGGCGCACACGAGCTCTTTCAGGACGCGGGGGGGCGTGTAGTAAGCGTCGCCGAGTTGCTCGTGGACGTAAAGGAGCACGTCTAGAGTCACGTCGAGGCCGATAAAATCGCCGAGCTCGAACAGCCCGATCGGGAAGCCGATCCCATTTCTGAACCGCACATAGTGAAGCTGTATACGCAACCTGCTTATCTCTCGGTACTTCTTTTGCCTCCGAACAGCACGTCGCGTGCCTCCTCGTCGAGGTCCTCTATCGGGCGGCGCAACTCTTCTCCCACCTCCATCGCCCGCCGCACCGCCGGGCGCTCCTCCACGCGCTCGTACCAGCGTTTGAGGTTCGGAAAGTCCTCCATCCTCTGCCCCTGCCTCTGGTGGGATGCAACCCAGGGGTAGATCGCCATGTCGGCGATGGAGTACTCGCCGACGAAGTGCTCGACCTCCGAGAGGCGCTTGTCCATAACCCCGTAGAGGCGAGCAGCCTCGTTAGTATAGCGCTCTATGGCGTAGGATATCTCCTCGGGGGCGTACTGTC
Organism: Actinomycetota bacterium; assembly: GCA_030776965.1. Lineage (GTDB taxonomy): Bacteria > Actinomycetota > Rubrobacteria > Rubrobacterales > Rubrobacteraceae > Rubrobacter_F. The sequence continues at coordinate 3,652 of JALYGT010000030.1, forward strand.
TGAAGTGGTGGGCCTGGCCGAGCATCGGTCCCACCGAGCCCATCTGGAACATTAGCCACTGCAGCGCCTCGTACCTACCGCGCAGCGACGCTGGCAGGTATCGATCCACCTTCTCGGCAAGGTAGATCAGGATCGCTCCCGACTCGAAGACGGAGATAGGCTCCCCGTCGGGGCCTTCGGGGTCGACGATAGCGGGCATCTTGTTATTGGGGCTTATCCTGAGGAACTGCTTGTCGAACTGATCACCAGCTGTAATGTCCACTGGTACAAGGTTGTAGGGAACCCCCGCTTCTTCCAGGAAGATGGTTATCTTCTTGCCGTTTGGAGTCGGCCAGTAGTAGAGGTCTATCGACTGCGTCATGTGTTCTCGCTCCTTGCTGGTTTCCGAAGTAGTCTACTAGCTCGTGCCTGCTGTACGCTCGAAGCCTCTCGCGTGCCGTCGCTTAGCAGGATGAGAAACCTTAGCTCAGAAGGTTTTGTGTTTTTGGCAGGGTATGCCCTCGCAGCTCGGCCCCCTTCGTCTACTGCGGTGAATAGGACTCAGATGCCCTTGATGCGACACGCCTCTTCTAAGTGTTTCTTAAGCCGTTTGCCCTGCTCGGTGACGAAGTACTCCAAGAGCTTGCGGCCCGCCTCGGCCGTCGCTACCCCCTCGTCAGCGACCGGGTCGTAGCGACCCCAACTCCCATCCGGTGTAATCCTCTCCCACCCGGCGTAGTCCGCGTAGGCTTCCAGATCCTCGGAGATTTGCTCGCCGTATGCCCCCTTCGTCACAGACCCCGGAACTAGGTAGAGCGCCAAGGCACGGGAGACAGCACCGCCGTGTACCTCTCCCCGGCCTGCCAAACCGGCCAAGCGTAGCGCCTCCTCCCACACCGGAGTGGCTTCCCGGTGGGCATCCACCACCACTACGCCCACGAAGCGTCGGTTGACGTGCTTTAGAAACGCCCCCAGCCGCAGCGATCCTCCGTGGCCTACGGTGAGGACCTGCTTGCAAAAGCCCTGATCCCGCAGCCCCGCCACGATCTCCTCGAGCACCATCATGACCGTGGAGGGGCTGAGCGAGACCCTGCCCATGAAGGAGGCATGCTCCTCAGAGGTGTTAAAGGGCATCGTCGGGAGGACGAAGGCGCACAGGGCTTCACCCCAAGCCCGGGCGTAGTACCCGGCGAGGAGGGTGTCAAGGTGCAACGGCAGGTGGGGGCCACACTGCTCCGTCGCCCCCACGCTGAGGATCGCAGTGTCGGGCGCCGCTTCGGAGAGTTCCTTGGTCGAGTTTATAACTGAGAACATTCTCTCACCTCTCGCCTGCAATTCTCCCACAGGTACGGTCCTGCGAGCCAAACCCTCTGATTTTCGGGGCTCCCGGTCTTTTGGATACGATTCCGAAAGAGGCCCAACTAGAGCAGGCTGCTATTGAGCAACCCGTCGAACAGTCAGCCATTGAGATGCCCGCCTCCGAATAACAGACGTTGTACGATCACCTAGAGGGTGGGGTAACTCCCCACCCTCTTTTTATGCCCGCAAAACGTAGGACTTTTTGTGCAGGATGGGTTTTTGGAGCAGTTCGACCGAAAGGGTTTTTGTGCAAGATGTAGATTTTTGTGCAGACCGGACTTTTTGTGCAACGGAGCCGGGCTTCATCCTTTCGTCCTAACCGAGTTTACGGCTGTATACTCCGCTGGACGATGGCCGACAAGCGCTGGTATAAGCCCTGGTATATAGCGGTTTGCAGTGAAGTTGAACCAGGCCGACCATGGCTGCATCAATGCTTGCCCAGGAGCTCTTCTGAGCAAGGATGGTGCTCCGCCAATGGGGGTGGGGCAATAACAGTGCAACCC
>JALYGT010000031.1 GCA_030776965.1 Actinomycetota bacterium
CCGAACGGCGATTCCCCGCTCATGGAGGGCAAGACCCCGATAATCGGGATCGACCTCTGGGAGCACTCCTACTACCTTAAGTACCAGAACGCGCGCCTGGAGTACGTGAGCGCATGGTGGAACGTGGTCAACTGGGAAGAGGCCGAACGCCGCTACGAAGCCGCCAAGTCCTAGAGCGACCGTAGTCGAAAGATACATGGAAGACCCCGGAGGAGACCTCTCCTCCGGAGGCTCCTCTCGCTACCTCCCCCACGAGCAGGTCCTCGGGTACAGTTATCGGGAGGTTCTCGGAGCGGAAGGGGTATTAAAAGGATGCGTCTGGTCGTGATCGGAGGGGTAGCCGCGGGGACGAAGGCGGCCTCGAGGGCCCGTAGGGTGGACCCCAACCTTGAGATAACCATCTACCAGGAGGAGCCGGAGATCTCCATCAGCGAGTGCGGCCTGCCGTACTTGATCTCTGGTGTCGTTGAGGGCCGCGACGCCCTCGTCGCGCGCACCCCCGAGCAGTTCGCCGAGAAGGACGTTGAGGTCCTCACCCGCCACCGCGTAACGGAGCTAGACCCGGAGAACAAGAGGCTCCTCGTCGAGAACCTGACGTCCGGCGAGAAATTCGAGGACTCTTACGATCGGCTCGTGATCGCCACTGGCGCCAAAGCCGTCCTCCCCTCCATCGACGGTGCTGGCCTCGACGGCGTCTTCACCCTGCGCTTCCTGACGGACACCGACGCTATAACACGGTACCTGCAGGAGCACTCGCCAAAGAAAGCCACGGTAGTTGGCGGCGGGTATATAGGTCTCGAAGTCGCCGAGAACCTCAAAGAACTCGGGATAGAGGTGTCGCTGGTCGAGGCGGAAGGCAAGGTCGCCCTGGATTACAGCCCCGAGGTCTCCGAAAAGATCGAGGAACACCTCAAGGAGAAGGACGTTGGGGTCTACACCGGTTCAAAGGTCGAGGAGTTCACGGGCGACGGACGGGTCCGGGGCGTGAGGGTCGGCGAGACGGAGCTCGAGACGGAGCTAGTCATCGTCGGTACCGGCATAAAGCCATGCGTAGACCTGGCCGAGGAGGCGGGAGCAGAGATCGGGGCCTCCGGCGCGCTCCGGGTGGACGAACGCCTCCGCACGAGCCTCCCCGACGTGTGGGCCGCCGGGGACTGCGTCGAATCGGTGAACCTGGTGACGGGCGAGGCGACCTGGGTGCCCCTGGGCGACACGGCGAACCAGATGGGTCGCGTCGTCGGCACGAACGCGACCAGAGGCTACGATAGCGAAGATATACTCGAATTCCCCGGCGTGTTGGGGACCGGCGTCTTCAAGGTCTTCGACCTCGGGGTGGCGAAGACGGGGCTTTCTGAAGAAGTGGCCGAGAACGCAGGCTTCGCGGTCGTAACGGCCGCCATCAACTCCGCCGACAAAGCCGCCTACTATCCAGGGGCAAGCCCGACGTTCGTAAAGCTAATCGCCGACGGAGCGACGGGTCGACTACTAGGCGCGGAGATCGTCGGCGGAAACGCGGACAAGTACGTGGATATCTGCGCCACGGCCATCTGGGGCAGGCTCTCCTATCCGGACCTCGTCAACTTGGATCTCGCCTACGCCCCGCCCTTCGGTCCCGTTTTGAGCCCGATCATAGGAGCCGCGAGCGTCCTCGAAGGCGAGTTCGAGAAGGAAACCGAAGGCGTCCGTGCAACGGAGTAGGTTTGGAGGTTGGCCTTTGGCCGGCACCGACGGCGCCGCTACCGCCCGGCTCGCCTCTTAGCCCGGTATGCGGGCGACGGCCCTCTCTATCTCCTCTTCCGGGTGCTCGATATCCGGCAGGTTGCCGGCGAGGTACTGCTCATAGGCGGAGAGGTCGAAGTGGCCGTGGCCGCAAAGATTGAAGAGGATTATATTCTCCTCTCCCGCTCCCCTCGCCTCCAGCGCGAGGTCGACGGTCGCCCTGATCGCGTGCGTCACCTCCGGCGCGGGCACGATGCCCTCGGCGCGGGCGAAGAGCACCCCGGCCTCGAAGGTCGGGTTCTGAGCGTAGGCGCAGGCCTCGACGAGCCCCTCGTCCACGAGCGCCGAGACTATGGGCGAGTCGCCGTGGTAGCGTAAGCCCCCGGCGTGGATCCCGGGCGGGACGAAAGAGTGCCCCAAGGTGTACATCTTCATCATCGGCGTCGTCCCGGCGGTGTCTCCGAAGTCGTAGACGAAGCGGCCCTTCGTGAGCGTGGGGCACGAGGCGGGCTCGACGGCGAGGATGCGGGTGCCTTTGTCCCCTTCGAGGTTCTCCCGGATGAAGGGGAACGCGACGCCGCCGAAGTTCGAGCCGCCGCCGATGCAACCTACCACGACGTCCGGGTACTCACCGGCCATCTCCATCTGCTTCAGGGACTCCTGGCCGATTATCGTCTGGTGCAGCAGGACATGGTTCAGGACGCTCCCCAAGGAGTATTTCGCGTCCTCGTTCGTCGCCGCGTCTTCGACGGCCTCGCTTATGGCTATCCCCAGAGACCCCGGCGAGTCCGGGTCCTCCTCGAGGATGTTCCGACCCGGTTGCGTGAGGTCCGTGGGGCTGGCGTGGACCGTGGTACTGTAGGTCTCCATCATGATGCGCCGGTACGGCTTCTGCTCGTGGGAGACGCGCACCATGTAGACCATGCAATCGAGGTCCATCTGACGGCAGGCGAAGGCTAGGGAAGAACGCCATTGTCCTGCGCCGGTCTCGGTGGTTAGGCGCGCGACGCCTTCCTGCTGGTTGTAGTAGGCTTGGGGGACAGCGGTGTTCGGCTTGTGGCTGCCCGTAGGCGAGCCCCCCTCGTACTTGTAGTAGATGTGGGCGGGAGTATCGAGGGCTTTTTCGAGGCAGCGGGCGCGGAAGAGGGGGGTCGGCCGCCAGAGCGCGTAGATCTCGCGCACCTCCTCGGGGATGGGCACGAAAGGTTCGGTGGTCACTTCCTGGCGGATGATCTCCTCCGGGAAGATCTCCGCGAACGCCTCTGGACCCACGGGTTCACGCGTCGCCGGGTTCAGCGGCGGCGCGAGCTCGAACGGCAGATCCGGGACGACGTTGTACCAGCTCCCGGGCAACGACCGCTCGTCGAGCAGAAACTTCGTGGGCTCCATACGAAAACCTCCGATTTATTGCTGTCAGCTTGTCAGCTTACAGAATTCCCGGCGGTCGGTTAGGAGACCACGGAAGCCCGGATGTGCGACTTCCTCCCTAACTCGTTCAAGCTCTTTTGGCGGTGGAGCGTCGAGTGCTCTTTCGAGGAGACGGACGCCGGGCGCGCGAATCTCGCGTAACTACTCGTAGACATCATAGTAATATGGCTACCACACGTACTCTTGGCCGATGTCCGCTTCTGGGTAAGCTTCGTAACCTCCCCTGGGGCTTACCGGCTCTCTGATCGCCGAACTAGCAGTTGGTGCAGGTCCGGGAGGAGAGTTGGGGACGGTGTCGTACCCGCGCTCCGGTAACGGAGTTTCGCCGTGCATGGACTTCGCTGGTCCCGCGTTCGCCGGGTTTGGTTGGATGGCGGGAGATTTGTCGCCGCTTTCGCGGTGAGCAGACCCGCCGCGCGACCATCCGGGGTCTACCTGGTTGCCCGTCAGAGTCTCGTAGACGGCGAGGGAGATCTCCTCGATAACGTCGCGGGCCTCGCCCTCACGGGCTCCCCTGGAAAGGACGACGAGATGGTAATGCTTCTCGGTACCGGAGCGGTCTTTGTAGAAGACGATGCCAGCATCGCCGAAGCTGTCGATGTAGGAGCCCGTCTTGTGGGCGATGCGAACGTCGAGGGGGAGCCTCTCCGGGATGCGATCCTCGAAAGCGGTCTCCGTCAAAGCGTCGAGCATCTCGGCGGAGAGCTTCTCGCTGGTAAAACGCGGGTCGGAGATGCGCTCGATCAGGCGCAGCACGTCGTCCGGCGTCGTGTAGTAGCCGGCATGATCAGTGTATCGGCTGTTCTCCATCCCCATGCCCTCAAGCTCGGCCTTTATCTTCTCTTCCCCGAGGCGGCGGTTGAGCATCTTCCACGCGGTGTTGTCGCTGCGGTTGACGAGGTAGTAGGCACAGTCGCGCAAGGATAAGGAGTATCCCTCCGGATAAGCGTGGAGCACGCCGGAGCCGTAACCCTGGATGTCCGTAGGCAGGATGGGGATCCCCTCCCCCAGGTCCAGCTCTCCCCGCGCCGCGGCCCTGTAGAGAGTCGCGAACGGTGGCAGCTTGCCGATGCTGGCCGCCCCGAACTCCTCATCGCCCCGCAGCGAGAGCCTCGTCCCCGAAGCAGGGTCCAGCACCGCGACACCGTAGACGCCCCCGCGACTTCTGGCTATCTCTTCGAGCCGATCCTCCAACGCCTCCGCATCGAAGCCGGGCGCTGCTTCTGGCGGGGTCAGCGGGCCCAAAACGGTCGGTCGCGCGACGGTCTCGACGATCTGCTTCGCCGCTGGCTCCCTGACCAAGAGCAAGACGAGGCCGGCCACGACAAAGGCCAACGCGAGCGAGATCCCGTGCAAAACCGACCGGCGCCGCGCTGTGGCACGGGCTCGCCTCCGGTCGCTCCTACTCTCGATGCCGCCGGCCGGGGCCTCCAACTCGCCCAAGGTCACCGCCGCAAACCACCTCCCCGTACCGGGTAACGAACACGCACCACCAGCGGCGCATAGATCACGTAGCTTCGTCTAGCTTAACAAATTTTCAAAGAAGTTTACGTTCGTAAAGGTACGGTATCGGTGTGGGTGCACTGCCCTAGATCGAGGTAGTTCACCTTTGGGCATGCTCCTCGCCGTCGGGTTCTTCGGGGATCCGCGTCTTCTCCCCTTCGGGGGAAAGGCGCAGGTGTTAGCGGTAGCGCTCTCGCGTTCGCGCCGATTCTTAGCCCTGGTTCGCGTTCCGCTGCGCCGGTCGTGGGGCCGGGAGGGCTTTGCACCAAAAAGGGACTTGTATGCCTAAGCTTGCAAATGCCACGGCCCAGAAGATGATCCGTAGGGGCGCGAAAGCAGTGTTTTTCTCCGCTAAACTCTTTCTTAAAGTTAGTTAACTCTGCTCGCCGGCCAGGTAAAGATCCAGGAACGCGCCGATCCTGGGATACGCGTCAAGGCGGTTCTTGAGCTTGGCGAGGCCGTGACCCTCGTCCTCGTACAAGAGGTACTCCACCGCGCCACCGTTCCCGCGGACTTTGTCCACGATCTGCTCAGCCTCTCCGACCGGCACGCGCGGGTCGTTCTTGCCGTGGATCACCATGAGGGGAGCTTTTATCTTTTCGGCCTTGTGAATGGGGCTTATGGACTCCAGAAAAGGGCGGTCGCGCTCCAAAGTGCCGTACTCGGGCTCGCGCAAAGCGCGCCGGTAACTACCGGTATTCTCGAGGAAAGTGACCAGGTTAGCGATGCCTACGATGTCCACCCCGGCGGTCCACAGCTCCGGGTACTCCGTGAGGGCGGCGAGCACCATGAAGCCGCCGTAGGAGCCACCCATCACGGCGATGCGCTCGTGCCCCCTCTCGCACAACCATTCAGCCGCGCAGGCCAGATCCTTTACCGAGTCCATTCGGAGGTACACGTCGTCGAGGTGGGTGTAGGCTTTGCCGTAGCCCGTAGAGCCCCGGACGTTCGGCATAAAGACGGCGTAGCCCCGCCCGAGGAGATACTGAGTTACGGGGGCGAAGAGGGGGCGCGACTGCGACTCCGGGCCGCCGTGGACGTTGATGACGACAGGCGCGTTCTGCGCATCGGGCTCGTAGAAGAGGGCGGGGATCTCGCGCCCGTCGAAAGTCGGGTACCGGACTACTCCTGGGCGCCGGAAGGTGCGCGGCGGGATGCCCGCGGTCGAGGAGCGCGTTAAGCGCCTGGGCTCCCCGTCGGGCAGGTCCACGATCCACACGTCCGAGTTGCGGTTCGGGGCAGTCAGGGTAAAGGCGAGCCTCTTCCCGTCCGGGGAGAACTCGAAGCCGTCGAGGATGCCCCGTGGCATCTCGGGCCCCGGGATGCGCCTCCCCCTGCCGCTGAAGAGCATGAAGTCCGAGTAGCCTTCGACGTTGCGGCTAGCCAGCAGGTAGCGGCCGTCTTCGGAGAGCTCGACTGCCTCGACGTCCCAGTCATCGGGGGTCAGGTACTCGATCTCCTTTGTGGAGAGACCGAGGCGTGCGAGTCGCACGAAGTCCCCGTCACGGTCCGTGGCGAGGTAGACGCTTCTCCCGTCCGGCGCCACGCGCGCCCCAGAGAAGCGGGCGTCCCCCTCGTGCGGGGTGAGGAGCATGGTCTCGCCGGTCGAAAGATTCAGCCCGTACAGGTCGTTGTTGAGGTTCGAGTGGTGGCGGGAGACGACGAGGAACGAACCGTCCGGAGCCCAATCGGCTATCGTGTGGTAGGCAGAGGTCTCCCAAACCATCTTGGGCTCCCCTTCGGGCAAGTCTTGCACGAACACGTCGAAGTCCGTTCCGTTGCGGCGCGTCGCTGTGAAGGCGATTCGGGCACCGTCGGGCGAGAAGCCGCCGAAGTAGTGGATCGCGTCGGGAGATTGCGTCAGGTCCCGATCCTCCCCGCCCCCCAGCAGGAAGAGTTGGGAGCGCTCGTTACCACCGGCGTCCATGCTGTAGACGAGTCTGTCCTCTTTAGGGGAATAGCGGACGCTCGAGACCCTCTCCTCGTGGAAGGTGAGCTGCTCCGGCCAGCCGCCCCCAGCGGAGCTAGCAACCTCCCACGCCTGGGGGACGCCGGTGACGTCCGTCAGGAAAGCAATGCGGCGCCCGTCTGGCGACCAGGTAGCACCGTAGGCAGCTCGGATCTTGAGGTATCGGGCGAATTCGTAGGGCAAAGAGACTCCTTTCTTCCGAACGAGAAAGATTGAAGCACGGTACCACACGGTAAATCTTCTCGACGTTAGCGGTTCGCTTCATGGTCCTGGGCGCGGGCATACGGGCATATAATCTGCGTGGGGGTACGACGTGAGAAGTGGTCTCTTGAGCTTTGAGAGCACGACGCCATCCACTTGAAGCATCCGCAAGAACCCAGAGGCTATAGACATGACCGAGAAGCGTCCGCGCGAACGCTTTACTGAGAGGGTTCGGAGAGGGCTTCGTTACGTGACTGCTGTTACGGTATATCGTATCTATTGTACAATGCAGTAGACGCGAAAGCAGTGTAGGGCACGCGGAAGGAGCGGCTCATGCAAGAAAAGGGCGTAGGAACTCAAGCATATCTCGAAGTAGAGATCGGGCGGGAGAGCGAGGACATGTGCCTCCTGGCCCGGGTCTTCAACGGGTTCGCCAACTCGACGCGGCTCTCGATCCTGCTGCTCCTCGCGCAGCGGGGTGAGATGAGGGTAAGCGAGCTGGTGCGCGAGTTGGGGGCGCCGCAGCCGCGCGTCTCCGATCACCTACGCTGCCTGGCCTGGTGCGGCTACGTCGAGGTACGGCGTGAGGGCCGCAACGCATACTACTCCGTGGCCGACGATCGGGTCCTGGAGATACTGCGCCTAGGCGAAGCGATGCTCCGAGACAACTTCGAGCACGTCGAGTCCTGCGAGGCCATCAAGAAAGGCTGCTAGGAGCAGCTAGCCTTGCGGATAGAACTCCTCTACTTCGAGGGCTGCCGGGGCTCCGCAAAGACTGTGAGTATCCTCGAAAGTGCGGTCGCGGAGGAAGGAATAGCAGCCGAGATCGCGACGACGACGCTCGGACCCGACGACCGGCGCGTCTTCCCCGGTAGCCCGACGATCCTCGTCGACGGCGAGGACCTCTTCCCGGCGCAACGCCGCGACGAAGCCCGTGCCCTCAGCTGCAGGATCTACGCCTCACCCGAAGGCCCGAAGGACCACCCGACCGAGGCTATGGTTCGCGCGGCGCTAAGGGAGCGGAGCTGGTAGCCGGCGGCACTCATCCCGCGGCTTTGTAGCCCTCCCGCGCCTCGATACTCCGCTTTCACGCCCGTCTCACTGGAGGCGGCCGAGTTGTGCGCTTCGAACGGGCACCAGTAGGCTAGACGATTGTCACTCAACGCTCGGCTGACCCAGCCGGCCGAGGCTCATCAGCACCGAGTGGTTCACTGCTGAGCGGACGTACCGGTGGCAGGTGCAGTTCTTCCATGAGCTGGTGAACCTCGGCGCGTGCTTGTTCCGCCTCCGCCCCGCGTCCCTGCTGTTCGTACCAGTAGACCAGCGACTGCAGAACTCGCGCCTGGTAGGGTCGCATGTCGTTGCGGCGGTAGTAATCTAGGGCGGTGTTGAGATGCCTTTCCGCACGCTCGAAGTCGCCCAGCTGCGTATACCCCTCACCGAGTGCCTGCGCGATGCGTGCGACGGTGTACTCATCGCCGAGCGCTTCGGCATTCTTAAGGGTACGCTCCATGTCGTTGATCGCCTCGATACGGCCACTGAAGAACTGGGTAATAGCGAGCCCGGCGCGCACCTGATTGATCACGTGCTCCGAGCCCTCTATTTCGGAGACGTGATCCGTGAGGAGCTTAAGGGATGATTCGAAGGCCCGCTGCGCTTCGACCAGGTCACGCGTGCGCAGATTACCAAGACCCGTGGTGTAGAGGCCGTACATGGCGCATTCCAGGCCCTGGGCCGAAAGTGCCTTCTCCGTGCCCCACTTGCTATGTTCCAACCCCCGCTGCACATCACCCATGTCGAAATAAGCCAGCGCCGCCAGCAGTGCTACATCAGCCTGATTTACCGGCAAGTTGGCCGCGCGTGCTGCCGCGTAAGCGCGCTGCACGGCGTCCTGCGCCTCTGCAAATTCACCCAGCCGCGCGTGGGCCACTGCCGTGGTGGCGAGGGCATGAGCCTCAAGCTCCCGTCTGCCATACTTGTGTGCTGACTCGATCACGTACTCGAGCTGCTCCAGCGCACGGCGCGGGTCCTGGCTAATCATGCCAGACGTCATCCAGAAAGTGAACGTCAGGGTAAGCTCCTCGTCGCCGAGCCGTTCCGCAATCTGGTAGCT
>JALYGT010000032.1 GCA_030776965.1 Actinomycetota bacterium
CCCTCTCACCAGTCCAGCGGGGAATTCAGCCGCCACCCTTGCGCGGGTAGCAGGTGTGGGTGCGTAATCTGCTCCAACTCGAAGCCACCCCCGCCACCCCCGGCGGAAAGCCCCTCGCCCTCGCCGCGCATGAGGTCTTCGTAGTCCGGGGAGCAAGAAAGGTCTTCGTGCAACTTACCGGGGCAGGCGTCCAGGGCCACGCGCAGCAGCATGCGCCTGACGCTCTCCCTTTGGGTGGCGTAGAAGAGGGCGGTGTAGGTATCGTTGTCCGTGGCGGCGTAGAGGTACACGGCAGCCGTGTAAGCCTTGCCCTTGCCGTAGCCACCCCCGGTGACGTGCTTATCTACGGCGGCGTAGGCCGCTGCCTGCTCCTCGCTGATGCTCACCGCGTCGGCGGCGTGTGCGACACCCCCGTCCATGCACAGGAAAAGCACGGCGACGAGGGCGGCGCTCGCCACCCCCGTCATTCCGGAGAGAAACCCCATGCGTCGGGCCTCTCCGCTCCTCTTGCCCATCCTCGCGTAGTGTTCCCGTCCGTAGCGGTGCAGGGTCATGAGCCCGCCCAAGCGGGCCCACGCGCTCCTGACTTGCTCGTAGGTCTCTGCCCTACACCACTCCCGCATCGCGTCCTCTCGCCGAAAGGCACTGCGAACTCAAATCGGACGACAGTCAGAGCTAGGCGCTCTACTCTTCAGCCACGCAAGCTAGAGCTAAGGAGCATGCCGCTGCTGGTATGCGTTCAGTTCCTCACTCACCTCTAGGCTGAGGTTCTGGATGAGTTCAAGGACTGTGCGCACATCCTCGGCTTCCGTCCTTCCATCTAGGTGCTCGTCCTCGATTCGCACGTCAAGAAGCTCTACGATGGCGTCGGCCTCCTGGCTTATCTGCCGCATCGCGTCACGGATGCTGGTAATGTCCTCTAGGCGTTGGGGGTCAGGGTACATAGCTCTCCTTCCAGGAGAATCCTTACCAAGTGGATTCTATATGAGGCTTTGCACCAAAAGTCCTTTCGTCGGGATTTCACGGCCATGCAGGCGTTGCACAAGAAATAGATGGGATGAGAAGGCCGATCCTCCGCGCAGTACCCCGTGCTGCGTGGGTCTGCAAACGTATGCGAGCTCCATGTGGGCTCAGAATGGAAGGAGGATCGGCCCATGAATGATGGTAGCAGAGCACCAACACCTATGGTGACAGCCGGACTGGATCTTGGCGACAAATACTCCTACCTGTGCCTCATCGAAACAGACACTGGCAAGGTCCTCGAAGAGGGTAGGCTGCGTACCACTCCCGAGACCTTCAGGCGCCGCTTCGACTCCGAGCAGCGGATGATAGTCGCCATCGAGGCGGGGACCCACTCGCCCTGGGTGAGCAGAGTGCTCGAGGAGGAGTGTGGCCACCAGGTCCTTGTGGCCAACCCACGCAAGACGAGACTGATCTATGGACAAGGGCGAAAGACCGGACAAGCTGGATGCCGAGAAGTTGGCCCGTCTTGCCCGAGTGGACCCAAAGCTGCTCTGGCCGTTGGAGCACCGGGGAGAGGCATCTCAGGCGCACCTGGCGCTCATCCGCTCGCGCGAGGTGCTGATCCGTTCCCGCGTTCAGCTCATCAATCATGTCCGCGGAACGGTCAAGTCGTTTGGGGGTCGTCTGCCCAAGTGCTCTACGGCGAGCTTTCACAAGAAGGTAGCGGTGTGCATTCCGGAGGAGCTACGGCTGGCGTTAGAGCCCCTGCTTGAGACCATCGCGTCGTTGAGTGCTCGCATCCACCACTACGACCGCGAACTCGAGGCGCTCGCCCAAGAGCACTATCCGGAGACCAAGCTCTTGCGGCAAGTGCAGGGGGTAGGGACGCTTACAGCCTTGACCTTCGTGCTCACCCTGTGGAGGACCCAACACGCTTCGAAGAGAGTCGGCAGGTGGGGGCTTACCTGGGTTTGGTTCCCGGCAAAGACCAGTCGGGGGAGCGTGATCCACAAAAGCGCATCTCTAGAGAGGGTGACGAGATGCTCAGACGGCTCTTGGTAGGCAACGCCCACTACATCCTTGGCCCCTTCGCAGAGGACTCTGATCTCAGGCGCCACGGGCTAAAGATTGCTGGGAGCACAGCAGCCAAAAATGCCCGAAAACGTGCTGTGGTGGCCCTAGCCCGCAAACTTGCGGTGCTGCTTCACCACCTGTGGATCTCCGGAGAACTCTACGAGCCGCTGTACAACGCCCGGCAATCAAAGGATCGAGCTGCCTGAGTAACTGTGGGTTCTCTCTCGAGAGATTTTAGATTTTAGGAAGAGAGTAGGAGTGTAGTCCAGCAGAAGGCATCAACACCGAGGTGAACAAAGCAGCGACGAACACACATCGAGAACGCCCGAGGACCGGTGTGTAGAGGTGACTGCGCCAAATGGCTCTGGTCAAGAACAGAGGCCGCACTTTAGATTGCAGCGCCTTAACCCCGGACGAAACTCATCATGCACCGAGCCACCGAAGAGCAGGCTCAGAGTGAGTGCGAATGGAAGCGTGGCAAGGGCGTTCCATCTTGGATAGTCGGAGCTTTGGTCATCACGCTGACCTTGACAAGGGAGGCCTTCTCATGGAAGCCATTTG
>JALYGT010000033.1 GCA_030776965.1 Actinomycetota bacterium
CGGAGGCAATCCGCTTCACCGACCGCTGGCGTACATCTCCGGCCGCGAAGATTCCGGGTACGCTGGTCTCTAACAAGAAGGGGTCACGATCCAGATTCCATCCCTTCGGACGCCGACCATCCCGCACTAGGTCAGCTCCGGTCAGGATAAAGCCCCGTGGGTCTCTCTCCAGGACATCCGCCACCCAGTCGGTGTGTGGCATCGCGCCGATAAAGATGAAAAGTGCGTACGCGGGCACGGTCCGCACATCACCGGTCGCGACATCGGCAATGGTGATTGCCTCAAGGCTGGTTGTGCCCTTCGCCTCGACGACACTGGAACGCGTCCATGCTTTGATCTTCTCCTGTGCTTCGATCTGGGCGATGAGGTACTGGGACATGCTCGCGGCGAGAGAGTCACCCCTCACGAGAATAGTCACAGAGCTAGCATACTTAGAGAGGTACATAGCGGCCTGCCCGGCGGAGTTCCCCGCGCCAACGATAAACACATCCTTGTCGCGACAGGCCAGCGCCTCGGTGATCGCCGCACCGTAGTACACTCCCGCCCCGGTAAGCCTTTTGATACCGGGCACGTCTAGCTTACGATAAGATGCGCCTGTCGCGATGAGTAGCGCGTGGCAGCTGATCTCGGAGCCGTTGGTCAGGGTGACGAAGCGATACGAGTCCTGAGCCCGGATACCCGTCGCCTCCAGAGGTGTGAGTATTTCCGCGCCGAATCGGCTGACTTGAGCCACGGCTCGTCTTGTCAGATCCCCTCCACTCAAGCCTATCGGAAAGCCCAGGTAATTCTCGATGCGGGAGCTCGTGCCCGCTTGTCCACCGGGCGCCTCGCTCTCGATGAGCAATGTGCTGAGTCCTTCGGAAGCCCCGTACACCGCTGCTGCTAGACCGGCTGGACCCGCGCCAACGATGACCAAGTCATAGAATGCTAATCCGGGGTGCATCTTCAGCCCGAGCCTCTCCGCAACCCGTATGTTTGTCGGTTGTACCAGAGGTGGTCCTTCAGGGAAGAGCACCAAGGGTAACTGAGAGCTATCAGCGCCAGAGAGCTCTAGCAACTGGCGAGCTTCCTCATCGACCTCGATGTCCAACCACTGATACGGAACAAGGTTCCGGGCCAGGAAGTCTTTGACTTGATGTGATTGCGCCGACCACCGGTAACCGACAACGCGGATACCTTCAAATGATGGGGGAAACAAGGCCTGCCAATCGTCAAGCAAATCCGTAAGCACAGGGTAGAGGTGCTCTTCAGGCGGGTCCCACGGTTTCATGAGGTAGTAGTCTAGTCCGACCTCGTTGATCGCACGGATGGCAGCCTCGGTGTCCGCATACGCCGTGAGCAGAACGCGCTTGGCGCCGGGGAAGAGCTCGATAGCTTCCTCGAGAAACTCTACGCCGGACATACGCGGCATCCGCTGATCTACCAAGAACAGGGCGACCGGCTCGTTGCGCAGCTTCAACTGTCGCAGCGATTCGAGCGCCGTGACACCAGAATCCGCCCTCAGCACCCGGTACTGTTTGCCGTATCCGCGCCGCAGGTCGCGCGCGACGGCGCTCAACACCGCCGGCTCATCGTCAACAGCAAGAATTACTGGCTTTTCCATATCTCTTGCCCAAAGCTTCTGTACAGCTTACTCTTCTCACTCTCGACAAATGTTGCGCATAGGTTCTCATTGTTCATATGTGGTGGACTCTACTCCATCGAGTCGAACCTGTCGCCACCCGCACCTTTGATAAGGTGAGTTAATAAGGCTCTTCGGGCACTTGTCGTTCCTCGTCGGAGAAGACCTTGCCAGGGTTCATGATCCCGTTAGGATCGGCTAACCTCTTTATCTTGCGCATAAACGATAGCGAGTCGCCGTGCTCTTTCTTGAGGTGCTCCGTCTTGCTGGAGCCTATCCCGTGCTCCCCAGTACAGGTGCCGCCGCGCTCTAGGGCGTAGGCGACTATCTCGGCGTTGACCTTCTCGGCCGTCTCGAGCTCTGCCTCGTTTGTGTGGTCCACTGGAAAGGCGGCGTGGTAGTTGCCATCGCCGACATGGCCCAAGATGGCTCCGTCGAGGCTGTAAGCTTCGATAGTCTTGCGTGCCTCCCGAAGCGCCCCTGGCAGGTCGGAGATCGGGACACACACGTCAGTAGACATCAGCCTCTTACCGGGGTTGAGATCTTCTATGGCGAAGGCGGCCTCGTGGCGGACCTCCCACAGCTTCTCCCTTCCCTCCTCGTCCTCCTCGAACTCGAACGCTTCGCATCCCTCGGACTCGGAGATCTCGCGTGCCGTCGCCACGTCGTGTTCTACGGCGGCCTCGGTACCGCTGAACTCCAAGAAGAGGGTCGGAGAGACGGGGTACTCCGTGCCCTTGTAGGCGTTGAACGCCTCAACAGTGCGGGCGTCGACCAGCTCGACGCGCCCGATCTGCATCCCTGAGCGGACCACGGAGACCGCCGCCCGCCCTGCCGTCTCGACATCACGGAAGACAGCCCTCGCGGCGACCGCACTCTGGGGGATCGGGTAGAGCCTGAGTACGATCTCAGTGAACACCCCTAAGGTCCCCTCCGAGCCGACAAAGAGCCCGGTGAGGTCATAGCCGGCAGAAGACTTCATCGCCATCCCTCCGGTTCGCATCACCGTCCCGTCGGCCAGCACCACCTCAAGCCCCAAGACCTGGTCGCGCATAACCCCGTAGCGGACGGCGTTCGTTCCGCTCGCGTTGGTGGCGGCCATTCCGCCCAAAGAAGCGTCCCAGCCAGGATCTACCGGGAAGAAAAGGCCGTGTTCCTTGAGGCGTTCGTTCAGCTTACCGTGTGTTACGCCCGGCTCCACCCTGGCGACGAAGTCCTCGGGCCTAACCTCCAGGATCTCGTTCATCAGGCTAAAGTCCAGGCTTATGCCGCCGCGGAGGGGGATGGTGTTCCCCTCCAGGCTGCTCCCCTCGCCGTAGGGCACCACGGGGACGCTCCGTACGTTGGCGAAGTGCAGGATCTCGACGACCTCGTCCCTTTTCTTCGGAAATACCACGGCATCAGGGGAGCGCGGCGCGTGGTAGGAAAAGACCCGCCCATGGCGCTCGAGCTCCTCCCCGTCGACGTAGATCCGGTCCTCATCGGGGACTATGTTCGCCAACTCTGTGAGCAGATCCATCAGGTCACCCCTCTCAACATAGACTCCCGGAGCGCTACAGCAATACTTCTTACCGACCCAACCAACCACCATCGACGGGGACGGTCGCGCCGTGCACGTAGTCGGCGGCGTCCGAGGCTAAGAACACGACCGCACCCTTGAGATCCTCCGGCTCGCCCCACCGGCCAGCCGGGATGCGCCCTAGTAGCTCTTCAGCCCGCTCCTCGTCACCCCGCAGCGCGACAGTCATCTCGGTCGAGAAGTAGCTTGGGGCTATGGCGTTGACGTTTATTCCCTGGCTCGCCCACTCGTTCGAGAGCGCCCGAGTGAGGTTGGCGAGTCCAGCCTTGGACGCGGCGTAGGACGGCACTAGGAGCCCCCCCTGGAAGGAGAGCACTGAGGCCAAATTGATGATCTTGCCACCCTTGCTCTCCTCCACGAAGTGCCTAGCAACGGCTTGGCTGAAGTAGAAGGCGCTGCTCAGGTTGACGCTAATAACCTCCTCCCAGTCCTTCTCTCCGAACTCGAATGCCGCCGACCGGCGGATGAGACCGGCGTTGTTTACCAGGATGTCGAGCCGCCCCAAGGCCGCCACGCACTCACCGACGATCCTGCGAGCTTGCGCGGCGTTGGTGCTCCGGAGGTCGAAGTTTAGGGCGTGACAGCGCCTGTCCTGAGTCGAGATCGCCTCTCGAGTCTCGTCCAGCGATAATGTATCGAGCACTGCGACGTTGGCACCTGCTTCGGCTAGGCCAAGGGCTATCCCCTGCCCCAGGCCCCGCGCCGCCCCGGTGACGAGCGCGACCCGGCCGTCGAGTCTGAAGTCGTCGAGGACGGTCAATAGCGTAAGTCCTGGGGCTCGATGCCCTGCTCACGGCAGAAGGTCAGGTAACGCTCCATCTTGCTGAAAACGTCGTCCTGATAGAGCAGATTGTCGTCATCGTCCATGTACTGCACCGACCCCTCGAGGAAGAACAGCGTAATCATGTATCCGCTCTCCTCGTCGACCACCAGGGTGTGGATGTCACCCGGTGGCTCGTAGATGAGCGTGCCGGGGCGAGCCACCCAGTCTCTTTCCAAGTAGTGCCAGCTACCCTCTATGCAATAGCCCAAGACCTGTCCGCCTGTGTGGCGGTGCCGGTTTACTTTGCCGCTCCCCTCGACCTTGAGCAGGTTGATCCAGCGCCCGCTCACGAGATCGAAGCGTAGCGGCTTGAACCACACCTGTTCGCCCTGCGGCACCCAAGGCAGCTCCTCGCTGTGGACGGCTCGGTCCGGCAAGGCCATATCCTCGGTGAAGGCTTTAAGCGTTTCGTCGATCATGGCTTACCCCCTTCTTAGGGTTGTGCGTTTTGTGCTGTACAGAACGCACTCTAACAAAACGACGGTGACCCTTACGACCGTAATGCGCTACGGCGAGATCAGGAGGGTCCTAGTCTCCGTGTAGAAGTCCCGGGCGGCGAGCCCCTGCTCCTTGGGCCCGATGCCCGACTCCTTCGAGCCCCCGAAGGGCACGTGGTGGTCCACGCCGGCCGTCGAAGCGTTCACCCGCACGAGCCCAGCCTCCAGTCGCCCGGCGAGCGTCATCGCTTTATCGAGATCGTTGGTGAAGATGGCGGCGACCAGGCCTTGGCAGACGTCGTTGGCGATCCGGACGGCTTCCTCGGCCGAGCCAACCCTCAAGAGTGCAGTGACCGGCGCGAAGACCTCCTCTTGAGCGAGAGGGTTTCCTGGGTCCTCGACCTCTACCAAGGTCGGCTCTAGGTAGAAACCGTCACTATCGAGCTACTTACCACCCGTAAGCATATTCCCGCCGGCTCGCTCCAAGGCATCGAGTGCCGACTCACGCGAGGCCTTCTCGATCAAGGGACCTACCTGGCAGCTCTCATTCTCCGGATCGACGACCTCAAGGCCTTCCACGGTGGCGACTAGCCTGTCACGCATGTCCTCGTAGACGGCGTCTTCCACGATTACCCGGCTCGTCGCCGTGCACTTCTGCCCGGCGTAGCCCATCGCCGCGTAGGCGATCGTCTGTGCGGCGCTGTCGAGGTCCGCGCCAGCCAATACCACCGAGGGGTTCTGCCCCCCCATCTCGCACTGCACCTTTGCGCCCCGGCTCACTACCTGCTGGGCTACCGTCCGGCCCACCTGCGTTGAGCCCGTGAACGAGACGGCGGCTACGTCGGGATGATTGACGAGCGGCTCCCCTGTCTCCGCATCCCCGGCAACAAGCTGGAACGCTCCTTCGGGCAGGTACCTGGTCACGATCTCGGTCAACATCTGGGCGGTGACGGTGGATTCCGGAGCAGGTTTGAGAACGACGGTGTTACCGTAGCCCAAGGCCGGAGCCGCCTTCCACACAGGGATGGCCACGGGAAAATTCCAGGGCGTGAGCAGGCCGCACACTCCCGCAGGGTACCTGCGGGCGATTAGCCAGTCTGTCGACTGGGTGGCCGGGTAGGTCTCCCCGTCGGGGGCCAAGACCAGTTGAGCATAGTAGCGCAAGATCGCCACGGCCCTTGAGAGTTCGGCGCGGGCCTCGCCGATGGGCTTCCCGACCTCCCGAACGGTAAGCTGGGCCAGCTCTTCGGCTCTCTCTTCCGTCTCGTCGGCCATTTGGGCTAGCGTGTGGCCGCGGAAGACAGCTGGCTGCTCGCTCCACTCGAAGAACGCTTCGCTGGCGCGCGCAACGGCCTCCTCTACACCCCCTTGACCAGCTTCCTCGAACTCTCCGATAACCTCGGAGGGCCGATGCGGATTGATGCTCTTCGTCACTAAAACCTCCTTAGTCTCCGAAGCACCTTCCGAGGTATATAGTCTCAAGCCGGTTTAGCGGCAGATGTACGAGCTCCCATTAAGCTTCAGACCATACCTATCGGCCGGAGCACTGTACCGGCGGTGGTGCCCTTGATCTTGTTCACCCCCAGGATGTAGGCGAACTTGTACGTCCCTTCGGACGCCAGGTCCTCCAGGTTCTGGTACTCCAGGATGTGCACGCCCTGCCTGACGAGGAGGTAGACGTGGACCGGGTTAAAGCTGGTCCCGTCGTCTAGCTGCTCGGGCGGGGGCAGCGCCTCTACGGCTGAGGTGTCGGTGCCGACGGCCAGGGCGCCTTTCTCTTCGACGAGCCAGCGGGCCCCCGAGACCGTAATCCCGGCTCTGTCGGGACCTTGGATCTCCGAGTGGTTGGAGCCCACGCCGTCGCCTTTTAGCCACACTCCCCCCGTCCCGGTGCGCACGAGCACGACGTCCAGAGGGTCTATATCGACGCCTTGCTCCTCCAGCGCCGTCTCCAGCTCCTCTTGACCTATAGCGTAGCTCTCGGGCAGCGGGTCCTCGCCCACGCTCTTCGCCACGTCTATCATCGTGGCAGGCGCCACGATCGGCGGGACCGTCTCGGCGCCCAGCTTCAAGAGCCCCCAGTCGCCCTGGATGTCTTCGGAGCGGTAGTTGTTGTAGGCATGCGGGGGATCACCTTCGTAGATGTGGCCTAAAGTGTCGAGCTGCGTGGAGACGTTATCGCTGATGAACAGGGCGTTGCTCGAGAACGTCGTGTTCGTCGAGTTTCCCTACTCGTCGGTAACCATGCTCAGGTCTTCCTGGGTAAGCTCGCCTTCCGGCGTGCGGAAGCTGATGATCTCGCCGGGGTTATGCCCCTCGAACTTGAAGCTGTCGCGAGCGTAGGTGAGGCCCAGGTCGTAGACCTTCCCCTCCTCTACGAGCGAGAGCGCCTTCAGGGCCAGCTCGGGGCTCAGCTCGTTGAGGCTGCCCACCTCATCGTCGTTCCCCCACACCCAGCCCCATCCCGAACCCTGCTCCCACTCCTTCGGCGTGACCTCCGACGAGCCTTGCGCTACGGCGCGCCTCGTTCCTAACCCAGGTGTCCCGAGCAGGCCCATAGCGGCCGCGGCCGAAAGCCCGAGCGCCCCCGCCTTGGCCAAGAATCCCCGGCGAGTCAGGTGACCATTCCAGAAGTCGTTGAGCAATTGCTGGATGGCCTCGTCACGACTGGTACCGTCCAAGACGAACCCCTTTCCCTCGCTTCCCTGCTGAGAAGAGTAACTCTTCGGAAAGCTCGCGTAAACCTGAAGCGGCTTAGGAGAGATCCTGCCCGGGCTTTATGGAAGTCAACATTCGCGGGCCGCTTGGTGAGCAGCAAAACGTCCAGCGTTTTCCTCCAGCACCATGACCATCTTCCGCACACGAGCGAAACTGATGTTGGAAGTCACCGCCGTTCTGTTAGTCCGAGCGCGGCAACCACCCCGAGCAAGACAGCTAAGGGTTTGGTTTTGACATGGATGTAGCATTGCACTAGTATGTTTGGGAGGCATTATTAGGGGACCTGAGGAGGAGAAAACACGGCCGACGTCGCGGAGAGATTAGGCCAGATAGCACCTGAGCTGCCTACCAAGAACCTGCCGGGGGTTGAGTATCGGGATCTGCCGGAGCCCGCGTCCCTTCGAAGGTATATGGGGGCGAGCGTAATCTTAGCCGCCACGGCTATGGGATCCGGCGAGCTCATAATCTGGCCCTTTATCACCACGCAGGTGGGGATAGGGTTGTTGTGGTTCATGGCGATAGGGTTCATAACGCAGTACTTCCTCAACATGGAGATAGAGCGCTACACTCTAGCGACCGGTGAGACGGCGGTCACCGGCTTCACCCGCTTCTGGATGCCCTGGGGGATCTTCTTTATCCTGGGGGCGCACCCTGCTGGCCCTCACGATCTTCTGCGTTTTGACCTCGCTGGCATACCTGCTCGGGCTGCTGACCTAGAGGGTAGGGCGCAGGGATGAGCCCAGTTTGACGGGGAATCTAGCGGCTGATATTTTGGCCGCGCCTCTCGGTAGGCTGCATTATGTGTGCGGGCGGGGGAAAGGTTAACAAAACGGGGAAACCGCCGACGAGCGGAACTGGCTCGGGCGGGCTCTAGGATTCGGCTTCTTCAAGCGGAAGTTATGGCGTCCGAAACGGGGAATCGGTAGGGAGGCGCGTTGAAAGATCGGAAAGTGCACCGGGGCTGGCCGGGCAGCGCCGCCGTTATCGGGGCCGGCACGATGGGGCTGGGCGTGGCCGAGAGCTTCGCCGCCGCTGGCATAGGCGTGCGTCTTGCGGACGCAACCCCGGAGCTGACCCGGCAGGTGAAGGAGCAGCTCGTAGAGCGAGCTCGGGGGCACGCGGAGGCGGGCCTGGTCGCAGCGGAGGCGGTCGACCGGTCCTATGAGGTTGAGGCAACAGAAGGCATACTCGAGGCAGTTCGTGGTGTAGATTTTGTGTTCGAGGCGGTGCCCGAGGACCTAGATCTGAAACACGATGTCTTGGCAAGTTGTACCGATGGCGCGCCACCGGAAGCCGTCATCGTCTCCAATACCTCCTCACTGCCGATAGACGATCTCGCGAAGTCTGTCAAGCCTCCGGGGAGGTTCCTCGGAATGCACTGGTTCAACCCCCCAGAGTGGACACCGGGGGTCGAGGTCATCCCTGCTGGCACGACAGACTCCAAGGTCGTGGAGCGGGTAGTGGAGTTTTTGCGAGCCATCGGGAAGCGTCCCGCCGTCGTTGGGAGCGGACCGGGGTTCGTCGCCAATCGCATCCAAATGGCGCTGTTCCTGGAGGCGCTACGGTGCGTCGAGGAGGGCCTGGCCTCACCCCAAGAGGTGGACGAGGTAGTGAGAAGCTGCTTCGGCTTCCGGCTGCCGTTCTTCGGACCGTTCCAGATCGCCGACATGGCCGGGCTCGACGTCTACGTTAGCGTCCTGAAGTCCCTGAAGGAAGGCCTGGGCGAGAGATTCGAGGTGCCTGATTCGTTGCACGAGTTGGTGGAACAGGGATGCAGCGGTGTGAAGAGCGGCGCAGGGTTCCTGACATACTCGGACGAGGAGCGCGACCGGCTACTCCTAGAGCGCGACCGCCGCTACGCGGCGCTTAACGAGCTGCTCGAACGGTTGCCGCCCATGGGGGCGGGCCGGGATGGGGAGACGTCGTGATCGAGGCGAGCGTGCTCGTCGTTGGAGCGGGCGCTATCGGCGGGGTCACTGCGGCGAAGATGACAGGCGCGGTGCAGCGGGTTGCCGTGCTCGACTCGAACGAGGAGCACGTCGAGCGGATGCGAGATCCCGGCCTCTTGCTGGACGAACTCGGCGAGGAGCGCTACGTGCAGGTTGAGGCCCACACTGATCCTGCAGAGCTCGACGAAGAGTTCGACTTCGCGCTATTGACGCTCAAAGCGCCCCATCTCGAAGCCGCACTCGGGCCGCTGCACGATCGCAGCGCGGCGAAGGCTTTCGTCTCTTTGGGCAACGGCCTGGTGCAGGACAGCATAGCCCGCCTCGTCGGTGAGGAGAACCTGATCGTCGGCACCGTAGAGTGGGGGGCGACGAACCATGGTCCTGGGCACCTGGCGCAGACAACTCGCGCACCTTTCGTCATCGGCGAGGTTGACGGCAGCGTGCGAGATCGAACCCGGCTGCTCGCGAGCGTTCTAGAAACGGTGGCCGAGGTGCGCGTAACGGACAACATCCGGGGCCAGGTCTGGTCCAAGCTGCTCGTCAACAGCACCTTCTCCGGCCTCGGGGTGGTCTCCGGCCTGCTCTACCGGGAAATCGTGGAAGAGCCCGCGGGAAGGGAAGCCGCCTACGCGTTGTGGCGCGAGGGGTTCGACGTCGGTCAAGCGGAAGAACTGGAGCTCGAGAAGGTGGTGGGCATCCCGGCAGAAGCGCTGGTCGTGCGCGGCCCCGAGGACCGGCAGAGCGCGGATGAAGCGCTCGAGGTAGTTATGGGCCAGGGGGGCGCTACCAAGGCCTCGATGCTCCAGGACCTGGAGCGCGGCGCAAAGACCGAGGTAGACGTTATCAACGGTGCCGTGGTCGAGCGAGGTCAAGCGCACGGCGTGCTGACGCCTGTGAACGAACGCGTGGTAGAGCTTGTGCACGCCATGGAGAAGGGCGAGCGCAGGCCGCACCCAGAGGTGTTCCAAGAGCTCCACTCCCTCTTGCGTTAGCTGCGGCC
This sequence comes from Actinomycetota bacterium, assembly GCA_030776965.1. Taxonomy (GTDB): domain Bacteria; phylum Actinomycetota; class Rubrobacteria; order Rubrobacterales; family Rubrobacteraceae; genus Rubrobacter_F. The sequence goes on from JALYGT010000033.1 coordinate 10,128, forward strand.
TTGGTAGAACGGGACGTCAGCACCCACTAAATAACTGTTGCAGTAATGTTTTGTAGGTCTCTGAGCGGTCAGCGGAGTAAGATCGTGGGTGATCGTCACCCGAACTCTTGGAGGTCGCCAAGCATTGCACCACAATTCGGTTTTGAACCAAAATCCTGTCGATTACAGCGGGTTGCACTGGTATTGACCCACGCCCATCGGCGGCGCACCATCCTCGCTCGGAAGAGCTCCTGGACAAGCGTTGATGCTCCCATGGTTGGCATGGTTCAATTTCACTGCAAACCGCTATAGGCGGTAGGCTCGCCTAGCGCACGCGCGAAGGCTGTTGCTCGGCTGATACGCCCCTCTGCGACCAGAGAACGTAGCCTAACGCCAGCCACATAAGACCGAACAGTGCATTACCGCCGTATTCTCCCAAGGCCAGCGAAACAGGCAAGGCGATGATGAGCGCCACCCCGCTCCAGCGCGGCAATACCCTCGCTTGCTGGGTGGCCGCCCCGTAGAGTACGAAACCAACGAACGTGACCAAGATTGCTATCCCGAACAACCCCTCGGCGACGCCGATGGGACGCCCGGCCACGATGCTGATCACGACGGCCACGAGCATAAGCGCCACCCCGACGAGGGCCGATACGAGGCCTGCCCTCCCTATCCTTCCGTAGCTTGGTGCTTGTCGGGCGTGGAGCCCTATAAGCCCTGCTAGTGTGCCTATGAAGGCAATAACGAATACTACGTTGGACAGGTAGAAGGAGGGTGAGCCAAAGGCTTCGGGACCTTGTTCCGGTATCACCAAGGTGAGGAGGCCCTCCACTATCCAGGCCACGCCCGCCAGTAGGGCTCCTAGCGCCCCCCACCGGATAAGGTCTGAAGACGACATAAATGATCCTCCATATCCCGAGTTTCCTTGCGAGCGAATAGTGGCACACGGTGAGGCTCGGCGCATCACTAGAATGGGCTTCTCGGCTAGGAGGTGCGCATCGAGCCGACTTTTGCTCAAACCTAATTCTGGTTCAGAATCCCCGCTTGAACCACAATTACCCGCTTAAGTTGTTGGGTTCTTAGTTGAACCGGGTATTAATAATTACTTAGGGGGCTAGACGCTTCATTAGCAGCGGTGGCAGGGAATGCGAAAGGAGGAGAAAGTGGAGTACTTAAAGAAGGCGCAACCAGAGGAAGAGGGAGCGACCCAGAAGGTTCGGGACTCGGTGAGCGAGGTCCTCTCGGCAGTAGAGAAGGAGGGCATCGCTGCCGTGAGGCGCTACTCCGAGCAATTCGACGACTGGAACCCGGGGTCCTTCGTGGTCTCCGAGGAGGAGATAAGGCGGGCCGAAGCTTCGCTCGATGACGAACTCAAGGGGCACATCGACTTCGCCCGTGAGCAGGTCGAGAACTTCGCCCGACTCCAGAAGGAGACGCTCGTCGACTTTGAGGAGGAGACGCTGCCCGGGGTCGTTCTGGGTCAGAAGCAGATTCCGGTCAACGCGGTGGGTTCCTACTCGCCGGGGGGCCAGTACCCTATGTTCGGCTCCTCGATCATGACGGTCGCCGTGCCCAAGGTGGCGGGCGTGAAGCGCGTGGTAGCGGTGGCTCCGCCACGCAAAGGGGAAGATGGCAAGCCGTACGGCATATACGAGCCAATGCTCTATACCATGGCCAGCTGCGGGGCCGATCAGATACTGTGCATCGGTGGGGTGCAGGCCCTGGCCGCTATCTCATTCGGCATGGAGGAGGTAGAGCCGGTTGATATGATCGTCGGCGCCGGCAACGTCTTCGTCGCCGAGGCCAAGCGTCAACTCTTCGGCACGGTCGGGATAGACCTACTCGCAGGACCGACCGAGATCGCCATCATCGCCGACGACTCGGCCGACCCGCACCTCTTGGCCGCCGACCTTCTTGGGCAGGCCGAGCACGGTCCGGCCTCGCCCGCAGTGCTCATTACCACCTCGCGCGAGGTTGGGGAGGAGACCATAAAGGAGGTGGACCGCTGGCTGGAGGATGACTGGCCGACCAAGGAGATGGCTGGTGAGGCCTGGCACAATCGCGGGGAAATCATCCTATGCGAGAGCGACGAGGAGATGGTGAAGGTCTCAGACGAGGTGGCGACCGAGCACCTTGAGGTCCAGACCCGAGACCCCGATTGGTTCCTCGATCGCCTCACGAACTATGGCTCGCTCTTCTTAGGGGAGCACTCGACGGTCGCCTACTCCGACAAAGCCATAGGCACGAATCACGTCTTACCGACCAACCGCGCCGCGCGCTATACCGGTGGGCTTTGGGTCGGAAAGTTCATCAAGACCGTTACCTACCAGAAGGTGACGGCGGAGGGCACCGAGCAGGTTGCGCCGGCGACAGCGGCCATCTCCGACGCGGAGTTCTTCTACGGCCACGCGCTCACCGCCCGCATCAGGCAGGAGAGGGTTAAGCAGGGGGCTGGCACAGAGTAGGTAAGACGGACGAATAAGGCCCAGGCGCGGGCTTGTCTCCTTCTCTAGAGGAAGCATCTCTGGATGGTGCTGTTTATCGTCATGTTCGGCTCGTGCCGCGGGAGTTCCTCCTGAGTAGTTAAACAGAGCAGGTTTTGAAACGCGCTCTAAGACCCAGCCTCATCGTGTGGCCCGTCGGGGTCAGCTAGATAAGGGAGTGGGGTGATCACAGGAAAAACATTAAGACGGCAGTAGTCCTCGAGCTGAAGACCTGAGTTAGGAGGCTCAAGTGAGCATGAGTAATATCGGCGGCGATGATCCGGTGATCATCACCTGCGCCCTGACGGGCGGGATCCACGGCAAGGAGGCCAACTCCAACCTCCCTGAGCAACCCGACGAGATCGTCGAGCAGGGGGTTGAGGCTTGGCGCGCGGGAGCTGCGATCCTGCACGTGCACGCAACCCCGACGGCTCCAACACCATGGACCAAGCCATATACAGCGAGCTGCACGAGCGCTTGTGCTCCGAAACCGACGCGGTCGTTCAACTGACTACCGGGGGCAGCCCCATGTTGTCGGTTGAGGAGCGATTAAACACCGTGTTCCTCGCCCCCAAGATGTGTTCGCTCAATATAGGACTGCTCAACTTCTTTATTCGGGACGAGCAAGTCTTCTTCTCGAACCACCGTTCGGATATCGAGCAGTTCGCCCACGAGATAAGCGCCCGTGACGTAAAGCCTGAGCTAGAGGTCTACAACAGCGCGATGCTTGAGGAGGTTGACCATCTGCTGAGCCTCGAGATCCTTCAACCTCCCTACACGATCAACTTCGTGCTCCACACGCCAACACAGGGCGGGCAGCGGGGCACGCCGCAGAACCTGCTCGACATGGTGGACCGCCTGCGCGACCTGGCGGTGCCACAGGAAGACCTCCGCGTCAACGTGACCTCGATGGGTCCCACGCAGCTGCCCATAACGACCATCGGGCTTGCCATGGGTCTGAACGTACGAGTGGGGATGAAGACAACGTGCTCTACAGGCGGGATGAACCGGTAGAGAGCAATGCGCAACTTGTCGAGCGCACCGTGCGTATTGCCCGCGAGCTCGACCGCGAACCGGCAACCCCGGACGAGGCGAGGCAGAGGC
>JALYGT010000034.1 GCA_030776965.1 Actinomycetota bacterium
GAAGTGAGGTGGTCGGCGTGGGTAGACTCGACGGACGGGTGGCGGTCGTAACCGGTGCCGGGAGGGGCATTGGGGCGGCGGAGGCGATAAAGCTGGCGCAGGAGGGCGCCAACGTCGCCGTCCTGGACCTCTCCGCGGAGGCGGGTCACGACACGGTGATGGCCGTCAAGGACGCCGGGCAGGAGGCGATCGCGGTCGCGTGCGACGTATCGAGCTTCAAGCAGGTCGGCGCGGCGTTCGACGAGGTCGCCAACCACTTTGGGCGGCTCGACATCCTGGTCAACAACGCGGGTCTCTTGCGCGACAATCTCCTCTTCAAGATGAGTGAGGACGACTGGGACAAGGTATTGGACGTCCACTTGAAGGGCAGTTTCCTGTGTTCCCAGGCCGTCCAGAAGTACATGGTCGAGCAGGAGTACGGCAAGATCGTGATGACCAGCTCGATCGTGGCTTTGGGGAACAAGGGGCAGGTCAACTACTCCGCGGCCAAGGCGGGTCTGCAGGCTATGGCGCGCACGTTGGCCCTAGAGCTCGGGCGGTTCAACGTCAACGTCAACGCGGTGGCGCCGGGTTGGATCGAGACGGAGATGACCAGGGAAGCAGCCGAGCGCGTCGGGATAACCATGGAGGACATGAAGGAGCGGTTCGCCAAGAACATCCCCCTGAGGCGCTTCGGCCGCGTCGAGGACGTCGCCAACGTCGTCGCCTTCCTCGTCTCCGACGAGGCCGCGTACATCAGCGGCGAGACTATCTACGTCGCCGGCGGGCCCGCAAGCTCGGTGATCTAGAGCCAGCCAGCATTTCTGGGCGGCCAAGGATCCGACGCCATGGCCGTGGCGTGAACGAACATGCTCTCTCCTTCTTTGAGCTGGCCGCAGTTGTAGAGCACGTGGTAGGAGGTGAGCCCTTATAGGGGAATAGCGGCCATCTCATCGAAGTCTATCCCGTCGGGGTAGGATCAGGCTTTGTGCCGGCGCCGCGACGTGCGCGGCGTAGTTACCCATCCCGATAAGTATCCCGATGCGGTCGCCGACGGACACGTCCTTCACCCCTCCCGACCTCAACGAGGACTCTCCCTCGCCCGGAGACGCTCGACCTCGACGATTCGAGCATGTCAGGCTCGCCGAACTCGTCCACCCCGATGCCCTTATCTGGACATACGGTCTCTCCTGTTATCCGTATACTGTCGTTGGTAAGTACGATATGCCAGAATGGCTGGTTTCGAGAAGGCCCCCAGAGGTCTCGTGCGAGGCTCCGCTACACGAGCGGCGTGTATCCAAACCTTCGCTATACTTGGGCGAACGGTGAATCGGGAAGGGAGTATGAACCGTGCTGAACATCTCGCCGACGAAAGAGCAGGAAGATCTCAAAGAGTACGTCCACGCCTTCGTCGGCGAGCGTACTCTCCCCGGCGCCCGGGAAAGCGCTTCAAGAAACTACTGCGGCTAGGAACTCCGTGCTCCCGCTTGAAGGAGTAAGGGTCCTCGACCTCTCGCGAGTCTTGGCCGGTCCTTACGCGACGATGATGCTCGCGGACCTCGGAGCGGACGTCCTCAAGGTCGAACACCCCGAGCGCGGCGACGACACCCGCCACTGGGGTCCGCCTTTTGCGGGGAGCGAATCGGCCTATTTCCTCTCGGTGAACCGCAACAAACGGTCCACCGGCATAGACCTCAAAGGCCCGGAAGGGCTGCATCGGGTGAAGAAGCTCGTCTCCGAGGCGGACGTCCTGATCGAGAACTGGAGGCGCGGCTCCCTGGAGAAGCTGGGGCTCGGCTACGAGGCCCTGAGGAAGCTCAACCCCGGCATCGTGTACTGCTCGATCACGGGCTTCGGCCCTGGCGAGGACGAAGAACGTCCGGGCTACGACTTCCTCGTACAAGCTCGCGGCGGCATCATGGGCATCACCGGCTTCCCCGACGGCGAGCCAACGAAGGTCGGCGTAGCGGCTGCGGACATGGTCTGCGGCCTTCAGGCAGCGATGGCTACCTTAGCCGCCCTGTACAGGCGCGCCGAGACGGGGGAAGGCACGCGCATCGAGGTGCCGCTCTTCGAGAGCCAGCTCTCCTGGCTCGCCAACCGCGCCCAGGAGTACCTCGTCTCGGGTGAGGACGTGGGCCGCTTGGGGAACGCTCACCCCTCCATCGTCCCCTATCAGACCTTCGACGCCTCGGACAAAAAGATCGCGCTCGCCGTCGGTAACGACACCCAGTTCGAGAACCTGTGCCGCGCCATCGGTCGCCCGAAGCTGGCCGAAGATGAACGCTTCGCCAAGAACCCCGACCGGGTCGCGAACCGCGAAGTGCTCGTCGCCATCTTGCAAGAGGAGTTCTCCAAAAAGCCGGCGGACGAGTGGGCAGAAGAGATCCGGGACGCCGGGGTGCCTATCGGCCCGGTCAACACGCTCGCGGATGTGTTCTCGGACGGACACGTGTTGAGCTCGGGCATCCTGCGCGACGTCGATCACCCGGCGGCAGGAAAGATTAAGCTGCTGGCTTCGCCGGTCCTGGTGGACGGCGAGCGGCTCCCGATCCGGCACCCCCCGCCGACTCTGGGCCAGCACACGAACGAGGTAGAGAACGGGGAGTGGCTCTAAGGAGGCTTCTTGATCAGGATCGAGAGTTCTCGGGGACGAGCGCTACGGGTCTGACCGGCGAGCCGGTGGCCCCGACGAACTTCAAGGGCGTGCAGACGAAGCGGAAGCGGTAGGCCTCGGCGATCGCCAGCTCGTCCAGCCGGAGGTTCTCGATTATGTAGATGCCGCGTCTGGCGAGGAGTATGAGGTGTCCGGGCAAGAAGCACCCCAGGTCGGGGTCTTTCATCCCCGGTACGTCCCACGCCATGTTGTCCGCCCCGACGGCTAGGACCCGCTTCTCCGCAAGCCAGTACGAGGCGCTCGACGCCACCCCCGGCCCGGCGAGATAGCGCTCGGGCTCGTCCCAGAAGCTGTCGTTACCGGTCCGCACGAGCACCACGCTTCCGGGTTCTACCGTCACACCCTGGCGCTCGCAGCAAGCCTTTAGATCCTCGTCGGTCACGGCGTAGCCGGACTCCAAAGAGCCGACGCCCTCCTTGGCAGCTACGTCGAGGAGCAAGCCGGGAGCGATGATGGGCGGTATCTCTTCGACGCCTAAGGTGGTGAAGCCACGCGAAGTCTGGACCCGGCCATCCACGGCGACTCCATCGTACAGCACGAGGGCGTCGGACTGGTGGCAGAGGGCGTCTATGTGGGTGCCGGTGTGCTCCCCGCAGATTATTACCCCGGCGGCGCCGGTGCGCGGTCCGGCCTCCTCGGGCCGGTACTCATCCTCGTGGTGGCGGTGGAGGAGATAAGAGTAGCCGGCCTGCTGGTGGGCTGGGTGTATCGGCATCGCCATAGTACGCGGCTGCTCGAGGTCGAAGATACGCGTGTTGTGCATCACGTTGGCGCGCCGATTTCGTACTTCAGGGACAAGGATTCTAAACCGAGTATGCTACGACAGTACCATTAAAAATCAACCCTTAGAGCGAGGATCCGCCAACCGGAAAGGCTTGTCGTCGAAGCACAGCCTAAGCTATAATTTATACATAATTAACGCTTCCGCGAAGAGGCCGTAGAGAAGGCTGGTGATGATGAAACAAGAGCTTCACCCTGAAAGTCTGGCGCTGGAAGAAGCACGAGCACGCATCCGCAATGGAGAGTACACGGGTCCTACCGGCGGCATCGCGAGCGGGCACGTGCAGACGAACCTCGCAATATTGCCGGAGGAGTACGCCTTCGATTTCCTGAAGTTCTGTGTACGGAACCCAAAACCCTGTCCGGTTCTGGAGGTCACGGACGTGGGCTCCCCCACTCCACCGGTGATGGCTCCCGGTGCGGATCTGCGGACCGACGTGCCGAAGTATCGGGTGTACGAGAACGGCAAGCTCGTCGACGAGCCTACGGAGATAACGTCGTACTGGCAGGATGATCTGGTGTCGTTCCTGATCGGCTGCAGCTTCACCTTCGAGAAGGCGTTGCTCGACGCGGGGCTGCGCCTCGCACACCTGGATCAGGGCAAGAACGTTCCCATGTACCTCACGGGAAGGGAGTGCGTCCCGTCGGGGCCTTTCTCCGGGCCGATGGTCGTAAGCATGCGGCCCTACCGTCCAGACGAGATTCCCCTCGCAGTAGCGGTCTCGGGCCGGTACCCGGCGATGCACGGCGCGCCGGTGCACGTAGGGCACCCGGAGTCCTTGGGCATAAGAGACCTGGAGGAGCCGGAGTTTGGAGAGCCCATCTCGATAGACGAGGAGCAGGTACCCGTCTTCTGGGCCTGCGGGGTCACACCGCAAGCGGTGGCGATGAAGGTCGCGCCGCCCCTGATGATCACGCACAGCCCCGGTCACATGTTCGTAACGGACCGCCTGAACGGGGAGTACGAAGCCTAACGGTTTACCGGGACCGCGCCAGCTGCTAATTTGTACGCGGTATCCCGAGACGCGCGGAGATGGGTGAGTTAGGAAGGGAGGCGGAGAGACGCGTGATGCAGAGGCTAAGGAACGTGGGGCCGGGGCTCCTGGTGGCGGCAGCGTTC
>JALYGT010000035.1 GCA_030776965.1 Actinomycetota bacterium
GCGACTGTAGATTGTACAGAGATGCGAGAGCATTCGTGTTCCCTGAGTATCGTTTACACCAGTAGTACACCAGTGCAGGGAAGTACGGGTGGGTTCGTTGAGGTACAGCATTCGACAATTCGGCTTATTTATACGGTCTTCTGAACTCCGGTGAACTTAGGTGAACGGGTGGAATCTCCCTTACAAGGAGAGGGCCGCTGGTTCGACTCCAGCATCGCCCACTTAGAGAATTCGGTGTTTTGCAAGATAAAAGTAGAGCATGAGAATGGGGCCGGGAGTTACTTTGACCCTTTTTACACCAGTAGTACACCACCGGAGCAGATAACGACGAGGAACTTTTCGCCCCACGACATGAAGAAGAGGGCAGCGTCGTTCCTACACATGCCCTACTCTGGGGATCGCGATGGTGACAGTCAAAGAGGTGCCGAGACAGGTGTTATTTGTACAAATAGGCGATGGAAGCGTTCCTCCTCAGCATAGCGACTAACCTGACCTCGGGTCTCATGGCGGCTGGCGCCCGCCGCCTTGGCGACGCGGCTTTGGGAGACGCCCAGCAGCGCGCAGTGGAGGGCATCTCCGTCCAGATCTTGTTCGGGGCCGCGGCGGCGAAGTTCCTCTTCACGAGATCGGGAACGGGCGTGGCGTAGGGATTGCGGCGGGTGGTTCGCTTCTTTCTTGCGTGCAGGCAGCCTCGCAAGCCGGCTTTACGCATCAGCCGGGCAACACGCTTGCGAGAGCAACGCACTCTCAAAGCTCTAAGCTCAGCATGGACCCGCGGGTAGCCGTAGACCTGGCGGCTGCTGCCCCTCGCCCTCCTTCAGCCTCGGATCCCTTCCTCGTCCAGGGTGAGGTCCAAGAACTTGTCCCAATTCGAGGCTATCCTCCGGGCCATAGCCTCTTCTTCCGCCCGGTTCTTGCGCGCCACCTCCGCGGTCTCCGGGTCGCCCGCACGATCTGCCAGCCGCTCCAAAAGCTCGTAGGCCGCTATCTCTAGGTGCTCCGTCACGAACGCGTCGCGCGCGTTCTTGCCCGCCTTGTCGCCACGCACCTGGTCGACGGTGCCCTTCATTGCCGCGCCCGCCATCGCTTGCAGATCCTTACGCGCCGAGATGTCTTTGCCCAGGACCCGCAGACGCTCGCGCAGCAGCCGCTCTTGGCGCCGGGTCTCCGTCTTGTGGTGTTCGAGCATCTCCACGATCTCGATATCCCTGGTCGTCGAGATCATCGACTCGAGCATGAGCAGGACGTTGCGCTCCATGGCGTGCGCGTCTCGGAGGTAGTCGATGAGTTTCTCCTGCAACTTATCCCTTGCCATGTATCCTTCCTCCTTAGGGCTTGGGTCGTCGTGGTACCCGCCCCGGATCATCCGGAACTGTCCGAGCTCACGGCCACCGAGCGTTGTCCGTCCTAGCCAGGAGCTGTCCGCCTCGGCCCGCAGCTCGTCTACCAGCATCGAAAATGGTGGGCGGTAAATCAATGCGACGTCCCCCTCGCGCTGCTCGAGTCGGAAGGGTACGCCAGGCAAGGGGCCGAAGCAGGTTTCGCCGCGGTAGCCGCAGACCCGCTTCCAAACGCCGAGCATTGGCGGCAGCACGCCGCTTAGGCGCTCGACCCGCCAGTCGCCTTCGAGGTGACTCACCCGTAGAAGCCCTCCGGCCACTCGGAAAGAGTATCCATCATATCCTCCACCTGCCGATTGTGCACCTCATATAGCACGGTGCAGAGGATCTGCTCTACTCGTACCGCTATCTCCCAGCCGATACACTTCTGGTCATCGGTAGCCCAATGTCTCCAAGCGGGAGGGTTGTAGTCTCTGTGCCAGCCGGTCATGTCCCGCAGGGCACAGCGGACGGCCTCGCTCTCCTCTTGGAGCACCTCGACAAGGCCAGAGATGTCTTCCCCTCTCGATCTCTTCAAGGGCCTTGAGGTGCGGAGGTGTGTCATTCATCGCGCTCCTCATTCGGCTTCACGATCTCCTCGCCCGTTCTCAACCACCGAAAAGCAGTAGGAGGCCCTGTACCCCAAACGCCGCGCCTAGGCGCGAGCGTCTAGCCCCGCTTCGCCTTCAGCAACCCCCGAACGACGTCCAGCAACTCCGGCTTCGCCCTGTAGTAAGAGGGCTCGGTCTTGCTCATCATCGCCACGAGCACTTCGGCGATGCCCACGAAGGCATGCGGCAGCCAGTAGCGGACGCCGTTTTTAGCGTATCCCAACAGCCAGGGGGTGCTCGCCAAAAGCGCGCCGCTAGCGGCGTCGAGCGTCAGGTGCACGGGCATCGGTATGGCCTTCACAGCGCCCAGCTCAAAGTCGGTCATAAGGGTATAGGCGGTCGCCCCACCACCCGCCAGGCGG
>JALYGT010000036.1 GCA_030776965.1 Actinomycetota bacterium
TTAGGGGAGTGTGGGACCTAATTTACAGAGCCCTGCGCAGCGCTGAGAGGAACAGACTAGGTAAGAACCCCGATCCATCAGCAGCGATAATGGACTCCCAGAGCGTCAAGACCACTGAGGAGGGTGCCCGATCGAACGGCTATGACGCCCACAAGGTTATCAAAGGCCGCAAGCGGCATCTGCTGGTAGATACCCTGGGTCTTCCACTTTCGGTTTATGTCACGCCTGCAAACGTTCAGGACCGTGTAGGAGCGCGCTTGTTGCTCGTTGGGCTGAATCCACTGGTGAACCGTTTGAAGAAGATCTGGGCGGATGGGGCCTACAGTGGCGAAGAGTTTGCAAGGTGGTGCGAAGAGCGGGGCGGGTGGAAGCTTGAGATAGTCGAGCGGGACCGGAAGGCCGAAGGGTTTGAGGTGTTGCCCGAGCGGTGGATCGTGGAGCGGACTTTCTCATGGTTAATCCGGAACCGCCGCCTTAGCAAGGACTATGAGCGTAGGGCCCAGACAAGCGAAATCCTCATCGAGGTGGCCATGATCCGCCTTTTACTGAGGCGGCTGGCGAGAACAGCGTGAACCTTGCCAAGCAGGCTCTAAAGACTTCGTCTCTTTTCACACCTTGTTCCTTTGCTACAGCGGCTTGCAATGACATTGACCCAATCAGCTAGCTCTTCGGAATGCCGTACTTGACGGGATCCACTACCTTCCGCACAGATCTTCCAAATAAGTATCTACCCGCCTACCATACGGTGTGGTTCAACATCACTGCAAGGCGCTGTATCTTCTCCGGAGGTCTTCTCAGCAAGCATCCCCATGTGCCGTCGATGACGGGTGGTGCAACATCACTGCAATGCGCTGTATATGTATCTATACGCTCTCAACGGGCCGCAAGATCAGTAGCGAACACAGGTATCAAGAGCGGTAGCGTATGTGCTCGCTGTGCAACAGGAGAGGCCCTTGTGTATTTCCCAGCTTTGTTCTTCATTACCGCACAGATTGAGGCTCTGTCTAACCCTGCAAACAGCTCATGCTAAGGAGTTGCTCCGTTGCCTCTAGGCTAGAGGGAATGAAAAGAGCCGGAGACATAAAGCCTCCGGCCCGCCCGGTACAATGCGGCTATCCTAAGGGTGCAGGAAAATGACAGCCGCTCCCGAGTCTAGGGAATTTCTTCTTAAGCTATCTTCTTCTATGCCTCCGAATGGCGTATCTCCCCACTACACCCGAACTCATCAGCAGAGCGATGGCGGACAACCCAACCAGCGGTCTATGGCAAACGCGGAGAACTATTGAAGGGCACAAGGGAGTTTGGCAGGCGAGTCAGTAGATCTGTCGCTCTGAATGCGTTGAGGGACGGACAGGGTCGACACCCGCTGACACCAATTTGACACCAACCCGGGCGAACAATGGCGAACACCCACGATAACCTGAAAGAGAGAATATGGTTATTTGCAGGAGTTTCTGAACACTGGCGAACACCAGCGACAGTATGACTCCGCCTTTGCACGGCGGAGGTCAGGGGTTCGAATCCCCTCGGCTCCACTTATAAAGCGGCTTGGGGAGGCTTTAGCCGGAGGCACGCAGCACCAGCACGGCGATGTCGTCCCTGGGGGCTTGCCCTTGGAAGTCTAGAACGGCGTTCTCTACACGGCCGGCGATGGTCGCAGCGTCGAGAGCGATCGAGGAGCGCAAGAGAGTCACGAGCCGCTCCTCGCCGAAGAAGAGGCCATCTGGGGACTGAGCTTCGACCACGCCGTCGGTATAGAGGACCAAGGCGTCGCCGGGGGCCAGGCTGGCCTCCTGCTCGGTAAGGTTCATATCGTCGAACACTCCTATGGCGCGTCCTGGCTGCCCTACCTTGTGGATGCTCCCGTCCGCCTTGAGCACAAAGGGCGGCGGGTGACCGCCGCAGCTGACGGTGACCTGGGCCCCACCCTTAGTATTTCCTTCGTTCGTCTCTAGTCTCGCGTAGGTTGCCGTGCAGAACTTATGGTCGTCGTGCTCGCGCCTCTGGCGCAGCATAGCCTCGTTCAGACCGGTGAGCACGTCTGAGGGGTGAGACTCGCGCATTGCCAACGCGCGTATGGTGTAGCGGGCGAGGGCGAGCACGGCAGCGGCCTCGGCACCTTTGCCGGACACATCGCCTATCACGACGACCCACGAGGAGGAGGGCTCGGAGGTACTGTTTTGGCTCACCATTCTCGTCTCAAAGAGGTCGTAGAAGTCGCCTCCTACGTCCACCTCCCCGGCGGACAGGTAGCACAAGCCTACCTCCACTCCCGGCACCTCGGGCAACCGTGAGGGCAGGAGACCCTCCTGGAGGGTACGGGCGACCTGAGCGCGGTCCCTGTAGAGCCGCGCGTTGTCCACGGCGAGCGCCGCGCGGCGAGCGAGTTCTTCGGCCAGCTCCAGCTCAGCTTGCCGGTATCTCCGCCCCGACTCCGCCGATATCAGCGAGATCGCTCCCAAAGTCCGCCCCCGCGCGACCAGCGGCACTATCATGTAGGACTTCAGCCCCAGCTCCCCAAGGATCTCGCGGTGCTCGGCGTCGCGGGCGGCCTCCTCCAAGAGCGATTCGGGGATCTCGGGGCCAAGCTCCGGCCTGCCGGTGCGCAACACCTGTCCTACCCCGCGCGGCGCGTCCGGGTCTGGCGGGTAGCGTTTTTGCAGCTCTTGTACCAGCGCGACCTTCTCCGGGTCTTGGTGGGCGACCGCCAGCCGATCGAGCGAGCCGTCCTTCTCGAGGACATCTACCACGCACCAGTCGGCGAGGAAGGGCACCGCGAGACGTGCCACACGAGCCAGCGTGGTCCGGTAATCGAGCGAGGAGGAGAGCGTCGTGCCGGCCTCGGCCAAGAAGCGCTGCGCCTCCTCGATCCTCTTGCGCTCCGTAATGTCCTCGATAACAGAAATGAAGTAACGGGGCTCGTCTGAAGGAGGGTGCACCAGCGAGACCGTGAGGTTTATCCACACGATCGAGCCGTCCTTCTTGAAGTAGCGCTTCTCCATCGAGTAGGTCCCTATCTCCCCGGCCAGCAGTTGGCGGACGTACTCCAGGTGGGCCTCTAAATCGTCGGGGTGGGTGATGTCCTGGAAGGTCAGCCCGAGCATCTCCGCCTTTTCGTAGCCGACGATGTCGCAGAGCCTACGGTTCACCCTGAGCCAGCGCCCGTCGGTGCCCACGTGGGCCATGCCCACCGCCGCCTGCTCGAAGGTCCCCCGGAAGCGCTCCTCGCTCTCCCGATGCCTTCGTTCCCTCTCCTCCAATTGCTCGGTGCGCTGCGCAACCCTGTTTTCGAGGTCCCTGGTAAGTCGCCTGACCTCTTCTTCCGCCCGCTTTCGGGCGGTGATGTCACGGACGATGGCGAGCACGTAGCGTTCACTATCATCAGCTTCACCCAGCAGCCCGATAGGGCTGAGGGACAGTTCAACGTAGATCTCTTCGCCGCCCTTCCTTAGGGTGGGCAACTCGAGCGGCTCAGGCGAGTCGATGTAGGTCCCGTGACCCGTCTCGGCGTAGCGGGCGATGTCCGCCCGATGCCGGTCCTTCAGGCGCTCGGGAACCAAAGCCTCGACGCGCAGTTCGAGTGCCTCTGAAGTCGAGTACCCGAAGATGTTGGTGGCCGCCTGATTCCAGAGAACTATTCGCTGGGTTTTTGCATGCACGACGATAGCTGCGTCGCGAATTCTTTCGAAGAGCTTACCGATTCCTAGGTCTCGGGGGCGCATTCTCTCACGAACTAGTCTGATGCGACGTACGGGCGGCCGAAGGATGGCTCGCGGTTTTGCTGCTTTCCAGCTTCGATCGTCCGGGCATCCCCACCTCTGTTAACGACACTTAACATCAAGATAGCCAACCGTTGCCGATCCTCGCGACTAGTCTAGCGTGTGCCCCCTCCTTACGCCAATAGAGTAGATGCACGGCCGTGCGGGGTGTAGCGACGCGTGACCGAGGGTAGGTAACGCTTGCAATGCTGGACGATGCGCTGCGGGTTCTTGATGGTAGCTGAGATCGATGTGAGACTCGCCCCCGACCCCGAGGTCGTCACGACCGCTCGCCATACCCTGGACCGGCTGGCGGACCTCTTGCCGCCCGAGAAGCTCGAGGACGTCCGGCTGGTGGTGAGCGAGCTGGTGACCAACAGCATCCTCCACGCAGGGCTTTCGTCCGATGAGCAGATCTCTCTTACGGTGTCGGTCTCGGCGAGTTCGGTGCGCGGGAGGGTATGCGATCCGGGACCCGGCTTCGAGGTACCTTCGAAGCCTTGCCCGCGGCCCAACCTGAGGGGCGGGTGGGGTCTACCCATCGTCGAGACGATCTCGGATCGCTGGGGAGTCGAGCGCAACGAGCACGCGTGCGTGTGGTTCGAGATCGATTGAGACGTCTCTCTACCTCGTTCTGGTAAAATCTGCTCGTCGACTCTTCTTTTTTTTGCAAACTCCAGGGAAACATAGGCCGATAGATAGGTACGTTGAGGTATGGGCAAGGCTGACGCCAGTTGACACCAATTTGACACCTACCCAGGCGAACAACCGCAAACATCCACGATGTGTTGCTAGAGATAATATGCTTATTTGCAGGAGTTTTTGAACAAGGGTGAATAACCACCACATCAGGTACCCGCTCTTGCACGGCGGAGGTCAGGGGTCCGAATCCCCTCGGCTCCACTCCAAAAATCCGCTGTTCTGTCAAAGCGCCCGTCTCGTCTTCCTCTTTTTCGTTCGCTTCATCATCCGGCAATCGGCCTTTCCGAGCAGGGCCGTGACGGTTGACGAACTGCCCCTTTCCTGATGGGCAGGTTTCGAGGCGCCTCGGAGGGGTAAGGATAGCGGTAACAAGATACCCGCTCGGGTGGAAGGAGAGGTCCGAACGCATGGGCAAGTTGGGGAAAGAGGCCAAAGGGGCCATAAACAAAGCCGCGAAGAGCAAGAGATCCGGCGGTGGCACGAAGGGCAAGAAGGGCTCCGGGAAGGGAGCTGACAAAGCGAAGAGGGCGGCTAGGGAGATCTTGAAGTAGCTACGGCACCACCGGAACCTACCAGGTGAACCGGAGCCCCTGCCTCAGGGCTCCGGCCTCTTCGCGATAAATGTGCCGGATATCCGATGCGCTTCACCTATCACTTGCTAACGCTTGATCGTGTATATGTTCGGACTCTTCCTGCCTGCCCTGCTCATGATGTCGATCTTATAGCTGATGCTCTGGTTCTTCTTCCTCAGGGAGAGATGACCCTCGAAGTTTAGGCCCTTTCTCCTGCTGGATGAAACCCTCGAGAACGATTTTCCATACTAGATCTTTAGACTGGGCTGCCGCTGTTTATCCCCTCCTAATGCAAGCCCAGCCCGGCTCTCCTTCGTGCTTGCCTGTTCGAGCTAACCGCGAAAGCACGACTTCACGTTTGGGCTCAGGTGAGTGGCTTCCCGGATGCCCACAGAGGTTGGTAAACTCGTCGTGCCGCTTTGCACGCCTGAGGTAGGGGAGTCGAATCCCCTGGCTCCACATGAACGCGAAAGGTTCTGTTGATCGAAACATCCCACAATGCGCGAGACAGTCGGTTTCCCTTCGACCTCGGGGCCTTCGACCTCGACGGCACGATATTGCGCCGCGACTTGACTGTAACGGAGGCGACGGTGGGCGCTTTAGGTGTGCTGCGGGAGCGAGGGATGCGGCTCGTTGTGGCGACGGGACGGCGTTTCGAGGGTGCTTGCGAGCACGCAGCACGTCTCGGCTTTGAGGGTGAGGATCCGGTGATCTGCTATGGTGGTTCGATGGTCCGCCGGATGAACGGTGAAACGCTCTTGCACCGCACGCTGCCGAAAGACGCGAGCGTAGAAGTCTTGGAGTGGACGGCGGAAAAAGGACTGCACGCCAGAGTATTCACAGACAGTAAGATCGTGGCTTCCCCTGAGACCACGGCAGTGTTTAAGCACTTGCGACGCTCCGAGGAGTTAGACACTGAAATCGTCGAGTCGCCGGCGGCCTGGCTCCTGAACGGCGGGGAGGATCCGACGAAGCTCGTTATCGTCGATCACCCCACCGGAGTACCGAAGTGGTTGGAGGAGGCCCAGCGTACGTTCTCCGGACGCCTCTTCATCACCCGGAGCCTCCCGCACTACGTCGAAGTCGGCGGGTTGCAAGGCACGAAGTCCGAGGCTCTGAAGTTTCTCTGCGAGCGCTGGGAGATAGACCCCGCGCGCACGCTCGCCTTTGGCGACGCGGACAACGACGTAGACATGCTTTCTTTCGCGGGGTTAGGTGTCGCGGTGGGAGGGATGACCGAGGAGGTCCGGGCCGCCGCCGATGCCGTGGCCCCGCCGGTGGACGAGGATGGGGTGGCTTCTTTCGTCCGCTACCTCCTCGAGGAGGTGCTCTAGGTGCCCGAGCTGCCGGAGGTAACCGTGATCTCCGAGGATGTCCGTGCCCTAGCCGCGGGCAAGAAGGTATTGAGGACCGGGATCTTTAGGGACGACGTCTCGAACGCAGGGGTAGAAGGGTTCTGCGAGAGGCTTGCGGGGCGCACGCTCCGGGACGTAAGGCGTCGTGGCAAGATCATCGTGCTCGACTTCAGAGAGGTCGTAGGCGTCGTGCACCTCGTCATCTCGGGACGCGTTTTGCGGCTGCCCGCCTGGCAAGAACCGGACAGGATCAACACGGCCGTAGTCGAGTTCGACGGCGGGCCCGTGCTCGCCTTCACCCGGCTCTGGCTCGGCTACTTCGACCTGTACGAGCCCGAACGGGTGGATGAGCACCCCCTGATCTCACGCCTCGGCCCCGACCCGTTCGCGCAAGCGTTCTCGGCCGAGTACCTGACGGACGCGTTCAAACGCCGTGCCGCCGTGAAGGGCTTGCTCCTCGACCAGTCCGTCGTGGCGGGATTGGGCAACATCTATGTGGACGAGGTGCTCTTCGCCGCTGGCGTCCACCCGAGCCGAAAAGCCGACACCTTAGCGCAAGGGGAGATAAGGACCATCCACGCCACCACCCGCACCATACTAAAGCGAGCTATCGAGCTCAGGGGCACGACCTTCGACTCCTACCACGACGCCTTCGGTGAGAACGGCAAATTCCAGCACGAGCTAAAGGTTTTCACCAGAGCGGGCGAGCCCTGTCCGGTCTGTTCTACGACGATAGAGAAATCCCGTGTCGCTGGCCGCGGTACCCACGTCTGCCCGACCTGTCAACCTTTGTAGCTTTTAGTGTCAGGTATCAGCGGTCAGGTGCCAAGAACTAGCTTGTTCTGAGAATACGGCCGTTGCGCGCGAGGACACTTCGTGGCGTAGGTCTTGTCCGACCGAACCTCCCCGACCCCACTCCTTCCTGAAACCTGGTGCCCGAATTCAACTCTCCCGTAGAAGCTCCGGGTTTTGGTCGGCGAGCTCTTGGGCGCGTCCGTAGGCGTTTTCGGCCTCTTCGTACCCGTCGCCGGCCTCGGCGAGGATTTCGAGGGCCTCTTCGCGGTTCTCGGAGAGCGTCGGGTCTTGTTCGAGGATCTCGTAGAACTCTATCTCGCTCTCTTCGGCGACGAGCTGGGCGTCTACCGCTTCGGAGAGGAAACCGGCGTATTCCTGGATCTCGGCTTCGACGTCCAGGTCTTGCACATCTGAGAGAGGTTCGCTGGCCTCCGCGAGTTGGCTCCTTGCTTCCTGCATGGTGCTCCGGGCGTCGGCGAATCGCTCCGTCTCTTGGGTGGTGGCTTCCGTAATCTCCCCGGACTCGACGGCCCCTTTGGCCTCTTCGTAGGTGCTGCGGGCCTCCTCAAAGAGCCGGTTGTGCTCCTCGATGGCCTGGTTGGCATCGGCCAGTCGGTCGTTGGCCTGCTCGCGCGGATCCTGGAAGAGGCCGGAGCAGCCGACAGAGAGGTACAGTGAGAACGTTATCACAACGAGGAGAGCCGAGCGGATTAGAATATGCGTCATGAGCGAGAGCAGTCTACCGCCTTTCGTACGCGCGAGGTTTCGCATCTTCCTGAGAAGTTTCCGGAGGCTGCGCTGGAAGGAGAGGCTGGGACGAGTACGCGCCCGCGTCCAAAGTCGTCGCAGCGCTGCCGTTACCGAACCCGTGCGGATGCCGGCTCTGGAAGCCCGGGCGGAGCAGACCGTCCGTGAGTACCTCGACGCCCACGCCCCGAACCTGGAGCGGGCCGAGAGGCTCAATGAGAGGGCCGAACGGTTGGAGAAGGCCGGTACCCCTAGCGAGAGCGCCCGCAACCGGGCGGAGCGAGCTCGGGGCGAAGTCGTGGCGGAGCTCGCCACCCTGCGGTCCTCCTTCGTCGAGGCCGCTGGGAGATGGGAAGGAGCCCACGCTTTCGACAGGGTGGTTAAACTCTTGTGCCCGACTTTCGCGCCGCGCCGGCCGTCGGAAGGACGTTCCTAACAACGCTCCCGGCAGGGCGTTACGCTAGCTTCCGGATCGGAGCGTGGCGAAAACCTCCCCGGCGATCCTGCGCGCCTCCGGACCGGTCCTCGGGTTGAGGAAGAGGAAGCCTACCGCGCTGGCCAGGATCAGGACCAGCAAGAACCTCCCGCCTCCGCCACCGGTCCTTACCCTCTTGCCCTGCACCCGCCTGGTCCCCTCCTGAAGTGCTCCGATCACGGACTCGATCTCCCTGCGGATCTTGTCGTCATCCCAGAGCCGGGCGACGATCTCGGTCGGTTCCTCGTCGGAGACCTCGTCCAGTATCTTGCGGGTCGACTCGACCAGGGTGCGAATGTTGTCTCTAAGGTCATCGTCAAAGAGCAGCCTCTCGACGATGGGCTTCACCCCAGTGTAAGCGGCGGCCAAAGACGCCATCGGGACGAGCGACGTACCCTCGGCCTGCTCTTTCAGCCTCTCCGCCCGCGTTTTCCTTCCGAACATTGAGTGGGACCTCCCTCCCTCTGCCTACATCCTAGGTTACACACTATACCCGTTTTCGTCGGATCTTTACCCCGAATCGATCTTGCCGAGCCGTTTTACCTCTACCCACAGCTCCTCTCCGTCCAGCCGCAAGCTGCCGGATCCCCCGCTACCGGCTTCGCCGTCGATCCTGAGTTCGCGGGCGAGGACCTCGGACTTGAAGTACTCGCCCCACGGTCCTTCCAGGAGGCCGATTACCTTCGGGCTCCCCCCGAGTGCCACCGAGACGGTCTCCTCGATCTCGAACCCCTCCTCGCGCCTGAGGTTCTGTACCTTGTGGACGAGCTCCCGCACCAAGCCCTCGTCCACGAGATCCTCGTCGAGCTCCGTCTTGAGCGCTACCGCGAGGTCCCCCTCGCGCACGAGTGAGAACCCCTCCCTCTCTTTGGGCTCGATGAGCAACTCCTCGGGATCGAGCACGACCTCTTGCCCGTCCATGCTCAACCTGACCTTCTCGCCCGAAGCGGCCCGTGCCCCGACCTCGTGCGGCGCCTCCGCGAGCACCCGCCTCAAGCCCGGCACCAGCCTGCCGTACTTCGGCCCCACGACCGAGAGGTTCGGCTTGAGGTCGTACGCGAGGACGCTCTCGGCCTCCCCGAAGCGCAGCTCCTTGACGTTTAGTTCGTCGAGCACGATCCCCGAGAGGCTCTCCACGCCCTCCCTGAAGCTGCCATCGGTCCTTGTGGTCTCGCCCGGCACCACGACGACCTCCCTCAAGGGCTGGCGGGTTTTTATCGCCGCCGCGTTGCGGGCCGCCCTTCCCAAGGCCACGACCCTGCGTGCGGCCGCCATCTGCCTGATGAGCTCCTCGTCCACGAGGGCCTCGTCGACTTCGGGCCAGTCGGAGAGGTGCACGCTCTCGGGTGCCGATGCGTCGGCGTTCACGACTAGGTTCTGGTAGAGGGCTTCGGCTATAAACGGGGTGAAGGGGGCCGAGAGCTTGGCGATCGCGACGAGGCACTCGTACAGCGTCGAGTGGGCGGCCTTCTTGTCGAGGTCGTCCTCGCCCTTCCAGAACCTCCTGCGGCTGCGCCGGACGTACCAGTTCGAGAGCTCGTCCACGAGCTCGCCGATGGCTCTCCCGGCCACCGTCACGTCGTAGGCGTCGAGACGCTCCGTTACGGTCCGAGTCGTGAGCTGCAGCCGGCTAAGCGCCCAGCGGTCCATCAGGCTCCGTTGGCCCGGCTCGACGTAGTCCTCCCTCGGGTCGAAGCCGTCTATGCGGGCGTAGGTGATGAAGAAGGAGTAAGTGTTCCAGAGGGTGAGGAGGTGCTTGCGGACGGCCTCGTCTACCTGGTCCTTGGAGAAGCGCCTGGGGTTACCGGGGCTCGTCGCGGTGTAGAGCGCCCAGCGCAAGGCGTCGGCGCCCTGGCCGTCAAAGATCTCCCACGGGTTCACGACGTTGCCGCGGCTCTTGCTCATCTTCTTACCCTCGGCATCCAAGACGTGCCCCAGGACGAGGCACGTCTTATACGAACTGCTATCGAAGAGCATCGTCGAGGTTGCCAGGAGTGAGTAGAACCACCCGCGCGTCTGGTCCACGGCCTCGCAGATGTAGTCCGCCGGGAAGGCCCGATCGAAGTCTTCCTTGCCTTCGAAGGGGTAGTGACTCTGGGCGTACGGCATGCTCCCCGAGTCGAACCAGGCGTCGAGAACCTCCGGGACCCGCTTGGCTTCTTTGCCGCACTCTGCACACGCCATCTTCACGCCGTCCACGTAGGGCCGGTGCAGGTCGTCGGGAACGGCGTTCAAAGCCTGCTCCTTAAGCTCCTCGACGCTCCCCACGACCATCGTGTGGCCTTCTTCGCAGCGCCAGATAGGCAAAGGGGTGCCCCAATAACGCTCGCGGGAGAGGGCCCAGTCCACGTTGTTCTTTAACCACTCGCCGAAGCGGCCCCACTTTACGTGCTCGGGGACCCAGTTTATGTTCTCGTTCTCCCGCAAGAGCTCGTCGAGCACGGTGGTCGTCCTCGCATACCAGGCCTTCTTGGCGTAGTAGAGGAGGGGCGTACCGCACCGCCAGCAGTGGGGGTATGGGTGCTCGTACTCCTCGGCGCGGAAGAGGAGGCCCTTCTCTTCGAGCTCCTCGACGAGGCCGGGGTCGGCTTCTTTGACGAACAGTCCGGCGAAGGGGCCGAGATGCTCGTCGAAGGTGCCGTCGGGCTTTACGGGGTGGAGGGTGGGGAGGCCGTACCGACTGCCCGTGCGGGCGTCATCCTCGCCGTAAGCCGGGGCGGTGTGGACGAGACCGGTTCCCTCGGTCGTCGTCACGTAGTCGCCGAGCACGATTGTGAAGAGGTTGCCGGTCTGCTCGACGGGGACGTAACCGAACGGGCGGTGGTACTTGAGCCCTTCCAGTTCCGCGCCTTTTCGCTCCTCGAGTATCTCGTAGTTCCTTTCGCCCAAGACCTTGTCCAGCAGTTCGCGGGCCATGATGAGGTTTTCGCCGTTCGTCCGTACGGTCGCGTACTCTACTTCCGGGTTCGCGGCGACGGCGGTGTTGGAGATCAAGGTCCAGGGTGTCGTGGTCCAGACGAGGAGGCTAACCTCCGGCTCGTCTTCGAGTGGGAGCTTTACGTAGATGCTCGGGTCTACGACGCCCTGGTAGCCCATCGCCACCTCGGCAGAGGAGAGGGAGGTTTGATCCCGGGGACAGTGAGCGGTCACCTTGTAGCCCTCGTAGAGGAGATCGCGCCCGTAGAGCTCTTTGAGGGCCCACCAGACGCTCTCGATGTAGGCGTTCTCCAGGGTCCAGTAGGCGTGGTCCATGTCCACCCAAAAGCCCAGACGCTCGCTCATCTTGCGCCAGTCCTCGACGTAGCGGTAGACGGACTCCCTGCACAAGCGGTTGAACTCCTCGACGCCGTATTCCTCGACATCGTTCTTGCCGGAGAGCCCGAGCTCCTTCTCTACCTCGAGCTCCACGGGGAGGCCGTGGCAATCCCAGCCGCCCTTGCGCTCGACCCGGTAGCCCTGCATGGTCTTGTAGCGGGGGATGAGGTCCTTGAAGGCACGAGCGAGGGCGTGGTGGAAACCCGGGCGACCGTTGGCCGTCGGTGGCCCCTCGTAGAAGACGAAGGGTTTATCTTCGGGACGCTGCTCGACTGACTTCTCGAACGCCCCGATCCTGTTCCACAAGCCCAGGATCTCATCCTCTAGCTCCGGGAAGTTGACCTGTGGCCTTACCTGCTCGAACAACATATGATACAAGCCTCCTCACGCAAGAAGCCCCCGCCCCCGCCGGACGGAGCTTCGCCAAACTCCGCTCTCTGCGGGGACGGGGGCCCAGATCCGAGACCCTCGCGGTACCACCCCACTTGCCCGGGATCTGCCTGCGTCCCGGACCAGCTCTTTCGCGCTGTAACGGGCGGACCCGGCCCACCCTACTAACGCCTGGACGCTTTCTAAGTCCTTCGCTTTGGGATCGGCGGCTCGGGGAGGATCTTCGGGCCGTACACCGCGCCGGGCTTCCCACCACCCCCGGCTCGCTCTTGCGGAGTATCCTCGGCCCTACTCGTTCCCGTCGTAGCCTGTAACACGTTTTGTAGCTCCAAAGACCGAGCGTGTCAAGATTGGGATCGAGACTAGTCTCGTAGAGCGCCTGCGGCGCGTAAAAACAGCGGGACCTGAGAAGTATCTCCCCGTCGGAAGAAGCGCGAGCCGCGCGGCACCCCTGCACGTCGTCCTATTTGGCTGCTGTATTGTGGCAGAGGAGGAGTGAACGTGGAGCCTTCAGGAAAGCATACCGGCACGATCGGCCAGGGTCGGCAGCTCCTCAACGTTGAGTCACCTCAGTACCTGCTCCGGCAGAGCTTCGTTACGCCCACGGAGCTCTTCTACGCCCGCAATCATGGCACGATCCCGGAGGTGGGCCTGGGCTACTATCGTCTCTCTGTCTCCGGCGTGGCGGAGCGGCCGCTGGAGACCTGGCTAAAGGAGATACGGGACGAGTTTACCAAAGTAACCGTCACGACCACGGGGCAGTGTGCTGAAAACCGGCGAGAGGGGCTTATGGAGGCGTACCAGATCTCGGGCGAAACGCTCTGGGTGCCGAGGCCATCGGCAACGCCGTGCTCCAGAACGGACGGTGCGACTGGTGATCCGACACCCTCCTGCAACCGTAATCTGAAACCCAAGGACTAGTTAACTGTTATGTAAGAATCGGCTGACGCTTCGATGATAAGCTGGTCTTGAATTAGCAGAGAGGTTGGATCGTGGCTAACAACGCTGGAGAGCGCGAATGAATGTCAGGCGCAGGGCCTTTGCGGCGGGTGGCGTGGGGATGGTGGTAGCGTTCGGTATCGTGGAGTTGGTCCACGGCCTCTACCAGCTCGTCCCGTCCGTGCTCACGGCGGTCGCCCAGCGGATCATAGAGCTGACACCGGGCGGCGCCGCGACCACGGGCATCGCCATCGTCGGCAAAGCGGCGACCCCGATCCTGATCTCCGTCATCGTGATCCTCACGCTGCTCTTCGCCGGTTTCCTCGCAAATTTGAGCCTCAAGTCCCGGATCGGCGCTTTAGTCGGGGTGGGAGTGCTGGCGGCGGTAGCCTTCTTTGCGGCCTTCTCCGAGCCGTTTATCGCCCCCGTCGCCACGGTGCTCACCGTCTTGGGTTCGCTCGCCGTAGGCGTCGGCGTGGCTGCCTTCTTGCTAGAAGTCTCGGGCTTGACGGCGCGCGAGGCCGGCCTGGAGGAAGTCGAAGGAACGGAAGGTCCTGAGCAGCAGCCGTCGCCGCAGCCCTTCATCGGGAGGTCCCGGGAGGCGCATTCACGGGGTATCGCCGTCAGCCGACAGAACTTCGTCGTGGTTAGCGGCGCCGCAGCGGTGGCGGGCGTCACGGCGGGTGGCGTTGGTCGCGTGCTGTCGAGCGAAGCGGGCTCCTCGGTCGCCGGCTCCGAGTCGGACCCGTTGCAGCCCTCGCAGAGGGGAGGCTCCTCCACCGCGGCCTCTGAGCCAGAGACTTTACCCGATCCGCCCGCCGAGGCATCCCTGAACGTGGAAGGGATGCCGCCGCTGTTCACCCCGAACGAGGACTTCTACCTGATAGACACCGCCGTCTCCTCGCCGCGCGTAAACCGCGACAGCTGGGTGTTGCGCGTCATGGGCGGGGTAGACAACCCGATCGAACTCTCTTACGATGACCTGCTCGGCTTTAAGACCCTAGAGCGGGACATCACGCTATCCTGCGTCTCGAACGAGGTGGGAGGCGGGTTGATCTCGAACGCTCGCTGGACGGGGGTCCTGCTCTCCGACGTACTTAACGAGGCTGGCTTGAGCCAGGATAAGATCGGGAGCGCCTCCGAACAGCTCGTGGGGCGCAGCGTCGACGGCTGGGAGGCGGGCTTCCTGACAGACCTTGCGTTCGATGGCCGCGAGGCCCTGGTCGCCTTCGGCATGAACGGTGAGGAACTGCCCCTCAAGCACGGCTACCCGGTCAGGCTTGTCGTGCCGGGGCTCTACGGGTACGTCTCGGCGACGAAATGGCTCATTGAGATAGAGCTCACCGACTGGGGCTACGACGTGTACTGGATCAAACGCGGCTGGTCGAAGGAGGGCCCGATCCTGACCCAGTCCCGCATAGATACCATAAGCTATGGGGACACAGTCTCCGCCGGCACCGTCCCGGTGGGCGGCGTCGCCTGGGCCCCTACCCGCGGCATCGAACGGGTCGAGGTCTCGACCGACGGCGGCGAGACATGGAACGACGCAACCTTAGCCGCCCAGCTCGACGCGGATGTCTGGCGCCAATACGTCTACTACTGGGAGGCGCAGCCCGGCGAATACACCCTGAAGGTGCGCGCCACCGACGGCGAAGGCGAGACCCAGACCGAAGAAGAGGCCCCCCCTATCCCTTCCGGCGCTACCGGCTACCATACCATAGAGGTTACGGTCTCGTGAGAACAACTCGAAAGCCCATCCCGTTGATACTTAATTAAAAGTTTAGCTTCAAAGAAGTACCGGTATGATGGCATGATTAGGTGGAAAAAGGGGGAACCGTAACCAAAGTGTTCCCCTAACGCAACAAAATCGTAACACCCAAGCAAGGGTAACGTAACACGGTAGGGGTATAGTTGGAATTAGCCGAGCCCCGGCCGATGGGAAGTTTCCCCCCTCCAAGTTCCATCGGTCGGGCCGGTATTTTTCGGGACTTCTCGTCTTTTTTGTCTACTCTTTCATGGTACGGTAGTGTCATGCGGGTTGAAGGGCTTCACCGTTTGGAGCTGTCGCCGGCCGAGGCGCGGCGGCTGCAGGCCGAGCTCGCGCCGCGGGTTACGGCGGGGCCTCCTTTAGACCTCTCGCGCGTGCGGTACGTTGCCGGGGCGGACGTCTCCACGCAGGGCGACGAGGGTTACGCGACCGTCGCGGTGCTCTCCTTCCCGGAGCTTTCGGTGGTCGAGGTGCAAGGGTATGAAGCGCCTTTAACGTTCCCGTACGTGCCGGGGTTGCTGGCGTTCCGGGAGATACCACCGCTCGTCGGGGCGCTCGAGCGAATCGAGACGGACGTAGACGCGATAATCTTCGACGCGCAGGGGATCGCCCACCCGCGGGGCTTGGGGCTCGCCTCGCACCTCGGGCTCTTCCTCAAGGTGCCGGCGGTCGGGTGCGCGAAGAGCAGGTTGGTAGGTGAGCACGAGGAGCCCGAGGTAGAGAGGGGGAGCGCCAAAGACCTGGTCTACCGCAGAAAGGTCGTCGGTAAGGTGGTTCGCACCCGAAAAGGCGTCTCGCCAGTCTACGTCTCGGTCGGAAACCGGATAAACCTGGAGAGCACGGTAGACCTCGTCCTGCGATGCTGCACGAAGTACCGTCTGCCCGAGACCACTCGCCAGGCTCACAATGCTGCCAACAGGCTGCGACGAGGAGAAGAACCGGGCTCTCTGTTCATATAGTGTCACGCCTGGGTTTGGTTCGATCCCTCGCGGGCACTGGCGAGTTTTTCGAGAAGCATGGAACGCCAGGAGAAAAAGCCTTTAGATCGGGTACACAATACGCAGGGCGTCGAGGCACGGAGCTCAGAGCGCGGACCCACGGCGCGGGTCCGCGGAGGAGTGACGCGGATGAGTATGGACGCGATGTTCACGTTAGAGTTGTTGCTAGTGGCGGTCGTGATCATCGTTATCGTGGCCGGTGCCGTCTACATAGCGACCCGTAACCGGCGGACTCGCCGTGAGACGGGCCGCGAGGTCGGGACCGCGGATTTTCCCGTGGGTACGGCGCCGGAGGAGCCCACCAGTGGCTCCGCTGAGAGGACGGCGCCCCGCCAGCCGCGACGCGAGTTTTACAAGAGCATGGGCTTGGA
>JALYGT010000037.1 GCA_030776965.1 Actinomycetota bacterium
GAGCCCAAGTGGGTCATAGCGATGGGGGCTTGCGCCATCTCCGGCGGCCCGTTCCTAGACGGCTACTCGGTCTTGATGGGGGCGGACAGGGTCATCCCGGTCGACGTTTACGTGCCGGGGTGTCCGCCGCGGCCCGAGGCGCTCATCTTCGGCATCATGACCTTGCAGAAGAAGATCGAGCGCGACCAGCAGGTCGGCTACGAGAAGCCCAGGCCCGCGCTGGTAGACGAAGGTGGCAACATCATGGAGTACCTCCCCGAGCGCGAGTACCAGCAGATCAGCGAGGGCAAGGCGCCTCGCTTCGAGGGTATAAGACCTCTCAAGCGCACCTACGTCTTCGAGCGCAAGGGCATGCCGCCCGCCGCCCAGACCGACGTCGGCTGGATCCCGAAGAAGGTCAAGAAGAAGCTTAAGGAGAAGGAGAGGGCCGAGAAGGCCGCTCGGGAGAACGGCGGCGAGACCACAGCCGCCCAGCACAACGGCTCCCCCGAGGAGCCCGCCGACCCCAAAGGGACCGCCTAGATGGCCGTGACGCTGCCGGAGGGCGATCTACAGAGTCGCCTGGATGGCTACCTCGAGGGCTTCCGCAACCGTCATGGGCTCGAGGAGTCGGTGATTGAGGGTAACGTGGTGCGGATGGTTGTGGACCCCGAGTCCGTGCCGGCGGTGCTGACGACGGCGCGCGAGACCCTGGGGGTGTTGCACCTCTCTTTCATCACCGTCGTGGACCGGGAAGGCTCCTTCGAACTCACCTACGAGCTTCTGGACCTGCGCGGGGGTCGCGTGAGGGTAAAGGCTACGGTGGAGGGTGAGGAGCCCGTCGTGCCGACCGTCACCGGTGTGTATCCTACGGCCAACTGGCACGAGCGGGAGGCCTACGACATGTTCGGTATAGCCTTCAGGGGGCACCCGGACTTACGGAGGCTGTACATGTGGCAGGACCATTTCGATCACCACCCGCTCTTGAAGAGCTTCGAGATAAGCACCAGACGAACGTTTGAGGGGTTGAGGTAAGAGATGCTTAGCGAAGAACAACCTACGGAGAGCATGACCCTGAGCGGGAGGGCGAGCGGCCGTCTCGTCAACCCCAGCGTACGGGATGAGTTTGGCCTCGAGACCATAGACATGAACATGGGGCCGCAGCACCCAGCGATGCACGGGCTTCTCAGGTTGATGCTGGAGCTCGATGGGGAGACGGTGGTGCGGTGCGACCCCGTAATGGGTTATCTGCACCGCAGCAAGGAGAAGATCTCCGAGAACCGCATGTATCCGGCGGTCATCCCGATCACGGACCGGTTGGACTACTTCAACAACATGGCAATGGAGCACGGCTACTGCCTGGCGGTGGAGGACTTGCTGGATGTCGAGATACCTCCCCGGGCCGAGGCTCTGCGCGTCTTGATGGCTGAGTTGAGCCGCCTCATGAGCCACATCCCCTCCATAGGTTTCCTGCTCCTCGAGCTCGGGGCCTTTACCCCCATACTGTATGCCTTCCGAGAGAGGGAGCGGGCGCAGAACATCATGGAAGCCGTAACCGGTGCCAGGATGATGTTCCACTACATCCGTATCGGGGGCGTGAAGGCCGACCTCCCGGAGGGAATACCGGAGCAGATCTGGGACTACGTCGAGGGTTTGGAGCGGCGGATCCAGCCGGACTTCATAGACCTCATAGAAGGGAACGAGATCTTTATCGCTCGCACCAGGGGGGTAGGCCAACTGACGCAGGAGAAGGCCATCGAAATGGGCCTCACCGGCCCGCCCTTGAGGTGTACCGGAGTGAGTTTCGACGTCCGACGGGACTACCCCTACAGCTGGTACCCAAGAGTGGAGTTCGACGTGATCACCGACGAGGCGGGAGACGTCGAGGCCTCCTACCGGGTAAGGATAGGCGAGATAAAGCAGAGCATCCGGATTATAAAGCAGATCCTGGAGAACCTCCCCGAGGGAGAGGTTCTGGCGGACATGGGCCGCCGTATCCGGCCGGCGGAGGGAGAGGGTTTCGGGCGGGCCGAGTCGGCGCGGGGCGAGTACGCGGTCCATGTGGTCTCCGACGGCTCCGATACACCGTACCGGGTGCATTACCGGACGCCGTGCACCATAAACATGCAGCTCTTGCAGGAGATCATCCCCGGCCACTACCTGCCGGACATCATGCCCATCATGGGGCTGGTGGACCCGGTCTCCGGGTCCTGGGACAAGTAGCCGAAGTGAAGGCGAGATTACGGCGGTGAGCTTGGACATCCTCAACCAGGAGCCCTTCAGGTTTCTGCTCTCCTTCGGCGTCGTACTCTTTCTGGTCTTAAACCTGGCGGCTGTCCTGACCTTCGCCGAGCGCAAGGTGTCGGCGTACATCCAGCTGCGCTACGGTCCCAACAGGGTCGGACCGCGGGGGATACTGCAGCCGGCGGCGGACGTGTTCAAGCTCTTCACCAAGGAGAACGTCGCACCGGGCCGCTCCGACCTCTGGATCTTTCTTGCAGCCCCCATCGCGATGTTCCTGCCGGCGGCGGCCGTGTGGCTCGTCGTGCCGTTCGCGCCCGACGCCGTGATCGCGAACCTCAACGTCGCCATCTTGTTCTTTTTGGCTATCACGTCCATCGGGGCTCTAGGCGTCGTCATGGCCGGCTACGGAAGCCGGTCCAACTTCTCACTGCTGGGCGCCCTGCGCGGGGCGGCGCAGATGATCTCTTATGAGGTGCCCCTGATCCTGAGCCTCCTCGGGGTCGTCATGCTCACCGGAAGCCTCTCGCTCGTAGATGTGGTGGACGCGCAGGGTGGGGGTTTCTGGAACTGGTACGTCTGGCCGCAGCTTCCGATGTTCGTCACCTTCTACGTCGCGGGGCTCGCTGAGGTAAAGAGGGTGCCGTTCGACCTGCCCGAGGGCGAGAGCGAGATCGTCGGGGGCTACATGATCGAGTACTCCGGTATGACGTGGGCCCTGATCCAGGCCTCCGAGTTCGCCTCGATGGGCCTCATGTCGGCGATCACGACGACG
>JALYGT010000038.1 GCA_030776965.1 Actinomycetota bacterium
AAGACCTTCATTAGATGAAGCCGGGAGCGTGAAAGCGCTACGCCTCCAGGCATACGCCCTTTCGCAAGCTTTACCCCCTCTGTCCGGGATCTAGGGAGTCGTGTTTTTCCCGACTCCCTACTCCCTAGGTTTCGAGGCGCCGTCCACCAGCTTGGCGAAGGTATCTACCTCCAGGGAAGCGCCGCCCACCAGGCCGCCGTCCACGTCTTCTTGCGCTATGATCTCGTCTACGTTATCCGCCTTGATCGAACCACCGTAGAGAATGCGCACTTCTCGGGCGAAGTCCTCGCCGCCGATCTCCCTTAATAGGTCGCGGATCTTCCCGATGGCCTCCTGCGCGTCCTCGGGGGTGGCGCTCTCGCCGGTCCCGATGGCCCATACCGGCTCGTAGGCGAAGACGATGGCCCCGCCACCGATTTGCTGCGCATCGAGGTGCTCGAAGACCGCCCGGACCTGAGCGCCGACCTTCTCCCACATCTTTCCTGCGTCGCGTTCTTCCTTGGTCTCGCCGACGCAGACGATGGGGAGCAGGCCGGCCTCTACCGCCCGGGCCGCCTTGAGGGCTACCGCCTCGTCGGTCTCACCGAAGATCTCGCGCCGCTCGGAGTGGCCTATCACGACCGCCCCGGCCCCTAAGTCCTTTAGCATCGGCGCAGAAACCTCCCCCGTGAACGCCCCCGAGTCCTCGTGGTAGAAGTTCTGCGCCCCGGCTAAGACCGGCGTATCCTGCGTCATGCGGGCGACTGCGCCGAGGCAGGTGAACGGCGCGAAGATCGCTACGTCTACCCCTTCGTGGGCGTCCGAGATCCGGGGCAAAAGCCCCTCCACGTACTCCTCGGCCTCGCTTATAAGCTTGTTCATCTTCCAGTTCGCCGCCAACATGGGCCTACGGGCCATCTCCTCCTACTCCTCCCCCTCGTCGGGCAGCACCGCCACGCCGGGT
The DNA here is from genome assembly GCA_030776965.1 of Actinomycetota bacterium. Taxonomy (GTDB): domain Bacteria; phylum Actinomycetota; class Rubrobacteria; order Rubrobacterales; family Rubrobacteraceae; genus Rubrobacter_F. Next base: position 944 of record JALYGT010000038.1, read on the forward strand.
AGCTCCTTGCCCTCCACGTACTCTAAGGAGGCCCCGCCGCCAGTCGAGATGAAGCCCATCTCCTCCTCCAGCCCGAGCCCGGCGACCGCCGCGACCGAGTCTCCTCCGCCGACGATGCTGTTGGCCTCGCTCTCGGCGACGGCCCTGGCGACGCCCTCCGTGCCCGCAGCAAAAGCGTCTATCTCGAAGATGCCCATAGGCCCGTTCCAGAAGATGATCCTCGCGTTCTTGATGTGCTCCCTGAACTTCTCGACCGTCTCGGGGCCTATGTCTAGGCCCATCATTTCGGCCGGGATCTCCTCGGCCTTTACGGTCTGCGAAGGCGCGTCCTCCTCTATCTCCTCGGCCACCACCACATCAACCGGCAAGACGAGCCTCTCTCCGGCCTCGTCTATGAGGCGTTTGGCCTCTTCCAGGTACTCCTCCTCGACGAGGGAGTTGCCGACCTCGTAGCCCTGCGCCTTGAAGAACGTGAAGCACATCGCGCCGCCGACGAGCAAAGTGTCCGCCGTGTTGAGCAAGCTCTCTATCACCCCGACCTTGTCCGAGACCTTGGCACCGCCGATGATGGCGACGAAGGGATGTTCCGGGTCTTGCAGGACCTCGTCGAGGTTGTCGAGCTCTTCCTCCAAGAGAAACCCCACGGCGCCGGGCAGACGCTCCGCGACCCCGACGGTGGTGGCATGCGCCCGGTGGGCCGCCCCGAAAGCGTCGTCGACGTACAGGTCGGCCAGGGAGGCGAGCTGCTCCGCGAACTCGGGGTCGTTATCCGTCTCGCCGGGGTAAAAGCGGGAGTTTTCGAGGAGCACCACGCCTCCTTCAACGTGCCAGTTATCGAGCGCCTCCTCGACCTCCTCTCCGATGGCGTCGTCGAGCTTGAGGACCGGCGCTTCGAGGAGCTCTTCGAGCCTCTTGGCGACCGGATCCATCGCGTTCTCCGGGTCCCGCTTGCCCCCCGGGCGGTCGAGGTGCGAGATCAGGATCGGGTACGCCCCTTCCGAGAGTAGGTGCCGGATGGTCGGCAGGGTACGTCGGATGCGGGTGTCGTCGGTTACCTCCCCGTCCTCGACCGGAACGTTAAAGTCCACCCGCACGAGCACGCTCTTGCCCCGCACGTCGAGGTCTCTCACGCTGCGCTTGTTCATGACGGCTCCCCTGCTTCGGAATAAAGATGAGGGGTGGAGGCGGGGTCCCCGCTCCCACGGCGGTGCTTCTTACAAGCTCTTACCTATATACCGCACCAGGTCCACGGTGCGGCAGGAGTAGCCCCACTCGTTGTCGTACCAGCCCAGGACCTTGACGACGTTGCCCCTTGACATCGTGAGTTGCGAGTCGAAGATGCAACTCGCCGGGTTGCCGACGATGTCCTGGGAGGTTACGGGGGCGTCGTTGTATTCGAGGATGTCGCTCAACTCGCCCTCGGCAGCCTTCCTGAAGACCTCGTTGATCTCCTCCGCGGAGGCCTCGCGCGAGAGGTTGGCGACTAGGTCGGTTATGGAGCCGTCGGGAATGGGGATGCGCAGGGCCATCCCGTCCACCTTGCCCTCCAGATCCGGGAAGATCTTGCCGATCGTGCGCGCAGCTCCCGTGGAGGTGGGGACGATGTTGTTGGGCGCGCTCCTGGCGCGCCTGGGATCCTTATGTGGCGCATCCAGGAGGCTCTGGTCGTTGGTGTAGGCGTGGCAGGTGGTCATGTATCCCGAGTCCATGCCGAAGTTGTCGATGAGCACCTTGGCCATCGGCACGACGCAATTGGTGGTGCAGCTGGCGTTGGAGACGACGTCGTGCTGTTCGGGATCATAGGACTCGTGGTTGATCCTGTAGAGGAGGGTGGCATCGGCATCACCGGCCGGAGCGCTTATAACGACCTTCTTCGCGCCGCCTTCGAGGTGCCCCGCGGCCCCCTTGCGGCTGGTGAAGGCGCCGGTCGACTCGACGACGATGTCGGCCCCTACCTCGCCCCAGGGGATCTGGGCCGGGTCGCTTTCTTGGAAGGTTCTGATCTCACGGTCGCCGACGCGCAGGATGCCGCCGCCGTTCTTGCTCTCGTAGCTCACGTCCTCGGGCCATATCCCGTGCACCGAGTCGCGCTGGAACAGCAACGAAACGCCCTCCATAGGCGCCAGGTCGTTGATCCCTACGATCTCGACGTCGTCGGGCGCGTTAAGCATCGCCGCCTTGGCGACCAACATTCCTATACGGCCGAACCCGTTTATCCCTACTCGTACCGCCATAAGCTTCTTCCCTCTCGTCGTCGCTTGCTACGTACCCTTATCGTTTTACCTGATCGCTCCCGAATATTAACAGCCCTCGCAGCTAACGGTCAGCTATCCTCACCGCGGCTTTTCGACGGCGCGCCCGGATTCGATGATCCTGCGCATCTCCTGCTCCGGTTCGCCCTTGTACACGGCCGATCCGGCTACTAACACCTGCGCGCCGGCTTCTACCATCTGAGGGCCCGTCTCGGCGTTGATTCCGCCGTCAACCTCTATCGGAAGGTCGGTCATCTCCTTGAGGCGCCGGACTTTGTCCGCCATCTCCGGGATAAAATCCTGGCCCCCGAAGCCCGGGTTCACGCTCATCACGTTGATGAAGTCCAGGTAAGGCAGCGCCCACTCGATGGACTCCGGCGAGGTAGTGGGATTGATCGCCACCCCGGCCTCCGCGCCGCCATTACGAATCATCTCCAAAGTACGGTGCAGGTGCGTTACTGCCTCCGGCTGGATCGAGATGCTGGATACCCCCGCCTCCAGAAACGTAGGGATAAGGTTATCCGGGTTGCTGACCATGAGATGAGCATCTACAGGAAGGTCCGTCTCCGGAACGAGCGAGGCGGCGACCAAAGGCCCGATCGTCAGGTTCGGCACGAAATGGTTATCCATGGCGTCGAAATGGAGCAGCTCAGCGCCGCCGTCTCTGGCCCGCCGGACATCCTCCGCCAGATAGGCGAAGTTAGCCGTCAGTATAGAGGGACCTCCAACCACCCTGTCTCCCAGTTCAGAAAAGAACCCCATACGCTAGAACCTCCAGTCGTGAGCGGCCTCCGAGCAGGAGATTACCAGAAGACCACCCCGGAGCCTAATCTGGAAAAACAAAGCGGTCGCGATCGGACCAGAGGAGGTCTTCAGGATTGCGGCGGAGGAACTCCGTGAAGTCGGTGTAGGCCATATGCGCAAGCTCCATCCGGTTCCGGGATGGCCGGAGTTGGCTCTCTGCCCCGCGTCCATCGAGAGGGTCTGATGGTGTTCACGGAGAGTTCAGCAATATCATTTCGGGTTCTGATAGCTAGGGTTTCCCCTTCCCTTTTTCCGGAACACCACCGACGAAGCCCCGCGCGACGGCCCAACGACCACAACTTCACTACCTGGCCGTACCGGCGACTACTTTGCGTCGGCAAGTACGAGGATCGCGCGAAAGTCAGGCGAATTTTTCGGCGTTCACCCGCACCTCGTCCCTCTCGGCGAAGTGCTCCTGGATATATTTCTCGCCTTCGTCGCAGAAGAGCGTGACGACTGTGTTGAGTTCGGGGTGGGCGGCTTTGATTTTTCTGGCGGCGATCAGGTTCGCACCGCTACTGGGCCCTACGAAGAGGCCGCACCGCTTCGCCAGGTAGCGCATGCTCTGTACGGCCTCCTCGGAGCCGACCGCGAGGGTCGTATCGACCAGTTGACGGTGGCGCTCAAAGATGCCGGGGACGAAGCCGTCGGAGATACCCTCGATCAGGTGCTCCCCCACCTCCCCGCAGAGGATGGTCGAGGACTCCGAAGGCTCCATCGCGAAGAGCCTGACGTGGGGGTTGATCTCGCGGAAGGCCTGTCCGACTCCGACGAGAGTACCGCCCGTGCCCACGCCCATGACGAGTGCCTCCGGGGCCACGCCTTCGGGAAGCTGGGAGAGGATCTCCGGCCCCAGCCACACCCGGTTCTCCTCCACGTTCCATTCCGACTCGAACTGTGACGGGCAGAAGTAGCCAGGCCTATCACCCAGTTTCCGAGCTTTTTCAAGTGCCGCGTCCACGTGGAAGTGTCCTACCTGGAGCACCTCGGCGCCGAAGGCGCGGCTTATGGCGAGCCTCTCTCCGCTCAGCCCTTCGGGCATCACGACTAGCATCCGGTAGCCTTTGACGGCGGCCACCATAGAGAGGGCGTTGCCGGTGTTGCCGCTCGTCGCCTCAACGATGGTGTCGCCGGGAGAGAGCAGACCCTCCCGCTCGGCTTTCTCGATCATGTACTTCGCGATGCGAGCCTTGACCGAGCCGGAGGGGTTCAGAAACTCGCATTTGCAGTAGACGCCCTCGATCTCCAGGAGCGGCGTGTCCCCTACCGCGTCGAGGATGCTGTCCGAGGCGCCGGAGAACCTCGCAGGGGACATGAAACTATTCAGACTCCTCTTCCACGAGCTTCTCGTACTCCTCCGCGGAAAGGAGATCCCCACTTTCCGAGATGCGCAGCCGGATCATCCAACCGCCGCCGTAGGGCTCCTCGTTGATAAGCTCGGGGCTGTCGTTTAGCGTCTCGTTGACCTCGACGACCTCGCCGCCCACTGGCGCGTACAGGTCTGAGACCGCTTTGACGGACTCCACGGTGCCAAACGAGTCTCCCGCCGAGAAGGAGGTCCCCTTCTCCGGAAGCTCGACGAAGACCACGTCGCCGAGCTCGTCCTGGGCGTGGTCGGTGATACCGATGGTGGCGGTACCTTCCTCGCGCCTCACCCACTCGTGAGTTTTGGTGTACTGGAGATCCCCTGGTACGTTCAACGTTTCCTCCCTCTAACGCTCACGCTTGTAGAACGGCAGCGGCACGGTGCGAGCCGGGACGCTCCGGGTCCGGACCACCACCTCGAATGAATCTTCCACGTCCGGAGAGACTAGCGCAAGCCCTATGGCCGCGTTCAAGGTCGGGGACAGGGTCCCGCTCGTGACGACCCCAACCGTCTCCCCATCCACCGTGACCGGGTAATCGTGGCGGGCGATCCCACGCCCCTCTATCTCGAAGCCGACGAGCTTCTTCCTAAGCCCTTCCTCCTTCTCCTCCTTGAGCGCCCCCTGCCCTATGAACCTCCGCTCCTTGTCCAGATGCACCGCGAAACCGATACCTGCCTCCAAGGGCGTCGTCTCGGCGTCGAGCTCGTTGCCATAGAGGCACATCCCGGCCTCGAGGCGCAAAGTATCGCGTGCTCCGAGACCCGCGGGGGCGGCGCCGGCCTCGACGAGCCTGCGCCAGACGCGTGCGGCGGCGTCGGTGCGGACGAAAAGCTCGAAGCCATCCTCGCCGGTGTAGCCGGTGCGTGAGATCATGGTGTAAGAGCCGTCTACCTCCCCCACCTCGTAACGGTAGTACTTGATCACCGACAGGTCTGTCTCCGTAAAGTTCTGTAAAAGCCCCGCGGCCTCCGGCCCCTGCAAAGCCAGGAGCGCCCAGTCGTCCGACTCGTCGGCGACCTCCACGTCGAGATCCCCGGTGTGCCGCCGGAAGTGTTCGACGTCCTTCTCGCGATTAGAGGCGTTGACGACGACGAGGAAGTCGTCCGGGGTCCTGTAGACGAGCACGTCGTCCACCGTCCCGCCGCTCTCGTAGCAGACCGCCGCGTACCCAGCCTGCCCTACCGCGAGCCGCGAGACGTCCCGCGTCACGAGCCTCTGCACGGCCTCCTCGGCCTGCGACCCCCTGAAGACGACCTCGCCCATGTGCGAGACGTCGAAGAGCCCGACCCGGTTGCGCACCGCCTCGTGCTCGGCCTTTATCCCCTCGTACTGCACCGGCATCTCCCACCCGGCGAAGCCTACGAGCCGCGCGCCCGCGGCCTTGTGCTCCTCGTACAGGGGCGTCCGTCGGAGAGCTTTCGCAGCCATCTTACCTACCAGTGCGCCTTCAACTGCCGGGCGGCCCGGGCCTCGTCGAGCCGCTTCGTCGGGGCATTCACGGGAGCCTCCTGCAGGTCCTCGGGCGCGCTTTCGGCGAGCTGTAGCATCGTCCCTATAAAGTCGTCAAGGGTCTCCTTGGACTCGGTCTCCGTCGGCTCGATAAGCATGGCCTCCTTCACGACGAGTGGAAAGTAGACCGTCGGCGGATGAAAACCATGATCTATGAGGCCCTTGGCGACGTCGAGGGCCCTCTTGCCCTTGGGCGGCTGGACGACGACCTCGTGCTTGCAGAGCCCGTCGTAGGGGATACGGTAGGTACCGCTGAGCCTCGCCCTCACGTAGTTGGCGTTCAGCACGGCCATGTCGGCGTTCTCCTTCAGCTCCGAGCCGTGCATCTTTATGTAGTTCCAGGCCTTGAGGAAGACGCCGAAGTTGCCGTGGAATCCGGCCACCCGTCCGATGCTCTTCTGTGGACGCACGAGGCGGTACGTCTCACCGCTTTTCTCTGCGACCGGGTCGGGGCGGAAGGGAGCCAGATCGTCGGAGCAGGCAATAGCGCCGGAGCCGGGACCGCCGCCGCCGTGGGGAGTCGAGAAGGTCTTGTGCAGGTTGTAGTGCATGAGGTCCACACCGGCTTCGGCGGGGCGTATCCGACCCACGTTGGCGTTCATGTTCGCCCCGTCCATGTAGAGAAAGGCGCCGGCCTCGTGTAGGATCTCGGCGATCTCCTCTATGTTCTTCTCGTAGACGCCGCAGGTGTTGGGGTTCGTGATCATGAGCGCCGCCGTCGTCTCATCCACCAACGCCCGCAGCTCCTCGACGTCTACGCAGCCGTCCTCGTCCGTCCCGACCTCCCGCGACTTGAAGCCCGCCATCGTGGCCGTCGCCGGGTTGGTCCCGTGCGCCGTCTCGGGGACGAGGACCGTGGTGCGCCCGTCGTCCCCCCTATCCTCGAAGTACTTCTTGACCATGAGGATGCTCGTAAGCTCGCCCTGCGCCCCGGCCATCGGCTGTAAAGAGATCGCCGGTAAGCCAGAGATCTCTGAAAGGAAGCCCTGGGCCTCGTACATGACCTGGAGTGCCCCTTGTGTCTGAGCATCTGATTGCAGCGGATGAAGCCCCGCGAAGCCCAGGACCGCCGCGGCGGCTTCGTTGGCGCGGGGATTGTGCTTCATCGTGCAGGAGCCGAGGGGGTAGAAGTTCGTGTCTATGCCCCAGTTTTTGCGGGAGAGGTTGGTGTAGTGACGGATCACGGTCGGCTCGTCCACCTCCGCCAACCTTGGCTTCTCCTTGCGCAGGGCATTCTTCGGCAACACCTTCTCTAACCCTACCTGCTCTACGTCGGACCGGGGGAGGGTGTAGCCTCTGCGGCCCTCGCGACCTTTGTCCCGTATCAGGTTACCCAGCATTCCGAACCACCTCCACGAAGGCGTCTAGCTCTTTTTTCGTCCGCTTCTCGGTCACAGCGACGAGCATCGCCCCGTCGCCGAGATCCAGGCCGCCTACCACTCCGTTCTCCAAAAGCGCCTCGTTCGCCCGACCCACGTCCGGCAACTCCACAGCGAACTCCCACAGAAACGGTGCCTCCGGATAGCGGAGCTCGAATCCTGCCTCGCCTAGCCTCTCAGCCAGGTAGTGCGCTTTGGAGATGGAGAGCTCCGCGACCTGGCGCAGACCTTCCGGGCCCATGAGCGATGCGTAGACGGTCGCGGCCAAGGCGGTTAAAGCCTGATTGGTACAGATATTCGAGTTTGCCCTGGCGCGCCTTATGTCCTGCTCCCGGGCGCGGAGCGTGAGCACGTAGGCGAGCCTACCGTCCGCGTCAACCGTCTCCCCGGTGATGCGCCCGGGGAGCTGGCGCACGAACTCTTGACGCGTCGCCATGTACCCAGCATAAGGGCCACCGAAGAGTAGCGGCATACCCAGAGGCTGCGCCTCCCCCACCGCTACGTCCGCACCGAGGTTCCCCGGCGCCTCGAGTACGGCTAAAGAGATGGGATCACAGACCGCAACCGAAAGGGCCCCGACCTCGTGCGCCGCTTCCGCTGCCGCCCCCACGTCCTCAACGATCCCGTAGTAGTTCGGGCTCTGGACGAAGATACCCGAGACGTCCTCCGGCACCCCCGAGAAGTCTGTCGTTCCGTTGTCCTGCGACAATTCAACGGTCTCGACCCGGTACGTCTCGATCACCTCGCGGTAGCGGGGATTGAGGCCGGCGGAGACCGCCACCTTCGGGTCGCGTTTGGTCTGGCGGGCGGTCATGAGGGCCGCTTCGGCGACGGCGGAGGCGCCGTCGTAGACGGAGGCGTTGGAGATCTCGAGACCGGTCAGTTCGGAGATCACCGACTGGTACTCGAAGATCGTCTGGAGGACGCCCTGGCTGATCTCGGGCTGGTAAGGGGTGTAGGAGGTCAGAAACTCCCCGCGTGAGATGATGGCCCCGACGGCCGAAGGTATGATCCTGTCATATGCCCCTGCCCCCAGGAAGATAGGCACTCCCGCGACGTTCTTGGCCGCGAGCCTGTTTACATCCGAGAGCGCATCGTACTCGGAGAGTACGGGCGGCAGGTCCAGTTCCCCTTCGAGCTTGGGCGAAACGTCGGCGAAGAGGTCGTCCAAAGATTCAACCCCGATCGCCTCGAGCATCTCCCGGACGTCGTCCTCGGTGTGTGGTGTGAATCGCGCCACGCGGTTGTACCCCCTCTTTCAGGTGAGCATTGTATTAACTTCGCCCTGTCCCAAACCTGAGAGTATTACCCCGTCGGCGCCGACCTTTACGGCCGAACTCTCCAGGACGCCCTCCAGTTTACGGTCCTTTCGCCTGAGAGATTCGGCCCGTAGCAACCATCGATTACACGAGCCTTTCACCTTCGGCGGCCGCTTGGAGGGCATCCTTCGCTCCCCCTGCAACTCTCTCCCGCAACCTTCGCCGGGCAAACACAAACTATAGCGCATAAGGGGTGCGGTTTCCGCTCCGACCACCGTAGTCCTCTCGTCGTCCGGCGTCGCCCGAAAGTCGGGATAGGCAGGAAAATCCGGGCCGGGAGTTGCGCTGGTCCGGATTACCGGATAAGTATGCCAAGCCCCGAAGAACTCTTATGAAGAAGAAAGAGAGCGGCGATGGAGAGGACGGCCCGGGGCATCGCCCACGTCCCCCGGGCAAGGGCAAGAAGCTCTGTGTGGCGGACGAGCTTATATCTTGTGGTGTCGGCGAAGAGACTGGCGGCACGTACTCGCTCACCGACTCGACGGTGCCCCCAGCTCCTTCGTCCGCGTTCCCAACTGGTCCCTGCACACGCTCAAGAATACAGGAGAGGAGGTCGGCAGACTCTTGACGCTCGTCGTCCCGGCAGGGCTAGATAAGTTCTTCGAGGAGGCGGGGATACCTGGCACGGACGTCTTCTCCCCTCCACCGCCGCCTGGACCGGAGGATATCGAGAAGATGCTGATGAGCGCTGAGCGCTATGGCATCGAGTTCCCGCCGCCTCCGGGCCACTAGTACCAGCTAACCAACAACGGGGCCGGGGTAAATCGGCCCCGGCTTCATCTGATGCTCGGTTGATCGTTACAGCGCGACGATCTCGTCTTGCGCCCGAATGCGCCCACCCTCGACTACCCTGGCGCAGATGCCGCCGCGCCTCCTCAAGGCGCGCGTCATGCCCGGTTCGGTCATGTCCTGGATGTGCTTGCAGGGCGGGCGGGGCCGGTCATATGCGAGGACAACCTCCCCGATCCTGAAGCGCCTCCCACGCAGGCTCTCCAGATCTACCCCGCGCGTGATGATGTTGCGCCGATGCTCGCCATTTTTGACGTGCAGCCCCTCCTGCTCTATCTCGTCGAGGTTCTCGCCCTCTATGAGCGTTACCTCGCAGACGTCGCCGTAGGGGGTCCAGTAGCCGGTCCCTTCCATGTAGCGGTCGCCATCGAGGCCGCCGTTCTCCACGGCGCGTGCCTCCTGGACGCGCTCCATCGGCGCACTGCCCTTCGGGGTTACGTAGATCCCTTCGACTACGCCCTTCATCTCTTTACACCCTCCTCTAGAATGGAACTTTCCGCTCGACGCATCGCGGCGCCCGTTAGGAGAAGTATATCTGTAGACTGCGAGAGAACGTCCTTGAGCGAGGAGCTGGTGTGACCGAGATAAGCTGGGAAGACTTCGAGAAGGTGGACGTCAGGGTCGGCAAAGTGTTGGAGGCCGAACCGTTCCCGGAGGCCCGCAAGCCGACCATGAAACTCTCCATAGACTTCGGGCTAGAGGTCGGGGTGAAGGTGACCAGCGCCCAACTCACGGCGCACTATGAGCCTAATGAGATTGTCGGCAAACAGGTGGTGGCGGTGGTGAACTTTCCTGCGAAGAGGATCGCGGGCTTCGAGAGCGAGGTGCTGGTGCTCGGGGTGCCAGACGAGGAGGGAGCCGTGGTCCTGCTCGCCCCGGACCGCGAGGTTCCTTTGGGCGGCAAGATGTTCTGAGGCAGCTCCGCAGACTAAAGAGATCCACCCTTCTTTCCGACAACCTTTCTGCAACGACTTCGGTGAGAGCGGAGATCATGGTTTGAGCAAGCGCAGCAGGTACCAAAGTTTGCCGCCTCCGGCCTGCCCAAGCTCGGAGTCCTGTACGTAGCCCCTCCGCTGGCCCGCATCCGGGGAACCTTGAGGCGTCTACTCTTCGGGTCGGGCCTCCCGCTCGACGATCCGGTAGAAGAAGTTCTGGCGATCGAGGTGACGCCGGAGGGCTCGAGGCACCTGAGCAAACTCTTGCTGGGGGGCCTGAGCGAGGCGGAACTCAGGGAGCGCAGGGCGGTTCTCGTCGAGAAATGCTCTGGCTTCGGCCTCGTGAGCCCGGGAGGTATGTTCGAGGCGGCGTGCCGGGCGGGGGTACACTTCACCTCGACCGGGACGCGCGTAAAAGGCCATAAGCGAGGCTTCCGCTCTCCGCCTAGAATCCAACGTTCTTATCAACTTCAATCCTACCTCGATCTACGACCCCACATAGTGCCTGAGGAGCACGATGGGCGCGCTCGAGAGGTCAGACCTCTCACCTGAGAGGATAATCTTCGAAGTGACAGAGAGTGAGGAGATCAAAGACGACGGGCACCTACGGAACATACTCGGCTTCTACTACCTCGGGAACGGCTTCAGGATCGCGCTCGCCGACCTCGGCGCCGGCTACGCATCCCTGAACCTCCTCGCCGACTTCGCCCGGACTTCATCAAGCTGGATGCCAGCCTAGTGCAGGGCGTGGACCGGGACCCGTACAAGGCCACCATCGCCAGGAAGCTTTTTGAGCTGGCGAAGGACCTGAGAGTGAGCGTCGTCGCTGAAGGGGTGAAGGCCGAGGAGCAGTGGCGCTGGTTTCTCGCCCAAGGCGCCGATATGCCTAGGGATACTTCTTTGCCGGGCCCGCACCCTCTGTCCCCTAGCCCGCTCGCGTACCGTAAGCAGAGTAACCTCTAGACGGATACTGCGTACCCGAATAGTATCAAGGCGTACGACCCGATAGGGAGGTAGAGCGGTGAGCGAGACGAACCTAGAGCAGTTCTGGGAGGTAACGCCGGCGGGGAGGTTCACGCTGCAGAACTCTTCACTTCTAAAGGTGAGGCTGGACAACGACTCGATCCAGGCGAAGCTAGGCTCGATGGTCGGCTACCAGGGCGACGTGCGCTTCGATTACCAGAGCGGGGGCCTGGGACGCTTCTTTAAGAAGGCTCTGACCGGCGAGGGCGTAAAGCTCATGTCCGCCACGGGCGTCGGAGATCTCTTTCTCGCCCAAGACGCCCGCAAGATCATGGTCTTGGACCTGCAGAATGACCGCATGACCGTCAATGGCGACTCCATCCTGGCCTTCGAGGGGAACGTGAACTGGGACATACGGCGCGTCGAGGGCGCCGGACGCCTGGCCGGCGGGATGTTCAACGTCACCCTTGAAGGGACCGGCAAGGTTGCTGTGACCTCGCACGGGGAACCCGTACTACTCGACACCAACACCCCGAACTTCGCCGACCCGGACTCGGCCATCGCCTGGAGCGGCGACGTCAGGACCAGCATAAGGAGCGACATCTCGTTCAAGACCTTCATGGGCCGCGGGAGCGGGGAGACTTTCCAGATCTCCTTCGAAGGGCCCGGCTGGGTTCTCATACAGCCCTCGGAAGGCCCGACCGTCCCTGATCACTCCCACGGCGGCGAGTCAGGCGGCGGTGGTGGTGGCCTCGGATCCTTCTTTGGCAACGACTAGTTCTTAGCGGCCGGCTTTCGGCCGCCGGCCTTTCTTCTCGCTGGCGGCCGGCCGCTTAGGCTCGGAAGCTCTGGTACAGAAATACCAAGGCGAGCGCCAGGATCGCCCCGTGCTCGACCACGAGGCACTGCAGGGCGTAGGAGTCGCGATCCCAGTAAGAGATCGGGCTCTTCCACCGCCATCCCGAGAAGGGCCAGAATGGTGGGCGCGCGTCCCCGGCGTGCGTCGTGACGTCCAGAAGGTTGTGCCCGGCCCACCCCAACAAGAAGAAGAGCAAGGCCCCGTGCGGGTCTCTGTCCTTCAGCCCGAGCGTTTTGTACAGCACGAGCAGAGAACCTACCGGCACCAGAGAGTGGAGCGTTAGATCCAGCCTGCCCGAAGGTTCCTCGAAGTACTCCATAGCCTTGAGGAACTCTTTTTTGGTTATCGTATCCCGGCGAGCCCACAACAGGCGAGACGCTTTCGAAAGCGTCGGCAGGTCCGGGAGCGCCGCACCCGCGGCACCCGCCGCGGCAGCATGTGATGCTTCCCGCCTCGCAAAACGGGCTACCGCCCACGTATAAATCGCATGAGAATACGTGTGCATGACGGTAGCATAGCCCGATATGCATTCCGTATGCTAACTGAACGTTAACTATAGGTATAACTTGCTTTTACGAGCATACGTTGGTATAGAGGGACGCCTGAGCAAGAAGTTTTGTTCATGCTACGCGAGGTGGTGGACCGACTTGGCGGTTTTATGGGCGGGCAAGTTGCATAACGGGATGTCTCGACGTCGCAGGGTGGAATGTCTAGTACGAAAGTAGACATCGAAGAGAAGGTCCGTTTCTTCCGTTCCTTTCTGGCCAATCCCCGTCAGGTCGGGGCGATCTTGCCGACGAGCAAGCGGGCCGTTAGGGACATGCTCGATATGACAAACCTACCGGAGGCCCGCCACGTCGCGCTGCTCGGGGCGGGCACGGGTGCGTACCTGGGGGAGATCCTGAAGCGGCTGCGTCCCGACGCCCGTTTTCTGGCTTTTGAGATCGACCCGGATCTGACAGCCGCGCTCTCCGGACGGTTTGAGGACCCGCGGCTCGAAATAATCAACGACTCAGCGGAGAACATCGAGGACTACCTGGACGGCGCCAACGTGGACGTCATCGTCTCGGCCATCCCCTTTACGTCTCTGCCGAAGGCCGCCAGACAGAACATGTTAGCGGAGATCTCGCGGGTCCTGGCTCCGGACGGGGTGATGGTCGCGATCCAGTACTCGCCCCTGGTGGAGAAGGACCTGAAGCGGATCTTCGCCTCGGTTCGGCGGCGCATCTCGCCCTTGAACGTCCCCCCGGCGTTCCTCTTCCGGTGCAGCGCAGCCCTGCCCCAGAAGGAGGGTACGCTGCGATGATCACCCGGAGGAGCTGGCAGACGGCCAGGCGCTACGTGCTGGGACCGCTCGTCGTCGGCGCCGCGCTGCTTTTGACCGGACGGCGGAGGAGCGGCCTTCTCGGCATCGGGACCGCGGGGGCGGTCCTCGCTTTTTTCAGGGACCCGGAGCGGCCTTTGGACCCGGACCCAGGAGTAGTGTACGCGGCGGCCGACGGCTTCGTGACGAGCGTCGAGGAGGCGCAAGAGCCCTGGATCCCCGGGGTCGAGGCCCTGAGGATCAGCACGTTCCTCTCGATCCACAACGTGCACGTGAACCGCAGCCCGGTGGAGGGGAGCATAACGAAGATGGAGGAGACCCCGGGCAGGTTCGTCCCGGCGTTTTTGGTCGGCGCTAACGAGGAGAACCACCAGAACCGGATCGCCATAGACGGGCCGAAAGGGCGTGCGGTCGTCGTGCAGGTAGCGGGCATGGTCGCCCGCAAGATCTCGCGCTGGGTCGAGACCGGGGAGAGCGTTGCGGCGGGTCAGCGAATAGGACTCATACACTTCGGCTCCCGTACGGACGTCATCCTCCCCTCGGGCAGCGCCGACGCGCTCGTGAGCCCCGGAGACCGGGTACGGGCCAGCGTGACGCCCATAGCCCGCTACCGCAAGGAAGAAGGCACCTCATGATAAGAGAGTACGTAAACTTGGCCAACGCCCTGACCAGCGGCAGCCTGGCGGCGGGCTTCGTGGCCCTGTTCTTGATCTTCAAGAACGACGACCTGTTCGTGGTGGCGGGGCTGGTCGCCCTCGCCGCGGTCTTCGACGCCCTCGACGGATATGCGGCCCGCCGTACAGGGAACGACGAAGGCGACGGAGGCGAGTTCGGCAGCAACCTCGACTCCCTGGCTGACGTGGTCTCGTTCGGCGCCGTCCCCGCGTTCGCGATCTACTGGGCGTCACTATACGCCCTGCCGGTCGTCGGCCTCGTCGCCTGCCTCGTCTTCTTCCTGTGCGGGGCTTGGCGCCTGGCCCGGTTCTCGCTCTACAAGCACCCCCTCTACTTCGTCGGCTTCCCTATACCGGCCGTGGGCGTGCTGGTCGCGCTGCTAGCCGCGCTGTTAGCCATCACGGGCCCGTACCCGTTCCTCGCCCTGCCGGTGGTCCTGGTCTTGAGCTTCCTGATGGTTTGCGCGCTCCCGTTCCCAACGCTCTCCGGCCTGCGCAACAGGGAAGAGCTGGCTGAAGAGGTAGAGGAGTACCGCCAGACGCGCCGCGCTGCGGGTTGAGCTCGGCGCGAAACGAAATCGGTCTATGCTCGATCCGACGATCGTGTCTGCCCGGCGCGGGCTCGATCACCCCACCACGAAGTTGACTAACCGCCCGGGAACGTAGACGCTTTTGCGAATCTTGCGGCCCTCGATGTGGGGTCGCACCTTCGCGCTGCTCAAGGCAAGCTCCTTGGCGAGGTCCTCCGAGACGTCTGCGGGCGCCTCGATGCGGTCGCGCAGCTTGCCGTTGACCTGTACTACCAGCGTGATCTCCTCGGCCGCGATGAGTGCCTCGTCGTAAGTAGGCCACTCCTGCTCGTGCACCGAGTAAGGGAGCCCTAATGCATCCCACATATCCTCGGCGTGGTGCGGGGCGAACGGCGCGAGAACGAGCACGAAAGTCCGCAAGGCCTCCGCCCACTCGTTGTCCTCTACCCTGCCCCTGATCGCCATGAGGTAGTTGGTGTACTCCATCAAGGCTGCCAAAGCAGTGTTGAAGCGGAACAGCTGGAGATCCCACGTAACCTTCTTGACCAGCCTGGCGGTGCGTTGCTTGAGCTCCTCAGGATCGGCCTCCGCCCCTGAAGGCTCGCCTTCGACCACGTGCGAGTGCGCCCTCCTCAAAAAGCGCGCCACACCCTCGATGCCGCGCCCGTCCCAGGGACCGCCCAGGTTCCAGGGACCTATGAACATCAAATAGCAGCGCAACGCGTCAGAGCCGTAGCGATCCACGAACTTCTGCGGGTTCACCACGTTGCCACGGCTCTTGCTCATCTTCTCCGCGTCCTCGCCGAGTATAATGCCCTGGTTAAAGAGCCTTATCATCGGCTCGTCGAAGTCCACCAGCCCGAGCTCACGCATCACCTTTGTAAAGAAACGGGTGTAGAGCAGGTGCAGCGTCGCGTGCTCTATCCCCCCGGTGTACTGGTCTACCGGGAGCCACCTCTGCCCTCTTTCCGGGTCGAACGGGCCTGCATCGTAGTGCGGCGAAAGGTAGCGGTACTGGTACCACGACGAATCCACGAACGTGTCCATCGTGTCTGTCTCCCGTTCTGCAGGCCCACCGCAGCCGGGACACGTGGTGTTGCGGAAGTCTTCGTCGAGCTTCAACGGCGATTCGCCCGTCGGCATGAACTCAGCGTCTTCGGGCAAGAGGACCGGCAGATCCTCTTCCGGGACGGGAACGGTGTCGCACCTCTGGCAGTAGATGATCGGGATTGGGGTTCCCCAGTAGCGCTGGCGCGAGATGAGCCAGTCCCTCAAGCGGTACGTGACGGCCGCTCTGCCTGCGCCCCGCTTCTCGAGCCAGGACGTGACCGCCGCCTTGCCTTCTACGTTCGGAGTACCGTCGAAGGGACCGGAGTTGACCATCGGGCCTTCGCCTGTGTAGGCCTCTTGGAGCTCTTCGTTCCAATCAGGCGGGGTGACGACGGTACGGATCGGGATCCCATACTTCTTGGCGAACTCGAAGTCGCGCTCGTCGTGGGCGGGGACGGCCATAATAGCCCCGGTGCCGTAGGCGAGCAGGACGTAGTCGGCGACGTAGATCGGGATCTCCTCCCCGTTCGCCGGGTTTACCGCGTAGGCTCCGGTGAAGACACCGGTCTTCTCGCGCGTCGCGTCCGTGCGGTCGATCTCGCTCATCCGGCCTGCCCTCTCGACGTAGGCGCGCACCTCGTCAGCACGCTCCGGTGTGGTGACCTCCGTTACCGCCGGGTGCTCGGGCGCCACGACGAAGAACGTCGCCCCGAAGAGCGTGTCCGGGCGGGTCGTGAAGACCTCGATAGGACCATAGCCGGGGACGTCGAAGAGGATCTCGGCTCCTTCGGAGCGCCCGATCCAGTTGGTCTGAAGCGTCTTGACCCGCTCGGGCCAGTCTACCTTGGAGAAATCCAAAAGCTCATCGGCGTAGTCGGTGATCTTGAAGAACCACTGGGCCAGGTTCTTCTTGGTAACCGGCGTCCCGCACCGCTCGCAGCGCCGATCCGGCCCCACAACCTGCTCGCGCGCCAGGGTAGTGTTGTCTTTGGGACACCAATCGACCGGTGCCTCCTTGCGGTACGCCAGCCCCTTCTCGAAGAACTTGAGGAAGAACCACTGGTTCCAGTGATAGTACTCGGGATCGCAGGTGACGACCTCCGAGTCGAAGTCGAACATCGCCCCCATGGACCTGAGCTGGCCGCGCATGTTCTCTATGTTGGAGTAGGTCCACTTTCGGGGGTGGACGCCCCGGTTTATGGCCGCGTTCTCCGCAGGGAGCCCGAAGGCGTCGAAGCCTATCGGGAAGAAGACCCGGTAGCCTTGCATTCGCATGAATCGGGCCCGGGTATCCGACGGGGTCATCGCGTACCAATGGCCGACGTGGAGATCGCCGCTCGGGTAAGGGAGCATCGTGAGCGCGTAATGCTTGGGCTTCTCCGGGTCCTCGTCGGTCTCGTACAGGCTACTCTCGGCCCACCGCTCCTGCCAGCTGTGCTCCAGGGCTACAGGATCGTATGTCTGCTTCTCGGTTGCCTCGCTCACGAGAGACTCCTTCGGACAACTGTTTTGGATAGTTTTAGGTCAGGGGAAAGCGCGCAGGGCTTTATAGTCGGGGCTCTGCGTTCCAGCCTCTGTAATCTCTGGTGCGCATGTTCCTAATATAGCACCCTGGGCACCGTATAACATCCTGGGCACCGTTCACGGAAGACGAGCGCGGTGACGACACGTGCCACGCCGAACCGGAGAAGAGGCGATGGCACGGCTTCACCGTCAGCTTTTCTCTGTGCTCGATTCGGGCAGGCCGAGCCGGTCGTAGAGGCGGGCCAGAGGCTTCGGAGCCCACCAGTTCCAGCGGCCCATGAGGCGCATGGTCGCGGGCACCAAGAGGGCGCGCACGATCGTGGCGTCTACCGTGACGGCTATCCCCATCCCCAAGCCTATAGCCTTGATGACGGTGGTCTCCGCGAGCACGAAGGAGAAGAAGACCGCGGCCATGATAGCCGCCGCGCCCGTGACTAACCTCCCGGTCTTCTCCAGGCCGACCGCGACCGCGCGTACATTGTCCCCGGTGCGCCCGTACTCCTCCTTGATCCTGCTCAAGAGCAAGACCTCGTAGTCCATCGAGAGCCCGAAGAGTATACAGAACATGAGTATCGGTATGCTCGTGTCTATGGGATTGGGGGTGAAGCCCAAGAGCCCGGAGAGGTTCCCATCCTGGAAGATCCAGACCAAAGCGCCGTAAGAGGCGCTGATCGAGAGGAAGTTCATCACAACAGCCTTGACGGGCAAGAGGACCGAGCCCAAGAGCAAGAAGAGCACGACGTACGTGGCGCCGACCACGAAGGCTATGGCGAGCGGCGCCTCGTCTTTGATCGCCTCTATGGAGTCGATATCGAAAGCGGTCTGGCCGCTGACCATGACCTCGCCTTCGACCTCGGGGTGATCCTCCCGGATGGTACTTACGAGGTCGCGCGCCTCGGCCGTCCCGGCGCGGGAGGGAGCGTAGGCGGTGAGGACGGTGATGTGCTCCCTGGTGGAGTGCTCTAGCGCCTCCCCCACCTCCGCCGGGAGCTGCTCCTGGGGCCCCGTGAGGATCTGCCCGTACTGCTCGCGGGTTATCGACGGGTCGAGGTCGACCACGCTCTCCACCCGCTCGACGTCCGGCAGATCCGCGAGCCAGCGGCTCATCTCGTAGGTCTCGTCTACATGCTCGGGCGTCAGCGGCGACTCGTCTTCGTAGTCGAGCACGACGACCATGGGGTTCGTGCCTCCGCTGGGGAACTGCTCTTCTAGCAGCTCCGCGCCCTGGCGCGACTCTGACCCTTCCGGCAGACTGGTGTGATCGCCCATGCCCAGACGGAGGTGCATGATCGGCGAGCCGACCAAGAGCAGCACCGCCACCACGGGCAGGAGAATCCGCCAGGGGCGAGCCATGACCGCCTCTGCGATCCGGTGCCACAGGAGGCCGTGCCCGGCCTCGCTCCCCCTCTCGGGTCGGACGAAAGGCAGCCGCCAGGCGTTCACCCGGTGGCCGAGGATCGCGAGCAGCGCCGGGAGGAAGGTGAGGCCGTACAGGACCGCAAGCGCCACCACGATCGTGCCCGCAACCCCCATGGAGTTGATGCCGAAGAGGTCGAAGAACAGCAGCCCCAGGAGACCTATGGCCACGGTCAACCCAGAGAACGTGATCGCGCGCCCGGCGGTGGCCATCGTGCGCGAGAGCGCCTCGTGCACCGCGCGGCGGCTCACCTCTTCTCTGAAGCGGCTGACCACGAAGAGGGAGTAGTCTATGGCTACGCCGAGCCCGATCATGGTCACCACGCTGTTCGCGTAGATGGAGACGTCCATGAACCTGGCGAGCAGAAGGGTACCAACAACGCCGCCGAACACCGCCAAAGCGCCCACGCCGAGCGGCATCCCGGCGGCAACCACCGAACCGAAGACGACCAAGAGCAGCGCCAGCGGCAGCGAGACAAGCTCGGCCCGCTGGATGTCTTTCTCGGTGGTCACCTCGAAGTCCTGGTTCAGCGGCAACTGGCCCGCGGCGAGCACCTCCAGGGAGTCGGACCGGACCTGGTCCCGCAGCCCGGGGTACGCGGCTATCAGCTCCGCGTCGCTGGCCTCTTCCAGCTCGACCACCACGGAGGTGTATCTCCCGTCTCGGGAGTTCATCTCCTCGCCCGACGAGGTGGGGTCTTCGTCGTAGGCGGTACGGATTCTGGTCACTTGCGGCTCATCGCGCAAGGGCTTGAGCGCGCGCTCGACCTCCTCGCGAAAATCCTCGCCGGTGACGTTCAAGGTATCGCTACCGAAGATTAGGGTGAAGCTCGGCGCCCTCGCGGGCAACTCGTCTTCGATCAACTCACTGGCCCGACCAGCCTCGGTCTGTGACGTAAATTCTTCGAGGCCCAGACGTCCGCCGTAGCTCATGAGCACCGCGAAACCTACCAGCGAGAGGACCGAGAGGATCAAGACTGGCCAGCGAAAACGGTAGACGAAACGGCCCCAAGCAGCGAACATCTGCCGTCCCCCTTCCGGTCGCGGTCAGGCCTTCTCGGGTGCAGAACCCGAGAAACTATCTACGAAGAGAACCTATCCGCGGGTTCGTCGACTGTAAAGAGGCCGTTGTGCTCCTTTTGACAGTGCGAGAAGGGGCCAGCGCGGCGGTGACCGCCGTTCAAGGACGTTCGTAGTGGGCCTGCGGCCGCACGGCTCCGCTTTTTTCAGAGCAAACCTTCCCCGAAGGCGCCGGCGACCTCGAAGGGATCGGAGGCTACCACGGAGGCGGCGTAGAGTTCCATAGCCCCTATGTCGGAGGTCCGGTTCGTCGGGTCTCCCCGGTCCACGAGGTGGACCACGTTGGGGAAAGAGGACCAGTCTTCCCCGGTGGGGGCTATCGGGGGAAGGTAGAAGGCGACGTTGAAGGTCCTGACGCCCAAAGAACGGGTGTAACCCTGGAGGGCTCTGGCGACCGCCAGATGGAGGGGTTCGTCCTCAAGGCTCTGGCCCAGAAGTAATATCTCCTTTTCCTTTATAGGGGTGAGGCTGGCGAATGCCCGCACCCCGCCAGGGCAGGGCATCGCTAATCCCAGAGAGGCGTGGACCCGATGCAGGTCGGCGAAGTAGTCCGAGCCGTGTTCGGCGGCGTAGGACGTCGCCGCTCTGCGCAGGCGCTCGACCTTCGGATAGTGTATGCGGTGGGTAGTGGTGACCTGGGCGTGGCCGTGGATGATCGAACTCCCGGCCCGCCAGAGGCAGTTCCACATCAAGAAGAAGTACGGGGCCTCCGGGTCCGCATCGAGGGCCTTCCGTCCCCACTCCAGTCCCACGGAGATGTAGTCGCTCACCTTTTCAGGGGTAAAGTCGAGGGGGTTATGTTCGTCGAAGACCACGAGGGCGTGGAATCCGTCGTACTTAGCGACGTTCGAGGCGGTCGTGGAGTGCTCGCCCCGGACGCGGCCGAAGACGTCTGCGGGGGTGCCTTCCTCGGGTCGGCAAAACGGGTCCCCGCGGGTCTCGTCTATCTCGCGCTCCAGGTCGAGGCCGATCCCGGTGTCCATGGGGCGGGAAGCCCGTAGCTCGTTGAAGAGGGTCCCCTCCAGGGTCACGAGGTTCGTCACCTTGACTATCCGCTGCTCCCGGACGGCGTCCACCGAGCCGAAGGAACGTTCTATCCAGGGCTCCATGCCCTCCGGCGGGTCGAGGCGGCCGGTCGTGGCGCTTACGTCGAAGATGCGCTCCGCGATCGTGCGCTCTGTGGGGGGGAGGCCCTCGATAAGAGCCGGGAGTTCTGTTATCTTGCGCTCCGGCACCTCCGTGGGTTCAGGCGCGTTGCTCGGCAAGGGTGTCTAATCGTCGGTAGGGCGATTCGCAGTCGATCATGCGCTCGACGTGGCCCACGACGCGCAGCTTGAGCATTCCGGCCTCGTTGACGAATTGGACGGCCTCGGGCCAACTCTTGCCGTCGACGTGAGCCGCCAGTAGCGCCGACCAGAAGGCGTCGCTGCTGCCGGTCACGTTCTCCACCTCGGCCTTCGGCAACGGCCCGATCCGCTCGACTTTCTCGCCGTCAGAGACCGACCCGGGGAACTGGCCGAAGGCGCTGATGCCAGTGTTGACTATAACCGCCGATCTGCCGCCGAGCTTCGAGACGTAGGCCGCTATGTTGGCCGACGAACCGCCAAGGTAGCGCTCGAAGGTGGTGGCGTTGCGCAGAGAGCCGGTCTGTTCGACCGAGATAAGGTTCACCATCATCTCGCCCAGGGATTCTTCGAAAGACTCGTTCTCCATCCTCGCCCGAACTTCGGTTGCGTGTCCCGCAGGCCGGAGCCATCACCCGCCGGAGACCGCAGTATCCCAGGCTCCAGGCAGGCTTACAACTCTCGGATGGACCGGCTAAGCAAGAAGGAAGGCCAGCGCGGCCGCGACCAACGTACATAGGACGTTCGTAAGCTCGTTGCCGACCCGCGGCGCGAGCGCCCCGACGAAGCTGTCTACCACGGTCCCCAGGAAGGCCCCGCCCGCCACGAGGAGCGCCGCTCCCGGCCCCGCCACGAGCCCGAGCGGCAGCCCGAGGAGCGCGGTGAGCCCCGCGACGCCGAGCCCGGCGAGCGTCCCCGGGAGCGAGACGGCCCCATCCGTACCAGGCGGGGCCTTTCGTAGCGTGGTGATGAGCCGCGGCGTACGGCCATAAAGCTGTCCCACCTCGGACTCCGCTGTGTCCGCGAAGGCCGCGCCCAGAGAAGCGACGAAGGCAGCCACGAAGGCTTCAGAGTGGCTCAGGACGGCGAGGAGGGCACACAGGAGGGCAACGCCGCAGTTGGCGAAGGCGTTCCTGGCGCCGCGACGGCCGCCGTGGGCCTGCGCGATCCCCCTTCCCTCTTTGCTCCAGTAGCCGAGGCGGGTGAGGACGGAGCCACCGACCACGAAGAGGGCCAGGATCGCGAATCCCGGTGGGCCCAATGACAGGTAGATCCCGGCCCCTACCACGAACCCGCCTACAGCGCCGCCCCGGCTCACCATCCTCAGGGCGTAGGCGAGCCCGGCGAAGGCGCCCGTCACCAACAGGGCGGCGGCCAGGTTACCGACCACTACGCCTCTAGCAGGGGCGAGAGGCGTTCGAGGAGCCTTTTGGCGTAGGATTCGCACTCTTTGGGCAGAGCCCGCAGGAGAGCGGGCTCGATGGCCCCAGCCCTGACGCCACCCTCGATTAGCTTACCGACCCCCTGGTAGAGGAGCGAACCCGCGAGCGGGCTCGGCCGCTCGGGGATCGCGGCGACCACACCGTAGAGGTGAGAGGCATCCCCTACGCCCACCGGACGGATGGCGTCTACGGCGTCCGGGCGGTCCTGACCCACGGCGAAGATGTAGATCACGGACCCTTCTAGCTTCTTCTCGCTCCCCGGCACCTGCAAGCTCTCCCAAAGTGCCGTCGTCCTGGTGTACCCGGCGCGAAGAGCCGCCGAGGAGAGTCCTCCCCAAACCGTCCCCGCCACCTCGCGCGCGAGCGGACTCTCGTAGTCCACGAGGAGGCCTACCGTAGGTGCCAACTAAGAACCCGCCTCTCCCCTCTCGCGCTTCTCCAGACGGCGGACGAAGACGTCTATCTCCTTGACGGTCTGCAAATCCCCGTTTCTCTGGGCCACCTCGCGCCC